>NZ_CP022387.1:2516755-2831350 GCF_002302635.1 Capnocytophaga stomatis
CTACAAAGATAAAATCTTCTGAATTTGCGTTTTCTTTTGCGGCTTGTAAAGCTTGTTTTACGGAATCGTAAGCCTTTCCGTTTATTCCTTTTTTAGTTGCGATTTCAGTTAAAATATGCACATCTAACCCACGTGGAATATTTGGCTTGCAGAAATAATATGTTGCATCTTTGGGAAACATATCAAGTGCCGCCTCCACATCTTTATCCTTTGCAAAACCCAACACAATGTGAAGCTTCTCAAATGATTGCTGGGAAATTTGTTTGATAACGTATGACAATCCAGCCTCGTTATGCCCTGTATCGCAAACTATTTTAGGCTTTTCGCAGAGAGTTTGCCAACGTCCTTTCAAGCCCGTATTTTTTACAACATTTAATAGCCCTGCTTTGATATCATCATCGGAAATTTCCCAAAAGTCATTTCTCAAAAAATCCAACACAGCGAGGACTCCCTTTATGTTTTTTTCCTGATAAATTCCTTGTAAATCAGTTTTTAAATCTGTTGAAATAGAAGAAGCAAAAACTATGGGAGCTTTTTCCTTTTTAGCTTTTTCGATAAAGATAGGAGCTGTTTCTTCGTTGTATTCGCTAATTACCACAGGTGTGTTTTTCTTTATAATTCCCGCTTTTTCAACGGCTATTTCAGGCAAAGTATTTCCCAAAATATCTATATGGTCTTTCGAAATATTGGTAATTAACGATACTTCAGGATTTATAACATTTGTAGAATCAAATCTTCCACCCAATCCTACTTCAATAACAGCAATATCTACCTGTTCTTCTGCAAAATAGTCAAAAGCCAGCCCAACTGTCATTTCAAAAAAAGATAGGTGATTTTCTTCAAAGAAAGGTTTGTATTTTTCTATAAACGCAATTACTTTGTTTTCAGGAATTTCAATACCATTTATTTTTATGCGTTCCCGAAAATCTTTAAGATGTGGCGAAGTGTATAGCCCCACTTTGTATCCCGCTTGTTGTAAAACAGAAGCCAGCATATGGCTTGACGAACCTTTTCCGTTTGTGCCGGCTATATGTAGCGATTTAAATTTTTTTTCAGGATGATTTAAAACGGATGTAAGTGCTTGAATATTATCCAATTTATGATTCAATGCTTTTCTGCCTTGATTTTGGAACATAGGTAAGCGGTTAAACATCCACGAAAGCGTTTCTTGATAGTCCAATTTTGTTAAATTAAAAAGGTTGATATAACAAAAAGATAATTTAAGAAGACATTTTTTAGAATTCTTAAATTATCTTGATTTTAAAAAAGTTTCACTTTATAAGGAATTATTCTCCTAATTTGAAATTAATTACGATGAATCCAATTTGTCGTGCAGGAGCTTTTGAATCAGCATTCCATTTGTGTTTGAAAGCTGTTTTTCGGGCAGCTTCTAACAGACACGGTTCACGACTGGTAGAACCTCTCACACCCGGAGTTGCTTTTACCACATTTCCATTTCGATCAACTTCAATTTGTACAACTATTGTACCTGATTCGTTACAATCTTGCAGAACTTTGCCCTCTGCTTCAATGCTGCGTCCTTTAAGTCCCCAGCCTTTGCCACTTGTTCCTGAACCTCCGGAACCGTAGTAACTGTTTGCATAAGGGTCACCGTCTGGGCTACCTTTGTAACCACTAACATTGTCATCACCTTGTCCTCCGGAAGAATTTCCGTTTGCATTGGCAGCTCCTAAAATGCTTGATAGGGCATCAGTAGCTTCTTTTGACGGTTTTGGTTCTTCTTTTGGTTTTTCGGTTGTTTGTTTATTAGGAGTTTTTTCCGATTTTTCTTTTTTAGGAGTTTCCTTCTTCTTTTCTTTCTTTTTTGGCTCATTTGGCACAGCAATTTCTTCATCATTGTCCTGAGCTAAAAGATTTTCCTTTACACTTTCAGAAGTACTTTCCTCTGGTTTTGACATTTCTTCAGAACGCGATGTTTGTGGTTTTGAAGCACTTGGCGGAGGAGTTCTTTCACCCATTCCTTGTGCATCAACACCAAAAATAACATCTACGCCACTTTCAGGAGGAGGGTCAAGGTATCTCATCCCCGCAAAAAATAGCAGAACCACAATAAGCCCCATAATAACCGTAGTGAGAGCCAGTGATTTACGTTTATGTTCTGTGTCAATTAAACTCATATCATTTTATTTTGGACGAACAGCCAAAATTACTTTATACTGATTTTGATTTGCAATATCCATCACAGCGACAGCCTTTTCGATAGGAACGCTTTCTTCCACTCTCAAAATGATAGTGGGCTTTTCAACTCCCTGTAATGCTATTTTAAGTTCTTGTTCCAAACTTTCAATAGTGATTGGTTTTTTATCTATAAAGTAACTTAAGTCTTTATTTATGCTGACAGAAACATTCTGTGTATTAGTGGATTTACCTTTAGCTTTTGGCAAAAGCAAGTCCAACGCATTTGGGCTATTTGCAGTAATCATAAAGAATACGAGCAATAGGAATACTATGTCGGTCATAGATGACATACTAAATTCGGGACTAACTTTATTTCTACCTCTTATTTTCATCTTAATATTTGGTTTTTAGGAGGTTGTCTTATGCAGGTTCGTTCAATAGATCCAAAAATTCAACGGCATTAGCCTCCATTTGATGAACGATTTTATCGGTACGAACTACCAAGTGGTTGTAACCGATATAAGCAATAATCCCAACGATTAGCCCAGCTACGGTTGTTGCCATTGCGGTATAAATACCATTTGCCAAAGCTCCCATTTCAGCTTGCCCTCCAGCGGTAGCCATTTCGTGGAATGACATAATCATACCAACAACCGTGCCTAAAAATCCTATCATAGGTCCAGCCCCAGCGATAGTAGCCAAAATTGCTGTGTTTTTTTCTAACTTGTACACTTCTAACGTTCCTGCGTTTTCGATTGCTTTGTTGATGTCTTCCAAAGGCTTACCAATTCTGGAAATTCCTTTTTCAATTAATCGAGCAACAGGAGTATTTGATTGAACACAGAACATTCTCGCAGCGTCCAACTTACCAGCCGAAATGCCATCACGAATTTTCATCATAAAGTTTTTGTCAACTTTAGAAGCTGATTTTATGGCAAATAGCCTTTCAAAATAGATAAACAAAGCCACAGCCAACATAATGAATAATACAGCTATGATAACAGTACTCGCAGCTCCTCCATTGAGGATCATATCCATAACTGAAAGCGTTTTTTCTTCAACAAGAGCTGTTTCACTTGCAACACTTGCTACTTCACCAGATGTTTGTAATACCAACATAATAATTTTTCGTTTTTTCTTTAAATCTCGCAAAATTAATAATTAATTCTTATTCTGCATAGTTTTTATTGTTTTTTTGCATTTTGATAGATTCATTTTAAGATATATTTTTGAATTAATTTGCTGATAGGTATTCAAATAAGACGAATTTTTATATTTTTCGAAAGATTTAATCACTGCTTTTTATCTTCTGGTAAATAATTTATTTTTTCCATTTTTTCTAAAAAATAGTTATCTTTGTCCTCTTAAAATTTAAGTATGACCAATTTACGACATATTCGAAAATATTTTTATAAATATCGTTATCATCTGATATTAGGGATTTTTATAACAATTATTGCCAGAATATTTTCGTTATTTATGCCGGAATATGTGCAAAATTCTGTTTCTGCAATTGAACAATACGCAAAATCTCCGCAAGAAAACACAAATATTACCGAATTACTACTGAAATATGCCTTAATTATCATTGGAACTACCATTATTTCTGCAATAATGACGTTTTTTATGCGACAATTGATAATTAATGTTTCAAGATATATAGAATACGACCTCAAAAATGAAATTTTTGTAAAATACGAGCAACTTTCGCTTTCTTTTTACAAGAGAAATCGCACGGGTGATTTGATGAACCGAATTAGTGAAGACGTTAGCAAAGTTCGGATGTATGCCGGTCCTGCGATTATGTACAGCGTTCAGACGATAACACTCTTTGCGTGTGTAATTCCGTTAATGTTTTACACATCTGTGGAGCTGACGCTTTACACTTTGATTCCTCTTCCGATTTTGTCGGCACTAATTTATGTGATGAGCAGGAAAATCAACAAAGAAACCTTAGTAGTACAGCAATTTTTATCGAATTTATCTACCTTCTCTCAAGAAACATTTTCGGGGATAGGAGTCATTAAAGCTTATAATGATGAATCGCTGATTAATAGTCAGTTATCTGATTTGGCAGAAGAAGGAAGGCAAAAGAATATTAAATTGGCAAGGGTACAGGCAATTTTCTTTCCTACAATGATTTTGATGATAGGACTGAGCTTGATTTTCGTAATTTTTATGGGAGGAAGGCTTTATTATTTGGGAGAAATTACCTCAATTGGTGTCATTGTCAAATTTAGTATTTACGTGATGATGCTTACTTGGCCTGTTGCAACGGTGGGGTGGGTGAGTTCTATTGTTCAGCAAGCGGAGGCTTCACAAAAACGAATTAATGAATTTCTGGCAGAAGTACCTGATATTCAAAATACAAATCCGAATCCGGAAACAATTGAAGGAAATATTCGCTTTGAAAATGTAAGTTTTACTTATCAAGATACAGGTATTGAGGCACTTAAGAATGTTTCTTTTAACATTAAAAAAGGTGAAACGATAGCCATTATCGGTAAAACCGGAAGCGGGAAAACTACAATTATTGATTTGATTTCCAGAATGTATGATGTTTCAAAAGGACAAATTTTTATTGATGAAAAACCAATTCAGAATTTGAACTTAGAGAGCCTTCGCAAAGCTATTTCAGTAGTTCCGCAGGAATCGTTTTTATTTTCAGATACGATAAAAAACAATCTTTTGTTCGGAAATGAGAAAGCGACTCACAAACAAATGATTGAAGCAGCAGAAAAAGCAGTTGTACACCATAATATAATGGACTTTACGCATCAGTATGAATCCGTTTTGGGAGAGCGTGGAGTGTCGTTAAGCGGAGGGCAGAAGCAGCGTATTTCCATTGCTCGGGCTTTGCTCAAAGAAGCCGAAATATATTTGTTGGATGATAGTCTTTCAGCTGTGGATACGGATACGGAAGAAAAAATACTTCACAATCTGAATGAAATTTTTAGAGAAAAAACAGTAATTATTGTAAGTCATCGGGTTTCAATTACCAAAAATGCTGACCGTATTTTGATGTTGAATCAAGGCGAGTTGGTAGAAGAAGGAACGCACGAAGAACTTTTTAACAAAAATGGCTATTACAGAGCGTTTTACGATTCGCAAGTAGAGTAATGAAAATTTGATGTAAGAATGAAATAATTGTTGTATATTTGTCCTGAATTAGAGTATAATTAATAATTAAAAAAATATAAAAATATGTACAAAATTGTATTATTGCGTCACGGATTAAGCGAGTGGAATAAACTGAATTTGTTCACAGGTTGGGAAGATGTTGATTTAACAGAGCAGGGGATTGAAGAAGCTCGTGAAGCAGGTAGAATTCTAAAAAAAGAAGGATTTAAGTTTGACGTAGCTTTTACTTCTGTTTTGAAAAGAGCTATCAAAACATTAAACTACGCTTTGGATGAAATGGGAGATTTGTGGGTGCCTACCAACAAAAGCTGGCGTTTGAATGAAAAAAGTTACGGAGCTTTACAAGGGTTGAACAAAGCCGAAACAGCAGAGAAATACGGTGAGGATCAGGTACTTTTGTGGAGACGTTCGTATGATGTGAAACCTCCGCTTATTGAAGAAACTGATAAAAGACACCCTTCGCACGATCGTCGTTACAGTGGCTTGACCGCAGAAGAAAAAACAGGAGGAGAGAGCTTGAAAGATACTTATGACAGAATGTTACCTTTCTGGTTTAGTGATATTGCTCCTGCCATCAAAGAAGGAAAAAGTGTGATTATTGCTGCTCACGGAAATAGTTTACGTTCATTAGTTCAATACTTGGACGGGCTTAGCGAAGCTGAAATTTTGAAATTGAATATCCCAACAGGTGTGCCTTTGGTTTACGAATTAGATGCTGATTTAAAACCTATTAAGAGCTATTATTTAGGTGACCAAGAGGCTATCGCAGCAGCAATTAACAGCGTTGCTAATCAAGGAAAATCAAAATAATTTATAGGATAGTTTTAAAATCCCGCAGAAAATTTTAAAAATTTTGCGGGATTTTTTTTGTTTTTAAAAAAGTGAATGATATAAAGTGGTCGCAGGTTATGGTAACGATTAAAACGAAGACCTCCATACCCTTAAAGTCAAAGGCAAAATCAAAGGCTATTTAAAAGAAGACACTTTGGTCACGTGCCTAAATAGCGATTAGTTGGGTGCAGAGCGAAAATCCAAAGGTGACCAATTTAATGAAAAGTCCACCTTATATCACTCTAAATCAAGTAGAAAAAAGTCTGTTATAGGTCAACTATCTTCTTTCACTTGAACCTTAATTATTTTTTTAATAATTCTTGAATTTCAGTCTGATATAAATTTGGAATAACAATCCTGAAGCTTGCAACTTCCTCTTTTATTTTTGTCAGTTCGGCAGTTTGTTTTACTACAAGTTCGTTGATTTTTTCTTGTCGTTCTTGTGAAAGTCGTAAAAATTCCTTTTCATAATTCAATTTTGACTGGTTTTCAAAATCACGAAATTTCGCCTTGTAGAAGTTGACTTCACTTTCAAACTCGCGGTGTTGTGCTAATAATTTTTCCTGCAAAATTTGTAATTCTTCCATTTCATACAGTGGAGTATTAACAATTTTGAAAACCTTTTCGCCTACTTGCTTGAGTGAAATGAGTTCTTTCCTGGTGATTTCATCACGCAAAGTATCAAAATTGTGAATGAATTTACCGATATGCGCTGCTTTTGCTTCACAAGATTTGTATTTTACAACTTCTTCGAGCGATAAAGTCTTTAAAAAGTCGTCAATTGTTACATTTTTTAGTTTATTAAGAGCTTCAAAGTCTATCTCTTCTACTTTTTCTTCAATTTTATGACGAACTTGTAATATTTTTTGTGAAATTTCATTCAATCGGTTATCTTTTTCCTTAATGGCAGTTCTCAAATAGGCAGAAATTGCGTATAAAGTTCCTATTTTTTCTAACTTTTCATCAATATTGTCTATTTTTTTGAAATTATCCAATTTTTCTCCTTCCAAAGAAGAAGTATGTGTAGCTATGTTTGTTACTAAATTTTGAATTGGTTTCAAACGTTCTTTGATACGCTCGCAAACATAGTTAGCCTCAGAAGAGGTAAGCCCTGAAGTGTTAAAATATGGATTTTTTGTAAGTAATGAGTTCATAATTTGAAATTTTAAAAAGCAAAAGTATGAATTTTTGTAAAATCTAACGTTAAAAATCTACTAAATAAAAATACTACACAATAAAATGTTAATCATCTTATTATGTAGTATTTTAATATAAAAGTAAAATCTTGGAATTACTCTACAATCGTCATTTCATCAACGATGTGTTTTGCTCCTGAAAATTTGTCGATTACCCAAAGTACGTAGCGGATATCCACATTAATGGTTCTTTGTAATTTTGGGTCAAAAATAACGTCTCCCGCCATTGCCTCGATATTTCCGTCGAAAGCCAAACCGATAAGTTCGCCTTTGCCATTCATCACTGGCGAACCTGAGTTTCCTCCTGTGATGTCGTTGTCTGTCAAGAAATTAACGTGCATTGTTCCGTCTTTATCCAGATAACGCCCAAAGTCATTTGCTTCATACATTTCAATCATACGTTTTGGCATATCAAATTCCGGGTCGTTAGGTTTATACTTGGCAACCATTGATTTGAAGGTTGTATAATTGTTGATGGAAGCGTCAGCGTTGCGTTTGTCGGCAGGAAGTGCACGGACAGTTCCGTAAGTTAAACGAAGTGTGGAGTTTGCGTCAGGATATAACGTATTTCCTATTTTAGAAACTCGCATTCCTTTTACGAATTTTCGGAAAGCTTTTTCGTAAGAATCGTGCAACGCAATTTCTTCTTCTGACTTATGATTATATTGATTCACAAGCGATAACGAAAGTTGTGCCAGCATATCGTTTTTAAGCACTTCAGAATTTGGGTTTTCCAAGAAGTTTTTAAAATTTTCCTGTGAGCCGAATACGCTGGTTTCGAAGGCTTTGTCTGCGAATTTTTTGAAATCTCCTTGAAAGTTTGTTTGTATTTGTTTCACTTCGGAAGGAACATTTTTTGCTTTGTTCACGTATAATTTCAATCCGTTTGCCAGAATTGCTTTTTCCGTAGGAATGTGTTTTTCTTTATAAATTTCCAAAACATTTTGCATACGACTAACCAATTGGCTTTTTTGTTGGTCAGACATTTGTTCGTAATTTTGGAAAGCTTTTGCTATTGCTTGCGGAAGCCCAACAAAATCCGTTGCACGAATAAGCGAAACCAAATAGTTATTATCAGCCGATTGAACGTTTGTTTTTTCAAAATAATCAGCCATTGTTTTTAGCACATCGCCATATTCGGCTCTGTTTTTCTTTTTGTTAGCCCATTTGGCAAATTTTTTCTCGTAACTGCGTTTTACATCAGCGGTTTTGTGAGCTTTTAAAGCCTCAATCATACCTTGACGATTTTTCCAGTAATTTGCAATTTGTGCGTATTTTGAAGCATACATCAAACGCACGGCATCATCAGCATTCATAAAAGGTTTCATAGCGTCCATTGCTGTTTTTGAGCCTTCTACCCAAGCTGGATACGCATATTCCACATTTTGGTCAACCCAGAAAGATGGCACCCAACGATTTGTACGCCCAGGATAGCCCAAAATCATAGCAAAATCTTTTTCTTGAACACCTTTTAGGCTTACTGCCAGATGTTTTTTAGCTTTCATTGGGATATTTTCGGCAGAATAGTCAGCAGCATTTCCGTTTTTATCAGTATAAACGCGGAAAAGTGAAAAGTCTCCCGTTTGGCGAGGCCATTCCCAGTTGTCGGTATCTCCACCAAATTTTCCAATACTTTCAGGCGGAGTTCCTACCAAACGAACATCTTTAAAATCTTGATATACAAAATAATAATATTCATTTCCTTGAAAGAATGAACGAACAGAAACGACATACTTTCCGCCTTCGTTGTTTTCTTTCTGAATTTTTGCCATTTCACGATTCAATGCCGCTTCACGCTCTTTTTCAGTCATTTTATCATTAACAACAGAAAGCATTCGGTCAGTAACGTTATCCATACGAACGAAAAAGCGAACAAAAAGCGACTGCGGTTTTATCTCATCTTGATACGTTTTTGCCCAAAATCCGTCGCGTAAGTAGTTATTTTCAGGGGTAGAAACCTCAGCAATTTGCCCGTATCCGCAATGGTGATTGGTTAATACCAGTCCGTCTTTGGAAATAATACTTGCCGTACAACCTCCATTAAATTGCACAATTGCGTCTTTCAAGCTATTGTTGTTGATACTGTAAATCTCTTGGGCAGTAAGTTGTAAACCCATTTTTTGCATATCACGTTGATTCAGACGCTCTATGAACATTAAAAACCACATTCCTTCATCGGCACGAGCTATTGGTGTTAAAAGCAGGGCAGCGATGAATGTCAAACATATTTTTTTCATCATAAATAAATTAATTTTTTTTCGAGGCTAAAAATAAATAATAATTGTAACTAAAAAGATTATTTAGTCATTTTTAACATTTTGGAATAATTTTCTTTTACTTTTTTGGGGAGAAAATTAAACGAAAAGTTTAAAAATATTTTTTGTAAAATGTTTATAATAAGATAATTATGTTTTATAAATAAATTATCTGTTGAATTTACTTAGCAAGCAATTTTGCACTTTCCACCAATCGGATGAATTCTTTTCGGTAGCCTTCTTTGTCTTTTCCGAGGGCGTTTTTGGCAAGGTCAATCACTTGCTGATAAGAAGCTTCAGCTTTAAATTCCGAATCGCGAAGTAACATCCCGAATTCGGCAACGGAAGCGGCAAATCGGAAATTGTCCGTGGTTTTTGAAATTTCTTTCACTTGAAAATCAATAGGTTCCGAAACTTCAATGCTTTTGTTGGATTTTGAATCGGGTTTTTTATACCGAATTTTTAAGAAAGCAATTTCATTTCCTTTTTTAGCTTTTTCATTAAGTTGCTGATTCTGGTAACGTAAAGTATCTTCGTTTTTTCCATCGGCGGGAATAATTTCGTAAAGAACGGTCACAGTATGCCCCGAGCCCACTTCGCCGGCGTCTTTTTGGTCGTCTTCAAAATCTTCCGTGTTTAGCATTCGGTTTTCGTAGCCCAGCAATCGGTATTCTTTCACATATTTTGGGTTGAATTCCACCTGAAATTTCACGTCTTTGGCAACAGTATAGAACGTTCCGCCAAATTCGTTAACCAGCACTTTTTTGGCTTCCATAATGTTGTCAATATAGGCGTAATTTCCGTTGCCTTTATTGGCTATGGTTTCGGTCATATCATCGCGATAATTTCCCATTCCAAATCCTAAAACACTGATATAGACGCCACTTTTTCGTTCCTCTTCCACCAATCGTTGTAGTTCGTCGTAATTGTTTATCCCTACGTTGAAATCGCCGTCGGTTGCCAAAATTATTCGATTGTTTCCACTCGGAATGAAATTTTCGCGAGCCACTTTGTAAGCTAATTTCAGTCCTTCTCCGCCTGCGGTGCTTCCGCCTGCTTCCAATTTTTCCAAGGCAGCTTCAATTGTAGCTTTTTCCTTTGCCGAAGTGGAAGGCAAGACCAAACCAGAGCTACCCGCATAAACCACAATGGCTACTTTATCGGAGGGTTTCAACGAATTTAGAAGCAGTTTAAAGGACGATTTCAGTAGTGGTAATTTGTTAGGATAATCCATTGAACCAGAAACATCTATCAGAAAAACAATATTGGAAGGAGGTGTTTTCTCCATATCAATTTTTTGAGCTTGCATCCCGATTTGTAGCAAATAGTTTTTAGAGTTCCAAGGAGCTTTGCTCAGTTCCGTAGTCATTTTAAAAGGCGTTTTGCTTTTGGCATCGGGTTGCGGATAATCGTAATCAAAATAGTTAATCATTTCCTCAATGCGAACGGCATCTTTTTCAGGAAAAGAACCGTTGTTGAGCATACGCCGAATGTTGCTGTACGAGGCTCTGTCCACATCCGCCGAAAAAGTAGAAACGGGGTCGGTAGCCGTTTTTTTAAACTTGTTTTCCTCAATGTTTTTGTAGGTTTCTTTTTCTTCAGGCATACGATACGTTCCTGTTACGGCTTTCTTGGATTGTATTCCATACCCAAGTACAACAACTTCTTGAAGAATTTGTTGGTCTTCTTTCAAAGCTACATTGAGTGTTTTCTGCTGTTTGACTATAATTTCTTGGGTTTCAAAGCCAATATAACTGAAAACCAGTATATCTTTAGGCTTTACACGGATAGCATATTTTCCGTTGAAGTCGGTTTGTGTACCTTTAGTTGTTCCTTTAATTACAATATTTACTCCAGGTAGGGCATTTCCTGATTCATCGGTCACGGTACCACTCAATTCGTATTCTTGCCCGTAGGCAAATACTAAAGTCAGAAAAAATAATAGAATTGTTCTCATAATTGAAAATATTTTTCTGAAAAATAGCTAAAATTATGCCAGAACACACTAATTGTGTGTGGAAATCATAAAAAAGCCAAAATTTAACAAATTTGGAAAGAAAATCATTTCTTTGCTCTCAACATTTCACGTTTTCCGGGCGGTCCCTGAAGTTTTTCAACCTGAAAGCCACAAGTTTTCATTGCTCTTTGAACACTTCCTTTTGATGAATAAGTAACCAAGTAGCCACCTTTTTTCAGTGCTTTGTACATTTTTTCAAAAATAGAAATTTCCCAAAGTTCGGGCTGAACCCTTGCTCCAAAAGCATCGAAATAAATAAGGTCAAATCGTTCAAAATCATTAATTTGCTCAAAAAAATGATTTCTTTTTTTGATGATAAAACTCTCCGAAATAGGAATCTCTTTTTCCCATTCCGATTGATGAATTTTTTCAAAAATGGATTGTAGAGAACTGTTATTCAATTGATTGCAATAGTTCATTTGCTGGGCTTCTTCCCAAGAAAGAGGGTAACCTTCCACAGTTTCATAGTGGATTTTCAAACCTAATTTTGAATGTTCCAAATATGTAACTAAAGCATTCAATCCCGTTCCGAAGCCAATTTCGAGGATAGAAACCAATTGATTTTCAAATAAATGAAGTCCGTTTTTTATGAAAACGTGTAAAGCTTCCTGAACCGCACCGTGCTTGGAATGGAAACACTCGTCCCATTCTGGAATTTGAAAAGTAGTTGAACCATCGGAAGTTATGATAACTTTACGCTCCATTTTTTAATTTTTAAAACCTATTTTTGAAGGTTCAGAGTTCTCCTTAAATTCCTTAATATTAATGTTTGTCAATTCTGCCAGAGAATAAGGTTTGTTTACAGTGATTTGTTTGTCAGTTGATTGCAAATATTTGTTTGCTTTTTCAACGGTGAGTTCTCTGAATTTGTACTCCGCAATAAGTCGTCCTTTTCGCAAAAGTGCAGGGTCAATTTTTGAAATATCAGAGTTGAAAGTGCAAATTAATTGACATTCAAGCACATCGGAAAGCATACCATCGGCGATATTTAAAATAGAAGAAACTACATCTGTGTTGCTGTTAAAAACAGTTCGCTCAGCGATGTAATTTTCACAATCTTCCAAAACCAAAATCGAATTTTTATTGCCAATTAATAACCCGATAAAAGCAGGGTCAGTGAGTGAACCAATCATCGTTGTGGGAATAAAAATAAATTTCTTATTTGGAATTTGGCTTGTTAACCATTTGATATAGTTTGTTTTACCAGAGCCTGCAATGCCGTGAAACAGAACCACTCCTTTCGTGTCATTGGTCAAAACATTTTTGACACGATTGTGAACTTCTAAAAAATCGTCATTGTACATTGTCTCAAAATCAATGCGATATGGTTTTATGGTGTGCGTTTTTATTTCAAGTCCGACTTGAGTTTTCAGCAGAATTGACACTTTTGAATCCTTAGAAACATATTTTTCAATGTATTCCGAGAAGAGTGCAGTTAAGTTTTCTTTCGTTTTTGGATTTGTATTTTCGTAATACACGTAATTCACCTTGAAAAGCCCGTCTTCAAAAATTTGGTTGTCATATTCATTGGATAAATTCTTATCTGTCAATATAAAAACCTCTAAATCAGGATGAAAATAACATTCCTCTGATTCAAAAAGTTCATTTTGCTTTGAAGCATAATCAACGGTGTAATAGTCGGTGCATTTTACAAAATGTTTCAGTTTTTCTTTCTGAATTACCAAATCTTCTCCGCTCAAATAAATTCGAGTCATCAGGTCATCTAACAAACATTGATATGGATTGCTGTAAGTCAGCATTTTAAATTTATCTACAACTTGAATGTTGTCATCGCCATCGGTTTGTAATAAGTTAATCGGACGATAATATTTAGAATCTTGTATTTTCATAAATAAATGGTTTAAAAAACATTCAAAAAAACGAAAAAAGTTCGCCTTTTGAAAGAAAAAATTTCCGCAAAGGTATGAAATGTGCCGAGAAGTTAAAAGATAAAAACTCAAATTTGATTTGAAAATACAAAAACAAAGGCGAAACGTTTTTCCGAAAATAGTAACGTTTCGCCTCAAAATTAAGATATTTAGTTTTTTATCCTTTCAATAATTTCTCTTGAACTTCGTGGCTCATCACCTGATATCCCCATAAATGTCGGCTGAATTTTGATTTTCCTTGCGTAATGGAACGCAACGAAGTGGAATATCCGTACATTTCGGCAATCGGAACTTCACATTTTGATTCAGCCTCTCTTTCAAAGATTTCCGAAAAAAATAAGAAGAGTTTTACAATATAAAAACTTCCCTATCTCCGAAAATGAGAATCATTGTTAGAGAAATATTTTTGCAATTTACAAGCCATACCAATAAGTTAAAAAATGTTATTTTTTTGGATATTCAGAATAAAATTCTACCTTGCGACAAAATAGGTAACGTAATTATAAATTTAACTTTTTGTGTCATGAAACAGTAAGATTATTATTAAGTTTGGTTATTTTGTGTGGCTCATTGGCTTCTATTTCAAAAGTGATAAACGAGTCTCCTGTAAGTTCTAATGCTTGGGTAGGAGCAGCATACCTCTATGCAACACAGACTGACAGCTCACCTGAGGTGGGAGCCATCTTTGGAGTAGTAGGTACGGTAGAGAGTTCTGTATTGGGATATGGAGCTGCTTTGGCTTGGGGAGGTCCTGTCGGATTAGCAGTAGGGCTAGGAGTGGGCTTATGATGATTGTGAATTAATAAGAGCCTATTTTAAATTTATATAAACACATTATTTATATGAATGAAATATGTTTCTGATTTATTCTCTAATATTTTTTTCAATATGATAAGGTAGTTGATAAACTTAAAATAGACTTCAAATTTGCTCTATGAAATTAAAGATTCTTACAGTATTAACCTTTTTCTTACCTTTTGTAGTAGGTTTATTCTTAATTGAGGTGAATGATGTCCCTATAAAGGAAGAATCTAACCCGAGTTTCTTAGTATTGGATAAAGTTGATTTACTATTTAAGATACTTGCTAACAATACCTATGTTATACTGATAAATGTTTTAGGTTTTTTGTCTTTTGGAGGTATAACTTTGTTAAATACCTCATACAATGGTTTTGTTTTGGGGTTATTTTTTAATACAATCAAGCAAAAAACAAATTTATCTTTAATTTTTAGTTCTTTCCTGCCTCATTCGATAGAATTAGTAGCCATCTTATTATCTTGTTACATAGGGTACTGTTTGTCAATAAAGTTGTACCATTATATTTTTAAAGAAGTTATGGAGTTTAATTTTAAAGATATAAAGAAAATATTATTTTGTTTAATAATTGTTTTTATATCTTCTTTATTAGAGGTTTTTGTTTCTATAAGATAGCTATGATAAATACTAAGAAACCACTATTCATTCCTTTATCAATTATTTGTTTTTCTTTTATTATTTCTTTTGTCATAGAGCAAAACATACTTAAAATAAATAATTCCAATTTTCATAAGGTTATTGTTACAATAAATAATATTGCATCTATCATATCCCCTTTGTTAACTCTAATTTTATCTTTTTTAAGTTCAAAATATATTATAAACTATTATAAATTAGGTACAGTAATAAATTCAAAGGAATTAATTCAAATTATATGTAAATCTTTATTTCCAGTAGCATTTATATTGTTAATTATTCTTATAATTATTGTTTGTAACATTCACAAATTAGACTACTCAAAAGATGTGGAAGAATTTAATAGTAAGGAAATATTTTATAATTTAAATATAATTGACTTAAAATTTATTCACGATGTGTCTTGGATATTATTTTACACATTGTTTGTTATTGCATTAACAGAAAGAAATATCCCCTTAGTCAAATCATTTGTTATTGTAATTGTTCCTGTTTTACTTTTTTTATTGTTTAAAATTTCCATATGATGTAATTATGAATAATTTCAAATGTCCATACTGTAATCATACACAGCCCTTTCTCAAAACATTCAAAATTAAACCTTTGCTTGAAACCAATTGTTCTAATTGTGGGAGAAGGATTTATCCTAAATTCAACAAACAGATTCAATCTACGTGGACTTATACTTTTTTATTGGGAATTGTTTTAGGAGTGGCTCCTCCTGTGATACTTTTAGATCAAGGGTATGATATTTTTAGAGCCCTCCTGTCAGGATTATTTTTAGGAATTATAATGATTTTCTTATACACTTTTATTATTTACCAAACTACAAAATTTGAAAAATGATAATTCAGAAATTCGAAATAAAATGTAAAAACTTTGTCAAAGTCCAATAGAATTGATATCCAATACAAAAAGAACTTCGACAAAGTTTATCAAAAAGGCAAATATGATTTACCAATACTTCGAGCGAAGAATGTTTACTTCTACTAATTCTTAACCTCTGTAATTCCTGATGACAGCAGTTTCTCCTGTACTTCGTGGTTCATTACCTGATACCCCCACAAATAACGGTTAAATTTCGATTTTCCTTGCGTGATGGAACGCAACGAGGTAGAATATCCGTACATTTCCGCAATTGGAACTAACGCCTTAATTTGCTGATATTGACGAATATTGTCAATCCCTGTGATAACGGCTCTTCGGCTTTGCAAATCGGTCATTACATCGCCCATCGCAACGGTATCGCAAAGCACTTCCAACTCGTAAATGGGTTCCATAATTTTCGGAGAGGCATTTTTGAAGGCTTCCGAAAAACCTGCCGATGCCGCCAACTGAAACGCAATATCGTTAGAATCAACAGGATGCATTTTTCCGTCGAAAATACTTACACGTATGTTTTGGCAATACGAACCCGTTAGAGGTCCTTCTTCCATTTTGGTCATTATTCCTTTTTTAATGGCACTGATAAAACGCGTGTCAATACTTCCGCCCACGATGCACCACAAGAAATGCAGATGTCCGCCCCAAGGCAGTTCGATAAGTTCCTCCTTACGAACGTTCAAATCAGTAGGCAAAGGAGCATTTTCATCATAAGGTTCAATGCGTAAATGCACTTCGGCAAACTGTCCCGCTCCACCCGATTGTTTTTTATGACGATATTGAGCTTCAGCAGCTTTTGAAATGGTTTCACGATACGGAATTTTCGGACGAATAAGTTCCATATCAATATTATATAACGATTTGATGCGTTGTTTTACCACATCGAAGTGCATTTGACCTTGTCCGTGAATGATGGTTTGTTTCAGTTCGGGCGAATATTGCAAAGTGAAAGTTGGGTCTTCTTCCTGAATGATATGCAGGGCGTTAGTTAGTTTTTCAAAATCCGATTTTGAAGGAGGAACCACCGCCATACGAATTTTCATTTGAGGGAATTTTATCTTCTTGATTTGAATTTCGTGATGTCCTTCGCCATTCAAAGTATTGTTTGTGTGTGAATTTTTGAGTTTTATCGTAACTCCCAAATCACCAGCGACTAACGCCTCTACAGATTCTCTGTTTTTTCCGTTTACTACAAATATTTTATTTATGCGTTCGTCTTCGCCATTCATTTGATTTTTAAGCGTTTCACCGCTTTTGAGCGTTCCGCTATATACTTTGAAATAACTGAGTTCTCCAATTTGTGGTTCGTTCAGTGTTTTGTAGATAAAAATACTTGTAGGAAGAGAGGCATCGGGAGCGATTGTTTGACCGTTTTGAAGTTCTTTATCAGGTTGTTGCAAAGGTGAAGGGCAAATATCACGAATGAAACCCATAATGCGTCCGGTTCCTTTATTTTCTTTTGCCGAAGCACAGAAAACAGGGAAGAAATTTTGTTTTCCCATAGCCAACTGAAGCCCTTTGGTAAGTTCTTCTTCGGTTAATGTTCCTTGCTCAAAATAGCGTTCCATTAGTCCTTCTTCTTCCTCAGCGGCTATTTCAACAAGCTGATTGTGAATTTGTTTTGCTCGTTCGAGTACTTCTGTTGGAATAGGTTCTTTTTTAGGTTTTCCTCCGTTGGAATCGAAAGTGTACATTGTCATACGCAACGCATCAACGATGTGGTTGAATCCGTTTTCCAATTTGTAAGGGAACTGAACTTCAACCACTTTGCTTCCGAAAGTGTTTTTGATTTCTTGAAGTGATTTTTCAAAGTCAGCCTTTTCGTGGTCTAATTGATTGATTACAAATAGGGTAGGGGTTTTAAATTCTTCAATATAATCTTTATGAAGCTCATTTTCAACCTCAATTCCTTCTTTGGCATTGATTACCATTACCGCCGTGTCGGCAACTTTTAATCCTGAGATAGCTTCTCCGATAAAATCATCAAAACCAGGGGTGTCGATGAAATTAATTTTTGCATTTCCCCAAAAAACGTGCATCAATGAACTGAAAATACTGTATTTCTTTTCTTTTTCCATTTCGTGAAAATCAGAAATTGTATTTCCTTCTTCAATGTTTCCGATGCGTGTGGTAGCTCCTGATTCAAACAACATTGTTTCCACCAAAGATGTTTTTCCACTTCCTGCGTGCCCTAACAAGACAGCATTCCGAATATTATTTGTATTATAATCCATAATGAATAAATTTTTTGATTGTGTTAAAAATACCCCATAAAGGTATAAAAAAGTAAAACACAAAGCAAAATAATTTTCATTTTTTTACTTTTTGGAAAAGATGATAATTTTCTTTTTTTAAAATTATTTTTTGTATATATTTGTTTATTAATATTTTATAAAAAATAAAACAGACTGTCTAAAAAGGTAGTCTGTTTTTGTTTTATTTCGATTTTTTATTATTTCTTTCTTGTTTTCCAAGTGATTGATTCAATTCCTTTCTGATTCGGGATAAACAAGCTGAAGATAAATGCAATAACTATGTTGGAAACCATTCCAATGAGTCCGTAAAGCAGAAATGAAAGTCCTGTGTGAGATTTTACCAAATAGAGGATAATCACGCCGGAAACCAACCCGATGAAAGCTGCAACAGAGCCCACACGAGGGAAAAATATTCCTAAAATAAACAAAGCTCCCAATCCGCTGGTTAACAATCCTAAGAAGGTATTGAATTGGTCCCAAAGTGAAGCTATGTTCCACGTAGCCAGTATTATAGCCATTCCTGTTCCTAATAACCCAACAATAACTCCCGACCATCGGGCTACGGTCATTTGCCCTTTGAATGAAGTGTTTTTGAACAAAGTTTTGTAAAAATCGGAAGTAATTACCGCCGAAACCGAATTGATGTTTGATGACAAAGTACTCATTGCAGCCGCAAAAATTGAAGCTATCAATAGTCCTGATAATCCCGTAGGCATTTGTGAAACAATGAATTGAGGGAAAATGGAATCGATATTAGGGTCAGTAATCGACATTTGTTCAGGATTGGATTTGTAGAACGCAAATAACCCCGTTCCGAGAAGGAAAAACAAAATGCTTACAGGCACACTTACAATCCCATTGAGCCAAATACTTTTGGCTGTGGCTTTTTCATTCACGGTGGACATATATCGTTGCACTACCGATTGGTCGCTGGTGTATGAAATCAAAGTATTTGCAAGTCCGCCGAAAACTACGACCCAAAAAACAGGTTGTGAAAAATCAAATCGGAAATCAAACGTGTCTAATTTATTGAAAGTCATTGTTGTATTCCAAAATTCACTGATGCCACCTTCAATTCCTGTAATCATCACTACCAGAGCAGCGATAGCCCCTCCAACCAAGATAAACCCTTGAATAACATCGCCCCAAACCACAGCTTCCATTCCGCCACTCGTTGAATATATGATAGTTACGAAACTCATTATCAAAATGGCATAATAAATATTAAATCCGGTAACGATGTTTAACGCTAATGAAGGTAAAAAAAGCACGATGGCAATTCGGCTTATCATAAAAAAAGTAAAGAAAGCCGATGCAACCCAACGAATTGGGCGATTAAATCGAATTTCTAAATATTGGTAAGCCGTATCGAGTTTGAAACGCAAGAAAAAAGGCAGAAAAAAGCGAATAATTATGGGAACAGCCAAAATTATTGTCATATTGAACATCAACATACGCCAATCGGTAGCGTAAGTTTTAGCTGGAATGGAAATGAACGTAATGGCACTGAGCATAGTAGCAAAAATACTCACACCCACCGCCCACCAAGGGATACGTCCGCCACCTTTGAAATAGTCTTCGGTGTTGTTATTGTTTTTCATAAAGAAAAATCCAAGCCACAACATTCCGATAAAGTAAAGTGCTAATACTGCGTAATTTAGCCAACCGAAGCCTTCTCCTTTTGAAAGTGATAATTTAGTAATTAAAGATGAGCGAATTCCCGGTTTTTGTTCTCCTCCGGCAATATAAATATCCTGATTTTGAGCATCATAAAAAGCGGAAGCCACAGCTACTGTATTGTCAGCTTTTCCCAACGTGAACCATTCATCGGTAATTGTATTGTAAACCAAAATTTCTTTTTCAAAACCTTGATGATTTTTCCAAAGTTCGTTACGAAGTTCTGTGTTTCCGTCATTGATAGCTTTTTCTACTTTATTGAAAACAAGACCTGTATCTCCACCAAAAAGCAAAATACTTGAAGCTCCCACTTTTGTGGCCGTTGAAACTGCCAGAGGTAAATTTCCTTTTGAATTTTGGATGTTTTTTTTATCAATCCATTGATTTTTAGAAGGTTTGAATTGATAAACATCACTGTAAAAAGCAGTAATATCAGCGTTGTTGCGACTTCTTCCTCCAAAAACAAAAACTGAAATCTCCTCTCCATCTTGTTGAGCAACGGCTGCCGCTCCTGAAACGTTTTTCGGATAATCCGGTAATTTTTGCCAGCCTTTTTCAGAATTGTTTATATCCAATTTGATAAATTGCTGAGAGGAATTTCCATCAATGGTTTGTCCTCCAACTACATACACTTGACTTAAGTTAGAAGTTGCTGCTGCACTTTTTACTGCTGTTGGCAAATCTGGCAAGTTTGTAATTTTTATTTTTTTATTTTCGTAAGAAATTAAAAAAGTTTTTGCTGAAATTCCGTTAGGTGTCTGTCCTCCAATGCAAAGCAATCCTTCAGGAAGAGAAATACAGGTTCCTTCGGCTATGGCTTCGGGTAAATCTTCTCCTTGATAAACGACCGATAATTTTCCGTCAGCTAATGTTTCAAATACGAAAACAGTTTTGGAAAATTCTTTTTTACCTCCTTGCCAAGGTTTTTCATTCGGGAAATATGAACCACCTGCTAATATGAAAAACTGTTTGTGTTTTCCGAAGTAAGTCCCTGCTAGCCCTTCGTGAAATTGCTTTTCTTTCAATGAGTTACTATTCCAAACAACGGATTGTTTAAGTTGGTTGATGCTTTTTTCTTGCTGTGCTTTTAAAGAAAAGACCATACCAAAGAAAAAAAGAATAAAAAAAACGATTGGGTAATAATTTTTTCTCATAACAAAAATTTTGGTCTTACAAAGGTATATTTTTTAATTGCTAAAATCAAGAAAAAGAAGGTTATATTTGAGTAAAGAGCTAAAAATTTCATAGTAATGGAACTTTTTTATACTTTTGCACCCCAAAATATTTTTGTAAATTAGAAAAATGATACAAATCGGTGAAACCATAATCTCTGAAGATATTATTGAGAATGATTTTGTTTGTAATCTAAATGCTTGTGCAGGAGCTTGTTGTATAGAAGGCGATGCAGGGGCACCTGTGGAAGAAAGTGAACTCAAAATATTAGAAAAAGTTTACGATAAAGTAGCTCCGTATCTTACTACAAAAGGAACGCAATCAATTGAAAAACAAGGAGTTTATGTGAAAGGAGAAGATGGAGAATGGGAGACTCCACTCATTGATGGAGGAGAGTGTGCTTACGTAATCCGAAATGAGAAAGGATGGGCTTTGTGTGCTATAGAACAGGCTTACAACGATGGTAAAATTGATTGGAAGAAGCCGATTTCTTGCCATTTGTATCCAATTCGTTTACAGGAATATACTTCTTTTACGGCGGTAAATTACAATCGTTGGCAAATTTGTGACGATGCTTGCAGTTTAGGAAAAGAACTTCAGGTTCCGGTGTATAAGTTTGTAAAAGAGGCTCTTATCAGAAAATTTGGAGAAGAATGGTACAAAGAATTGGAGCTAATTGCAGAGTATTTGAAAACCGAAACTAAAAAAACAAGAAAATAGAAGCAAAGTAAAAACGACTACTAATCAAGGTATAAATCAATTAAGCCTTCAGGAGTTTTTACAATGATTTTTTTGTTTTCTCTGTCCACTTTCTCAATAAATTCGTCATTCATTGGAATGAGGATTTCTTTGTCATTATTTTCCACTTCAAATAAGGCTTGTGAAGTGCTGTCGTTTACACCAATAATTTTTCCAACATAACCGTATTCTACATCTTCCATTGTAAATCCGATAATTTCGTGATAGTAGAATTTATTTCCGGTTAATTTTGGAAGAAAGGAGAGAGGCAAGTAAAGTTTATGTTTTAACAAAGCATCGGCATCTGACTCATTTTCAATGTCTTCAAATTTAATTCGCAATAAGTCAGATTTGTGTAAGGAACATTTTTCAACAAAAAAAGGAACCAGATTATTGCCTAAGGCAATAAATACTGATTCCAAATTTTCGTACAATTCGGGGTCGTCAGAGTCTAATTTTACCAAAACTTCCCCTTTAAAACTGAATTTTGATACAATTGTTCCTACATAAAAACAATCTTTCAAAGTCATATTAAGCTTCAGTTTCGTTGTTCTCTTCGTTTGCTACCTCTGCATCAGCAACTTCTTCTGTTGCCTCAACAGCTTTTGCTGCAGCTGCATTTTTACGTTTTTCATTGACTTCTTTCTCAGCTGCCAATGCACTTGCTTTTGCAGAAGCTTTGTCTTTTGCTAATTTTTCTTCTTTTGAAGAAATTTTTCCGGCTTTTTCTTCCAACCAAGCGTTGAATTTAGCTTCGGCTTGCTCCATAGTCAAAGCTCCTTTAGCAACACCACCCAAAAGGTGATATTTTAATAAAACACCTTTGTAAGAAAGGATTCTGCGAGCTGTTTCCGTAGGTTGAGCTCCGTTTTTCAACCATTTCACTGCTGCGTCAATGTTTAATTCAATTTGAGCAGGATTTGAAATAGGGTTGTAAGTTCCTATTTTTTCAAGGAATTTACCATCTCTTTTTGCACGAGAATCAGCTGCAACCACCCAGTAGAATGGTTTACCTTTTTTTCCGTGTCTTTGTAATCTGATTTTTACTGGCATAAGTATTTAATTTGTGAGGTTCACGACCTCGATTATTAATTCAGGGTGCAAATATATATCTATTTTTTGAAATAGAAACAGAATTGAATAAAAATATTTCTATAAAGTATAATTATTTAAAAATCAAAGTGAAAATACTTCCTTTTTCGTTGGATTGTACTGTTATTTTCCCGTTGTGCCGAAGCATAATTTGTCTGCAAAGACTTAAACCTATTCCGGAACCGCTTGTTTTTGTAGAATAAAAAGGAATGAAAATTTTGTCAATTGCTTCGGAGGAAATCCCACAACCATTGTCTTTCACGGAAATATGTACTTCATTTCCTATTTTGGCAGCCGTTACATTTACCTTGGATTCGGTATTTTCTTTACCAGCCTCGTGAGCATTTTTCAGCAAGTTGATAAGAACCTGCTCTAACATATTTCTGTCGGCGTTAAGCGTAAGTTTTTCAGGATAAACAGAATATGTGAAATTTATTTTATCAGAAGCCACCAATTGTTGCAAAGAATTTAGCATTTGTTCTAAATAAATGGGTTGTAGAATAGGTTCAGGAATTCGTGTAAGTTTACGATAATTTTCCACGAAAGTAAGTAAACCTTTGCTTCGTTTGTGAATGATTTCCATTGCTTGATGCATCGTTTTGTATTGAGTAGAACTTACTTCTTTGTGATTTTTTTCTTCACTTAAAGTTTCTGATAACGAGATTATTGGAGCAATGCTATTCATAATTTCGTGCGTGAGAACGCTGATTAATTTCTGCCAAGCTTTGGTTTCTGTTTCGTCCATCATTAGGTTTTGTGTACGATTTCGGAAAGCAGTAAGGGCTTCATTCATCTCTTGATGCAAGTTGTTGATTTCGTCCTTGGATTTGCTATTTGTGAAATTGTATGAAAAATCGGAATGGCGAATACTCATAATCATTCGGTTCATTTTGTCAATCAAACGCTGACGGTCTTGATAAAGTGAGACGGATATTCCAACAACTGATAACCAAATAAATACTGCCGAAAAATAGAAATTCTGCACAAATAGCCAAGTTCCTAAGATTGAAAGGAAAATGTTCGCAATTATTTTTATTATGAATAAATATTTAGTCTGAATTTTCATATTTTTCGATTTTTCGGTAAAGTGCAAATCGTGAAATTCCTAACAGCTCAGAAGCTTGATTCATATTGCCGTTGCATTGTTTTAATGCGGAATCAATAGCTCGTTTTTCTAAAAGTTCCAGATTCAAAATTTCAGAATTTCTTTTATGATTGGTAGCAGGTTTCAACATAAAGTCATCGGGTAGCAAGCTATTTCCCGAAGCTAAAATCACAGCACGTTCCATAGCGTGTTGTAGCTCACGAACATTACCCGCCCAATTGTACTGCTTGAGTTTGCGTTGTGCTTGAGGCGATATAAAGCGTATTTCTTTTTTATACTTTCGATTGTATTTTTTCAAAAAGTGTTCTGCAAGTAACAAAATATCTCCTTCTCTTTCTCGCAAAGGAGGAATGTGTAATTCAATGGTATTAATTCGGTAAAGTAAGTCCTGACGGAAAGAGCCGTTTTCTACCATTTGATGTATGTCCGCATTCGTGGCACAAATTAGCCTTACATTAATAGGAATGGGAGTGGTTGCCCCAACTCGGATAATTTGCTTTTTTTCGATGGCTGTCAGTAATTTAGCCTGCATAGCGAGAGATAAATTTCCGATTTCATCAAGAAAAAGCGTTCCTCCTGAAGCTAATTCAAAACGTCCTTTTTTCTCCTTTTTTGCATCGGTAAAGGCTCCTTTTTCGTGTCCAAAAAGCTCACTTTCAAAAAGTTGTTCAGGAATGCTTCCTAAATCAATGTGTACAAAAGGTTTTTCTGAAAGAGGAGATTTGCAATATAACAGATTAGCTATCAGGTCTTTCCCTGTTCCGTTTTCACCCAAAATCAATATGTTTGCATCAGTATTTTTTAACTTATCAATCATATTGAAAAGCGATAACATAGCGTCACTTTCTCCAATAATTTCAGGCATTACACGATTGCTTTCCAAGGCTTCAACCTGTTGTTTCAGGATGGAAACTTCGTTTTTACTCTTTTTAAGTGCAATGGCAGAAGATATGGTTGCCAGTAGTTTTTCTTTTTCCCAAGGCTTCGGGATGAAATCCGTGGCACCCGCTTTGATGGCTTGAACGGCTTTTTCCGTGTCGGCATAAGCAGTGATAAAGACAACAACGGCATTTGGATCTTTCTTTTTTATTTGTTTCAACCAAAAAAGCCCTTCTTGCCCACTTTCTGAATCCTTATTGAAATTCATATCCAGCAGAATAACATCCGGGACGAAAGTTTCCATAAAATGCTCAATGCGTTCCGGTTGTGTTGTTACTTTTATCTTTTCAACATATGACTGTAATAACAGATTCAAAGCGAAGAGTATATCTTCATTATCATCAACAATTAGTATTTTTCCAGACATATTTATTTTAAACTTTTCTCAGGCAAAGATACGGTTTTATTTTTAGAAAATAAGTGCGATTTAGCACCTAAAAAAGTGTGAAAACGCACAGGTAAATGAAGCTCATTTCCTTTCAAGCAGATTGAAAAAGATTTGCTTTTCTCCAAAAACGAAAGTTTCTGAAGCTGATTTAAAAAACGCACTATGTATTAAAAGTTTATTTTAGAGCGATATTATTTAGAATTATTAAATTTTAATATGTAACTTTGCGAATATTTTTAAAATTTAAATTTTTGTTTCTATGGAAGATATGATTTTGTACAATCGATTGCAATTTGCTTTCACAATCACCTTTCATTATTTGTTTCCGCAACTAACGATGGGACTTTCATTGATGATTGTTTATTTCAAGTGGAAGTTTCTCAGAACCAATGATGTTGCTTACAATGATGCGGCAAAATTTTGGATGAAAATCTTTGCCTTGAACTTTGCAATGGGAGTGGTTACAGGTATTCCGATGGAGTTTCAGTTTGGAACGAATTGGGCGAAATTCTCCGAGCTTACAGGCGGGATTATTGGGCAAACGCTGGCAATGGAAGGAATGTTTTCTTTCTTTTTGGAATCTTCTTTTTTAGGAATGTTCCTCTTTGGAGAGAAATTACTTGGGCATAAGCTTCATTTTCTCGCCGGATTTTTGGTGTTTTTAGGGTCTTGGGCAAGCGGATTTCTCATAATAGCAACCCATTCGTGGATGCAGCACCCAGTAGGTTACGAAATTCTTGCCAACGGAAAATTTGTATTGAACAATTTTTCTGCCCTGTTTGATAATCCTTGGTTGTGGCCTTCATATTTACACAATCAGGCAGGGTCGCTCGTTACGAGTTCTTTTTTCGTGACGGCGGTTGGGGCTTTTTATCTGCTCAATAACAAACATAGCAAGTATGGAAAATTATTTGTTAAAAACGGAGTTATTTTCGGAGTTATTTCGGCTGTTTTGGTTGCTTTCCCAACGGGAGATTTAGCAGCTAAAAATGTAGCTAAATATCAACCGGTTACCTTTGCAGGAATGGAAGGGATTTTTGAAACTGAAAAAGCAGGTGCGGAAATTATCCTCATCGGGCAGCCCGATATGCAAAACAAAAAAATTGATAACAAAATAGCTGTACCTAACGTACTTAGCTTTTTAACACATCATCGTTGGGACGCCGAAATAAAAGGTTTGAACGATTTTGACCCATCACTTCACCCAACAAATGTTCCCGGTTTGTATTATGCTTATCATATTATGGTCGGTTTGGGAACTATTTTTATTGGGGTTATGGCTTTTGCTGCTTTCTTACTTTGGAAGAAGCGACTTTTCCGAACAAGGTGGTTACTTTGGGCTTTGATGATGTTACTTCCGTTTCCGTACATTGCCAATACGGCTGGTTGGTACACTGCTGAACTTGGCAGACAACCTTGGCTTGTTTACAATTTAATGCGAACTGCGGAAGGTGTTTCGCCTACGGTTTCCTCTGGAAATACGTTGTTTACATTCCTCGGATTTGTAGGGCTTTACCTGCTTTTGGGCTTACTTTTTATTCTTTTAGTATTCAAAATTGTTAATAAAGGACCTGAAACAAAAATTCAGCTAAATAACTAAAAAATATGGAATTATTCTGGTATATTGTTTTGATGTTTATGTTGGGAATGTATGTCATTCTTGACGGATATGATTTTGGGGCAGGAATTGTGCATTTATTCTTTGCCAAAACTGAAGAAGAAAAGAAGGCAGTAACGAAAGCAATTGGACCTTTTTGGGATGCGAATGAAGTTTGGCTGATAGCCGGTGGCGGAGTGTTATTTTTTGCTTTCCCAACGCTGTATGCTTCTTCATTTAGTGGATTTTACCTACCTCTGATGATGGTTTTGTGGTTGCTGATTTTCAGGGCTATAGGGCTGGAGTTGCGTGGGCAATTTCACAATTCGTTATGGGAAGGATTTTGGGATAAAGCCTTCGGAATTGCGAGCTTGCTGTTGGCACTTTTCTTTGGGGCAGCATTAGGAAATGTTGTTCGGGGAGTAAATTTAGGAATGGTTGAAAATGGAATTTCTACTCAAGAGCCACATTATTTTTTCCTTGCCTTATGGAATCCGACTTTTGACCCTCTTGCTCATCAACAAGGTGTAATTGATTGGTTTACATTGCTTATGGGAGTTTTGGCTGTGGTAACTTTAACTATTCACGGAGCGAATTGGGTGATTTTGAAAACCTCCTCATCACTTAACAAACGTTTGAGAGCCATCATTTTCAGGCTGAATTTTGTTTTGTTATTTTTGGTGATTATTTCAATAATGTCGTGGCAATATGTTCGTCCTGTGCCTTTTCATAATTTTAAGGAACATTTGTGGTTATGGATTTTTCCGATAATTGCTGCGGTGGGGTTATTCGGTCAGTTTCGCATTCGGACTTTTAAAAAGGATGGCACTGGTTTTATGTTTTCCACACTGTTCATTTTTGGAAGTTTTGCAACCAGCGTGGCATCATTATTCCCGAATTTATTACCTTCCACCAATGAAGTAAATCCTTCGCTAACAATTTATAACACAGCAGCTAACGATTATGGTTTGAGTGTGGGGCTGAATTGGTTTATCATTGCAGCCATATTGGTAATTGCTTATTTTGTTATTCAATTCAGGGTATTCAAAGGAAAGTTAGACAATATAGATTACGGAGAACATTGATAATAAGTATTTTATAAAAAAGAAAAACAGCCGAAAAGTTTTTATAACTTTTCGGCTGTTTTTCTGTAAAAAATGTATTGATTCTTTTATTTCAATCCTCTGGCTTTGAGCAACGACTCAATAGAAGGTTCTTTCCCACGGAAGTCTAAATACATTTTTTCATAATCCAATGTGTTACCACGAGAAAGAATCATATCTCTGAAACGCTGACCGTTAGCTCTGGTAAGTCCGCCATTTTCTTCAAACCATTTATAAGCATCGTGATGCAACATTTCTGTCCATTGATATGAATAGTAGCCGGCACCGTATCCTCCTCCAAAAATGTGAGCAAAATATGAAGAACGATATCGCGGAGGAACTTCATCTAATAACAATCCTGTTTTCTTCAAGGCTTCTTTTTCAAAAGCAGTTACGTCATCAATTTTGGTATCCGCAGAGATAGTGTGCCATTGTAAATCTAAGTTTGCTGCAGCCAAAACCTCTGTAAATGAATATCCTTGGTTAAAAGTACTCGCATTTTTGATTTTTTGAACTAAAGATTGCGGAATAGCCTCTTTTGTTTGATAATGAAAAGCATAATTACTTAAAACTTCAGGATGTAAAGCCCAATTCTCGTGGAATTGTGAAGGCAACTCAACAAAATCACGAGCTACAGAAGTTCCTGAAAGTGAAGCATATTGCTGATTGGCAAAAAATCCGTGTAAAGCGTGACCGAATTCGTGGTAAAGTGTCGTTAATTCATCAAAAGAGAGTAGAGCAGGGGCACCATTGGCTGGTTTTGGATAATTGCAAACGTTGTAAATTACAGGCTTTTTGCCTAATAACTTAGATTGCTCAACAAAATTTCCCATCCAAGCTCCACCGCGTTTGCTTTCGCGAGCAAAGAAATCGCCGTAGAAAAGTCCTAATTTAGTTCCATCTTCTTCAAATAGCTCATATACAACAACATCAGGATGATAAACAGGAATGTCTTTTCGTTCTTTGAAAGTAATTCCGTATAGTTTTGTTGCTGCATAAAAGACTCCGTTTTCCAAAGCATTTTTCAGCTCAAAATAAGGCTTAATTTCATTTTCATCTAAGTCATATTTTGCTTTACGAACTTGCTCAGCGTAGAAATTCCAATCGTATGGAGCAAGCTGAAAGTCACCGCCTGTGGCTTTAATCTGAGCTTGAATTTCCTTAGCTTCATTTTTGGCTTTCCCAACAGAAGCAGGGACTAAGTCCTTGAAAAACTGATAGATATTTTCAGGAGTTTTAACCATTGTTTGTTGCAATGCCCATTCAGCATAGTTTTTAAATCCTAACAAACTGGCTTTTTTGGCACGAAGCAAAGCAATTTTTTTAATCACTTCATTGGTGTTATGCTTCCCGCCGTCGGTTCTGTTCCACGCAGATTCAAAAATTTGTTTGCGAGTTTCTCTATTTTTCAAATCTACAAGCAAAGGTTGCTGTGTGGTGTTAAACGTGGGAACTTTCCATTTTCCTTCTGTTTCAAGCCCTTTTAAGGTTTCTTCGCTCAACCCGTCAAGAGAGTTTTTATCCGTAAATACTTGAGCAGAAGCTAAATTTCCTTCTAACAAAATTTGATTAAACTCGGTTTGTAAGGAAGCCAATTCGGAATTGTATCCTTTCAAAGTTTCTTTATCAGCCGAAGACAGATTCGCACCTGAAATTATGAAATTTTCATAATAATGTTCCAATAATTTTTTAGATTCGGTATCCAAATTTAAGTTTTCACGCTTTTCGTAGAGGTTTTTTATTCTCTCAAAAAGTTTGTCATTCAGATATATAGCATCGGAATGGGCGGCAAATTTAGGGGATAATTCTTTTTGAATATTTTTGATAGTGTCGTTGGTTTGTGCAGAGGCTAAAGCTCCAAAAACTCGGTTTGCTCGGCTGAATTCTTCTCCACTTTTTTCCAGAGCTACTATCGTGTTTTCAAACGTTGGTGCTTCCGTATTTTCGGCAATGGCTTTAACGCGTTCTGCCTGCAATTCCATTCCTTTTAACAATGCAGGACGATAGTGTTCGTCTTTGATTTTTGAAAAATCGGGGGCAAAGTACTCTAACGTACTTTCAACTAATAATGGATTTTCTTCCATAGTTTCATTTTTAACTGATTGATTTTCATTGCAACTAACTAAGGCAAGTACCAAAGCCGTTGAGGTTAAAAAATTAGAATGTTTCATAGATATAAATCATTTATGATAAAATTAGTCGCGAAAGATAGGAGTTTATTTTTGAAAAAACAAAAAGTGAGGTATTTTCTAAAGAATGTAACTTGATAAATTATAGCATTCAGGTGAGGTTGAATAAAAGTTTCATATCTTTGCGAAAATATATTTTTGACAATGAATACACCTTTGGCAGAGCGTATGCGTCCGCAGAATTTGGCGTCGTATGTGGGGCAAGAGCATTTAGTAGGCGAAAATGGTTCTTTACGGAAACAAATTGAAAGTGGTTTGCTTCCCTCGCTTATATTTTGGGGACCTCCCGGAACGGGAAAAACAACACTTGCTAATATCATAGCTCAGCAAAGTAATCGTTCTTTTTTTACGTTAAGTGCCATTAGTTCAGGTATTAAGGAAGTTCGCGAAGTTATAGAACAATCCAAACAAATTGGAGGCTTGTTTTCTGCTAAAAATCCGATTGTTTTCATTGATGAAATTCATCGTTTTAACAAAACTCAACAAGATTCGCTACTGCAAGCTGTTGAAAAAGGGTGGATTACGCTTATCGGAGCAACTACGGAGAACCCGAGTTTTGAAGTAATTCCGGCTTTACTTTCACGTTGCCAAGTGTACATTCTCAATGCTTTTGACCGAAATGATTTGGAAAAACTGTTGAAAAATGCCATTGAGAACGATTCGATTTTGAAATCCAAAAACATAAAACTCACTGAAACAGAAGCTCTTTTGCAACTTTCCGGAGGCGATGGAAGGAAATTACTTAACACATTTGAATTAATCGTAAATTCTTCATCAGAAAATGAAATTATTGAAATAACAAATGCAAAAGTATTTCAAATTGTTCAAAAAAATACGGTTCTTTATGATAAAACAGGCGAACAACATTACGATATTGTTTCTGCTTTTATTAAATCTATTCGGGGGAGCGACCCAAACGGGGCGGTTTACTGGCTTGCTCGAATGATTGAAGGTGGTGAAGATGTGAAATTTATCGCCAGACGTATGCTTATTTTAGCTTCGGAAGATATTGGAAATGCAAACCCTACGGCACTCATTTTGGCTAATAATACTTTTCAGGCTGTGACAACGATTGGCTATCCCGAAGCAAGGATAATTCTCAGTCAATGTGCTACTTATCTGGCTTCCTCGCCTAAAAGTAATGCGTCTTATGTGGCAATAAATAAGGCACAACAAACAGTAAAACAAACAGGAGATTTATCCGTCCCGATTCATTTGCGTAATGCTCCAACCAAACTTATGAAGGAGTTGAATTATGGGAAAGATTACAAATATTCACACGATTACGAAAATAATTTTGCTTTTCAGGATTTTTTGCCGGAAGAATTACAAGGAGAAAAATTCTATGAACCGGGAAATAATCAGCGAGAAAACGCAATGCGTGCTTACTTAAAAAATTTGTGGAAGGAAAGGTATGATTACTGATTTTCAGTATTTTACTTATTGCCTATTTATTTTGAAATATCTGTAAGAGAAGCTAAAATTTCTCTGTATTCTTCAAAACGATGCTCCCGAACAGGACGAACGTAAGGCTCTGTATTAAAATAAAGCAACAGACAAGGGCTTATATCTTTGTATTTTTCAACAAATTCATATTTTATCAATTCGCCATTTTTGATGCGTTGCTTTATTTTGTTGTGATACGGATACATCTTTAATCTTCTTTTTTGGCCTCTTGCCAGAAACTCTCCATTTCTTGCAAAGTCATATTTTTCAGGTGTTTACCCTGTTCTTCTGCTTTTTTTTCCAAATATTGGAATCGTTTAATGAATTTTTTATTTGTCTTTTCTAAAGCATCTTCGGGATTAATTTTCAGAAATCTTGCATAATTAATCAAGCTAAAAAGCACGTCGCCAAATTCCTTTTCAATGTTTTCTTTGTTTTTATGCTCAATTTCGTGATGAAGTTCATTGATTTCTTCTTTTATTTTATCAAATACGCCTTCTTTTGAATCCCAATCAAAACCAACACCAGCTACTTTATCTTGTATTCGAGAAGCCTTTACCAAAGCGGGCAAACTGTTTGGCACGCCTTCCAAAACACTTTTTTTACCTTCTTTAAGTTTGATTTTTTCCCAATTACGTTTCACATCTTCCTCATTTTCAACCTTAACATTTCCGTAAATATGAGGATGCCGTTCGATGAGTTTGTCACAAACCGAATTAGCTACATCAGCAATATCAAAATCGTTGGTTTCGCTGCCAATTTTTGAATAAAATACAATATGGAGCAATAAATCGCCTAATTCTTTTTTGATTTCCTGCAAATTATTCTCTAAAATCGCATCGCCTAATTCGTAAGTTTCTTCAATGGTTAGATGACGAAGTGATTGCAAGGTTTGCTTTCTGTCCCAAGGGCATTTTTCTCGTAAATCATCCATTATATTGAGCAGACGTTCAAAGGCTTGCAGTTGTTGTTCTCGGGAATTCATCGGAAAATTAGAAGTTTAAGATTTTAAAGATAAATAGAAATTGTGTTATTCTGCAAATTTATTGTATAAAAAATGGAAATTTGAAAATAAAAACATTGCTTAATTTTCAAATTTCCAAATTCGATTTATTTTGTTTTCTTTTATTTTATGCTGTTGAAAAGAGCTTCCATTTTTTCTCTTTCTTCCTCAGCAAGAGCCGAATCTACCAAAATGCGTCCGCTATGTTCATCAGTGATGATTTTTTTACGAGCAGCGATTTCCATTTGCACTTGTGGCGGAATTGTAAAAAATGAACCTCCTGAAGCTCCACGCTCTACAGGAACAACCGCCAAGCGATTCACCACGCTTCCGCGAATTCTGCGATAAGCGTTCAGCAAGCGGTCTTCAATTTGCTCTGCGTATTCCTCTGCTTTTTCTCTAAGGAAAGTTTCTTCTTTTTCAGTTTCCGCTAAGATAGAATCCAATTCCTCTTTTTTGTGTTTGAGGTGAGCCTCACGTTGAGTTTTTTTCTCCTCAACTTGCTTGATGGCTTCCTTTTTTTGCTCAACTTGAGCTTTTCCTTCTTTGATTCGTTTTTCAGCTAATTGAATTTCAAGTTCTTGAAACTCAATTTCTTTGGTGATGGAATTATATTCTCGATTGTTGCGTACATTTTTTTGTTGTGTGTTGTACTTTTTAATCAAGATTTTAGCTTCTTCTATAATATTTTTCTTTTCGGCAATTCCAGACTGTAAATGCTCCAATTCTTCTTTGAATTTGGATAAGCGATTTTTAAGTCCTTCAACTTCGTCTTCAAGGTCTGAAACCTCTAACGGAAGCTCGCCTCGTACGTTTTGCAATTCGTCAATTTGTGAGTCAATAAGTTGTAAATCATACAACATTCTCAACTTTTCTTCTACTGTAATTTCAGCTTTCTTTGTCATATCTACTGGTAATACTTGATAGGATTTGTGTTTATGTCCGATAAAACGACGGCAAAGTTAGGAAATTTTTTTGTAAGATAATCATATAAAAGCATTTTTGTGAATTGTTCGCTTTCAAAATGACCAATATCGGCAAGTAAAATCTGGTTTTCGGCTTTGAAAAAGTCGTGATACTTGAAGTCTGCACTTACAAAAGCATCGGCTTTGGTTGCTTTGGCTGCGTCAATGGCAAAAGCTCCACTTCCGCCCAATACAGCAATTTTTTTGATTTTTTTTCCTATAAAAACAGAATGCCGAATGCAATCGGTTTGCATTTTTGTTTTCAAATAACTCAAGAAATCTTTTTCACTTATCGCATTTTCAAGCTCGCCAACCATTCCCATTCCTATATGCTGATGAATATTTTCCAAAACATAAATTTCATAGGCAACCTCTTCATAGGGATGATTTTCTTTCAAAGTTTTCAGTATTTTACTTTCAAGATGTTTTGGGAAGATAACGTTTATTTGTGTTTCATTTTCAGTATGTAAGAGATTTTTCTCGCCAATGGCAGGGTTGGAATCATCATTGCCTTTAAATGTTCCGTATCCTTCCAAATTGAAACTACAATTGCTATAATTACCAATTTCGCCAGCTCCTGATTCAAACAATGCTTTTCGTAATGTTTCGGCGTGGTTGTGAGGAACATACGTTACAAGTTTGCGAATTGTGTGTTTTTGAGGAATTAAAATGGCTCTGTTTTTAAGTTCCAAAGCATCACATATTGCCGAATTTACTCCCAAAAACATATTATCCAAGGCTGTGTGCATACTGTAAATAGCAATATCATTTTTGATAGCTTTCATTACCACACGTTCTACGTAGTTTTTGCCCGTGATATTTTTTATTCCGCCGAAAATAATAGGGTGGAAGCTAACAATCAGGTTACATTGCTTTTCAATGGCTTCATCAACAACTTCTTCAAGGGTGTCCAACGTTATCAAAACTTTGGTTACATTCATCTGAGGATTACCTACAAGTAAACCTACATTATCAAAACCTTCCGCGTATGACAACGGACTTAGTTGCTCTATCTTTTGGGTAATATCTTTTACTTTCATAACAGAAATAAATTATTTAGTGATTGAGTTATCTTTTTAAAAAGTGTTTTTTGTAAATAAAACGATTTACTTCACTGCGAAGTTGGGATATATTTTTGCAAAAAAAGCTACTCAAATTAACGAGTAGCTTTTCCCTTTAAAAACAATTATTACTATGAGTGTGATTCTTCCTCTTTTTTAGACTTTTTATCTAAAGTATCATAAAGCATTGGTGCAGCGATAAATATAGATGAATATGTACCAACAACAACTCCTACAATCATAGCGAACATAAATCCTCTTAGCGTTTCTCCACCAAAAATAAATATGGTTACGAGTACTGCCAATGTAGTAAGCGAAGTATTCAAAGTACGGCTTAAGGTGCTATTCAATGCTGTATTGATTTTTTCTTTCGTCCAGTTAGGCTCGTGCATATACTCACGAATACGGTCATAAATGATTACAGTATCGTTCAAAGAATATCCTACAACTGTCAAAATTGCAGCGATGAAAGCTTGGTCAATTTCCATATTGAAAGGCATAAAACTGTAAGTCAAAGAGAAAATACCCAATACCAAAATAACATCGTGAGCCGAAGGTACTACAGTTCCCAAAGAGAATTGCCATCTTCTGAATCGGATTAAAATATAAAAAGCAATTACTACTAAAGCTCCAAGCACAGACCAAACGGCATTACTTTTAATATCTTCCGCAATTGTAGGACCTACTTTCATTGACTGAACAATTCCTAAAGTGTCCTCTGTGGAAGCTCCCACAAAATCTTCATAAGAATATCCTTCCGGTAGGAATTTTTGTAGTCCTTTATAAAGTAATTCTTGGATTTCGTTATCTACAGCAGTACTTTCTTCTTCCACTTTATATTTGGTGGCAACCTTAATTTGGTTTGCAGCTCCGAAAGTTTTCACCTCGGCATTTCCGATAAGCGGTTGCAATTCTTTAGAAACTTCCGCAGGAACTACCGGATGTTCAAAACGGATTTGGTATGTTCTACCTCCCACAAAATCAATACCCTGATTTAATCCTTTAGTAGCTAAAGAAACTATACTTATCAAAATAGCTACTGCAGAAATAATATAACCAACTTTGCGTTTTCCGATGAAATCAATATTAACGTTTTTCAGTACGTTTTTAGTAAGATTAGTTGAGAATGTTAAATTGTGTTTCTTTTCAACACTATAATCTACTAATAAACGTGTTATGAAAATAGCTGTAAACAAGGTAGTTGCGATACCAATAAGCAAAGTAGTTGCGAATCCTTGAATAGGTCCACTACCAAAAGCCAATAGGATAAGTGCTGTTAATCCAGTTGTAATGTTGGCATCTAAGATTGATGAAAGGGCATTGCCAAAACCGTCGGAAACGGCTTGTGAAACACCTTTACCTCTGTCTAATTCCTCTTTAACACGCTCAAATATAAGTACATTAGCATCAATTGCCATACCAATGGTAAGCACAATCCCCGCAATACCCGGTAAGGTTAGTACCGCATTGATACTTGCCAACACACCAAATACAAGTAAAATGTTGAACAACAATGCAATATCAGCATAAATACCAGCTCTTCCATAGTAGAAAATCATCCAAGCAAAAATGATTACTGCTGCAATCAAGAATGAATTCATACCGCTGTCAATTGCTTCTTGTCCAAGTGATGGTCCAACTACTTCTGACTGAACAATATCAGCTCCTGCGGGTAATTTACCTGCTCTAAGCACGTTAGCCAAGTCGATAGCTTCATTTAGGGTGAAGGTACCTGTAATTTCTGAACGACCGCCAGAGATAGCTCCATTAGTTACACCTGGTGCAGAGTAAACGATATCATCTAAAACGATAGCGATATTTCCTTGTTCTTTAAATGCTTTGTCTGTAAGGCTTTCCCAAATTCTGGCTCCTTTTCCGTCCATTTGCATTGAAACAGCAGGCTGATTTCTCACATCAAAAGATTGAGCCGCATCTGTAATTACATTTCCTGTCAAGGCAGCTACATTGTCGCGATTGCCTTTCAAAGCATACATTTCCACTAAGTCTGAATCTTTTGAAGGTTTACCCCAAACGAATTTAGCAAATTGAAGATTAGCAGGTAGTAATCGTTTTGCGTCAGCAGATTTCAAGTAACTATTAACTTTAGCCGTGTCTTTCAAACTCACAGCGAAAAGCACAGGCGAACCTTCATAAGTAGGTACGGGCTTCAACAAATCAAACAAAGGATTAACCTGTTTGGCTTGTTCTGTTGAATCTTTTTTGATATCTGTAAGAAGCGAATCAATTGCACTTGTAGTAGATTCATTAACAGCTTCTTGTGGCTTCATTGTTGATTTGAAATGCTCATTTACAGCACTTATGTAAGGAAGAACATCTATATTTTTGAAAGTTTCCCAAAACTCCAACTGAGCTGTACTTTGCAAAAGCGATTTGATACGTGTAACATCCTTAGCTCCAGGTAATTCGATTAAGATACGACCTGAAGAACCTAAACGCTGAATGTTTGGTTGCGAAACACCAAATTTATCAATACGTTTACGCAATACCTCAAAAGCCGAGGTTATAGACTCATCAACCTTTCTTTTGATGATAGGACGAACTTCACTATCAGACATTTGGAAGTTGATTTCTTCGCTTAACGTTTTGTTAGCAAAAACGTCAGGTGAAGCCAATTTACCTCCATTTTTTTCATACGATTCAAAGAATAAATCCAAGTACGTACGGTCTGTTTTTCGTAATAGTTCATCAGCTTCTGCTAATGATTTGTTAAAAATGGGGTCTTTTGTATTATTAGCAAGACCTTTTAATATGTCTTTTACAGAAATTTGTAGGATTACGTTAATCCCTCCCTTCAAGTCCAAACCTCTGTTTAACTCTTTGTCTTTCACCTTTGCATAGGTGTATTTGGTAACTCCGATGTTATACACATCTTGCCCCAACATAGAGTCTAAGTACTGAGATTCAACTCTTTCTCGTTTCGAAACGTAATTACTCTCTGTGTTCGACACTTTTGCCTCAGCAAATGCCTTGGCTTTGTTCTCCACCCTATTTGCCACATACGTAAATGAAAGCTGAAAGATGCTTACAAGTCCGAATAAAAGTGCAAATAGTTTAATAAGTCCCTTGTTTTGCATTTTTTAAAATTAATTACTTATTCTTTTTTTCTTCAATCGGCAAATATATACAATTTAAGTAATATATAACACTTTATGTTTGTTAAATTTTTAAGTTTTTTTATACAGAAGATTTTTCGGAAATATTTAAAAAAATTAACATTTGAAATTTACTGATAATTTCAGCTAAAAGAACTATTTTTTCAAAATATTTCCTTTTTTGTAGAAAATCCGAACGATTATGGTTACCAAAAGAAATAATAAAAGGGGATACACGATACTTTTAATTTTCCAAGATTTCTGATTTTCAGCAACTTTCTCTCTGTCCAAAAAGGCTAATTGTACCTTTTTATTTCTCAGAATTAGGAAATTAGTGTCATCTAACAAGTAGTTAAGTGCATTTTGCAAGAATGCCTTATTGTCATAAAACTTGTTTGTCCATTTATCAAATCCCAATTCTAAAGGAACATTATCGCTAATATCATTTTTAATAATATCGCCATCGGAAACGATAATCATTTTAGTTGGTTTGCTTAGTTCTGTGTTGGTTTTCAGATCGATAGGACGAATTCTGTTTTTATAAACTGAAGTAAATTCTCCTTCCAAAAGTACAGCCGCAGGAATATTGCCAGTTTTATAAGCATTTTTATCTAATTTATTTACATCAATTTTAAGGCTGACTTCTCTTGGCGTGCCATCAGCTTTTGAAAATGGAGAGCTCGAAAGCAGAACAGTTTTTTTTATCCCGTTTTTGAGTGTATCAATGCTGTTGGCAAATTGCAATCGCGTAGCATCTAAGTGGTTGTTAATTAAGTGATTGTTGCTTGATAAAATCATAGGATTATATACCCAAGGAATGGGCATATAACGAGTTTGGCTACCTTCTCCGGTTGCAATTACGATTTGCGATGAGTATAAATCGTTGATGATTGTGTAATTAATTCGGAATCCGTATTGAAAAAATAAATCCGTAAGATTCAGATTTACAGGCATTGCCATTGTTGTTCCTGAAGGATTGTACAAATCACTAATGTCAATTTTTACATTATCAATGAGCCACAATACACGTCCGCCTTTCATTACAAATTGGTCAATAACTTGCTTTTGGGGGTCAGAAAAAGGTTCGGTAGGTTTGGCAACTATCAGTAAATCAAACTCATTGAGGTCTTTTAATGTTTTTTCTGCATTTGTACTTACAGAATCCAGAGTAAAAGGAGCAATGCGATAATATCCTTGAACAGATTTCAGAAAATCAGCCATATAGATATCCTCCAAAGTGCCATTGCTTTTTAACATTGCAATTTTTTTCTTCTTTTTTAAGGTTAGTTTGTGGAGGGCATCTGTTAAGCCATATTCTAATCGTTGTACCGAATTTTGAACACGTTCTTGGTCGTTTGTACCCAATTTGTTTACAAAAAGAGCTACTTTTTCCGATTTTTGTCCGTTATTTACAATTGCCCAAGGGAAAATGTATTCAACTGAGGATTTTCCTGCTTCGTTTTGAGATATTTGTAATGGATTTAGTCCGAAATTAATTAATTCTTGCAGAGCTTGCTCCGTATTTTCTTCATCTTCTAACGGATTTACGAAATTGAAATGAATATTATTGTTAAAAGCTGAATATTCTTCCAGAAGTTGTAACGTTTCGGTTTGTAATTTTTTAAATTCTGTTGGAATATTCCCTTTCAGAAGAACGTCAATCACTATGGGTTCGTGAATTTTTAATAATATTTTTTGTGTTGTCTCAGAAAGTGTATATCGTTTATCTTTTGTCAAATCCCAGCGAGTATGCCATTTTCCGGCAAGGAAATTGATGAAAAGCAACGCTAAAAAAGCAATAACAGCCTTCAATCCAATTTTATTTAAAAGAGCTTTCATAATTTGTAACTTTTTAAAGATAAGGTTGTTATATATAAGAAAAACGCGATAACAGAAAGAAAATAAATAATATTTCTGCTGTCAATAACACCACGACTGATAGCGTCAAAATGTGATTGAAATCCGATTTTTGAAAGATTTTCAGGGAAAATTAATTCTACGATTTGGTCTAATCCAAAAAAGAAAAAAAAGCACAGAAAAGCTGCCAACACAAACGAAATAATTTGGTTGTTACTTACCGATGAAGCCCATAATCCCACTGCTGCAAAAGAAGCAATAAGCAGAAAAAGAGCAATATATGACCCGATTGTACCCGCAATATCTAAATTTCCGACAGGGTTGCCTAAAATCCACACCATATATATATATATAACAGAAGGAATGAGTATGATGAGAAGCAGAAATAAAATTCCGAAATATTTTCCAAGCACAATTTGCAAGGTACTCACGGGCTTTGTGAATAGAAGTGTAAGCATTCCGCTACGTTTTTCTTCAGAGATGGAACGCATTGTAAGGGCTGGAACTAAAAATACAAAAATCCACGATGAAATCTTAAAAAATGGAAGTAAATCAGCAAAATTACTGTTGAAAATGTTGTATTCCGTTTTCAGAATCCATAAAAATAATCCGTTTAGTATAACAAATAACCCAATGACGGTAAAACCGATAGGGGAAGTAAAAAAGTAACGTATTTCTTTTTTGAATAATGCGTACATTTTAAATCAATTTTTAAAAATGAAGGCTTTATATTGTGAATGAGGTTTGAAATTTAAAATTCTGTTTACAAAATCTCAAACTTCAAACCTCAAATTCAAATTTCTAAAATAAATTATTTCAATTTAGTATAGTTTATTTTTAGCTGTAATCGTTTATCCTTATCAATATTTGGACTGTTTCCGTAAATAACTGTACTCAAGGGAGTTGAGAGTGAATTCATAGGGATGAATTTCTTTTCGTTTGATGAGTTCAGATATTTTGCAGACGAATTATTTTTAACATTTGAAGCAATCGCAACGCCCAAAGGAACATTTTCAGCATTGTTTTTTACAACATTCAAAATATGGTTGGTAATGCGAAGCTGATAATAAACCCCTTTACCATCTTTCTTTTGTAGTTTTCCTAAATGAACTATTTGAGCATTATCAGGTAAAGGAGAACTTGTTGTTGGGTCGTGCATATAATCAACCAAAACAGCTCCTGTTTTCGCATTATAAATGAAGATTCGTTCCGGTTCTTTACTATAGCCAAATGACTGATCTACATATAGAAATAAACTTGCATCCGTGATTAAAACATCTTTTTTACGAATTTCTGCCAATTCAGCATCTGTAAATAGTTTAAATTCAGCTGTTCTTCCTTGTGAACCACTCAAAAATATTCGTGATACATCATTCGGATTTGAATCGGCATTGATGGTTTCTTCCGAATTGTTCAAAAGATTTACCGTAATTCCGTTCAAGTTCATTTCATAACGGCTTGTGATTTTTTTATCTTTTTCGGAAGACGATTTGTAGGTGTAAACCAATTCTATTTTTGCTTTCGCCATATTTAAAAGCATCATTAAATCAGCTGAAAGATTGTCGGCTGAAATGGCAATACCTCTGAAATAGTTTTTAAAAACATTCTGGTTGGCAAGTTCGTTGCTTCCTTCTTTGTCTATTATTTTTTGTTGGAAGAAATCTGTTTTTAAAGCAATTCGTATTCCCGGAGCTAATACTTCTTCAGTGTTATTGGTATCTTTATCATCAGCCGAACTTCCTGATTTACTTCTTGTAATAGGCTTACTGCTAATGGTATATTTTGTGCTTTCCTTTATTAAAGAAGCTCCCAAATGACTATTAACATTCAAATCCGAATAATAAACTTGATTATTCAAATTCTCGTCAATATCTCTCAAAAAGTAGTTCAGCTCTTTCACATCTACTTGGAAAGAAGCTTTTGAATCCCCGTAAATAGAGTCCAATACGTATTCGGTATCTTTGAGATATGAAACTTTGTCTGAAAAACTATTAGGATTAAAAAACGGAATGTACAAATAGGCCTCAGTAACGGTTTCCTCTTCTTGTGATTTATTTGCGGTTTCAGTAAGCTGTGAATTAGCTCCGAAAGTAGGATTCTCTGAAGGTAAAAGTACCTGAGCAATGATGCTTGCTTTTTTTGTTCCGAAAGGTTCTTGTGTGTAGCTTCCTAAAAGATAACCTCCTAATCTGCTAGCCTGAACAGCCTTTTCTTTTACATTATTTACAGAAACAGTAGCTGTGTAAACACCTGTATCGTAGTTTGGATTTCCTAATAAATCACTTTCTATTTCCTTAAATGAATCATCAGAACAAGCACAGAAAATCGTTGATAATCCTGCAATTGCTAATGTTTTAAAACGTATTGTTTTATTCATATTTTATCTTCGTCTTATTTTTTTAAAATTTGCAAATAAAAATCTCGGTAAGATTCTTGAAAAGTTTCTTGGTCAGTGTTGTAAAGTATTGGCTTTTTAAGTCCTTTAAGGAAAGTACTAAAATCTTCAGACATTTCATCTCCCACAATAATCACTCCATCTGAATTTTTTGCCGCTACCTTCATTAAATTGAAATAGTTAGGTTCTTTCAAGGCGTCCGAAGCTCTGGAGCTGATGCCATCAAAGCTTACTTTATTAACCAAAGTAGCATCCAAATTACCCTCAAAATCTCTATTAAACACAGAAGTAATTATTTTACTTTCGTGGAAAATAGGCTCATCTTTGTAATAAGTCCTTAAATACAAAGGTAATAAGGAAGCTAACCAGCCGTGAATGTGAATAATATCAGGCAGCCAATTTAGTTTTTTAACAGTTTCTACTACACCTTTTGCGAAAAAAATACAGCGTTCGTCATTATCAGGGAATAATTCTCCGTTTTCGTCCGAAAAAGTAGCTTTCCTTTTGAAATATTCATCATTATCGATAAAATAAACTTGAATACGTTCCTTTGGTATGGAGGCAACCTTGATAATCAAGGGCACATCAATATCATTGATAACAATGTTCATCCCTGAGAGCCGAATTACTTCGTGAAGTTGGTGCCTTCTCTCATTGATATTTCCGAAGCGAGGCATAAAAATTCGTATCTGCCCACCATTGCTATTAACCATCCTTGGAGCTTCAAAAGACATTTTTGATATCTCATTTTCAGGAGAATAAGGCATTACTTCAGAAGATACAAAAAGCACTTTCTTATCTTTCATAAAGAGTAAATAGTTTTTTGTTAGCTTTGAAAGCTACAAAAGTACAAAAAAATATGCAGAAATCCACAAAAAATATATAAGTTTGCACGATAATTATTTAAAAGATGAGAATTTATACGCAACAAAAGGAGCTAAAAAACACAATTTCAACATATAAAAAAGAAGGTAAAACTATTGGGTTTGTTCCTACTATGGGAGCTTTGCATGAAGGGCATTTATCGTTGATTTCCAAATCTTTATCGGAGAATGATGTGACTATTATGAGCATTTTTGTAAACCCAACGCAGTTTAACAATGCAGAAGATTTGAAGAAATATCCACGAACGCTTGAAGCAGATGTTGAGAAAATAAAAAAAATTAGTGAAAAAGTAATTGTTTACGCTCCTAATGCAGAAGATATTTATGGCGAAAATGTGGTTTCTGAAAAATTTAATTTTGAAGGACTTGACAAGGTGATGGAAGGAGAATATCGTCCGGGGCATTTTGATGGAGTGGGGACAGTAGTGAAGAAACTTTTTGAGATTGTAACTCCGGATAAAGCTTATTTTGGAGAAAAAGATTATCAACAACTACTCATTATCAAGAAGATGGTTACTCAAACACAGTTGCCCGTTCAGGTGATTGGTTGCCCCATTATTCGAGATGAAAAAGGATTGGCTTTAAGTTCAAGAAATCAGAGACTTAGCAAGGAAAGGCAAGCTGAGGCTACTTACATTTATCAAGTGCTACAAGAGGTTAAAAATCAGTTTGAAACAAAAAATCCTATTGAAATTGGAGATTGGGTTAAAAAACAGTTTGAAGCCAAAGAAGGGTTTGATTTAGAGTACTTTATTATAGCTGAGGCAGATACATTAGCCGAAATCACAAAAAAAGAATCAGGCAAAAAATATAGGTCTTTCATCGTTGTGTACGTAGATGGAGTTCGTTTGATAGACAATTTGGAAATTTAAATGAAGACTCAAACGAGTTAAAAGATATTTTTTTGCTATTTTATTTTGAAAAAAAGCAGATTTTTCGCACCTTTGCAAATATTTCTGATAATTCAATAGTTTTTTATCTAAATATTTGAATATTAATTATTTAAAAATAGATTATATCATACTAAAATATAAAGGCAAATGAAAAAAATTGATAAAGATGTGTACCTGAAGTGGTATGAGGATATGCTTTTTTGGAGAAAGTTTGAAGACAAACTTGCTGCAGTTTACATCCAACAAAAAGTAAGAGGATTCCTACACTTGTACAACGGGCAGGAAGCTATCGTTGCGGGTTGTATGCACGTTATTGATCCTAAAAAAGATAAGATGATTACCTCTTACCGTAACCACGTTCATCCAATTGCTTTAGGTGTTGACCCTAAGAGAGTTATGGCTGAGTTGTACGGAAAAGCTACGGGAACTTCACAAGGATTGGGAGGGTCAATGCACATCTTCTCAAAAGAACATAACTTTTACGGCGGGCACGGTATCGTTGGAGGGCAAATTCCGTTAGGAGCAGGTTTGGCTTTCGCTGATAAGTACTTTGACAGAAAGGCAGTTACATTGACTTTTATGGGAGATGGTGCTGTTCGTCAAGGAGCTTTCCACGAAACACTTAACTTGGCAATGCTTTGGAAATTACCTGTGGTATTCATCATTGAAAACAATCATTACGCAATGGGAACTTCAGTGGAAAGAACTGCAAATCACGTAGATATCTGGAAACTTGGTTTGGGTTACGAAATGCCTTGCGGACCTGTTGACGGAATGAATCCTGTGAAAGTTGCCGAAGCAGTTTATGAAGCAGTGGAAAGAGCAAGACGTGGTGACGGACCTACTCTTTTGGATATCAGAACGTATCGTTATCGTGGGCACTCAATGTCCGACGCTCAACACTATCGTACTAAAGAAGAAGTGGAAGAATACAAAAAAATCGACCCAATTACTCAAGTTCTTGACGTGATTAAAGCTAAGAAATATGCTTCTGAAGCTGAAATTGAGGCAATTGATGAACGAGTTAAACAACTTGTAGCTGAATGCGAGAAGTTTGCAGAAGAATCTCCATTCCCGGCCAAAAACGTAATGTACGATACTGTTTACGAACAAGAAAATTATCCTTTTTTATCTCATAAATTATAATAAAAAATGGCAGAAATAATCAATATGCCACGATTGAGCGACACAATGGAAGAAGGAGTTGTTGCAAAGTGGCTAAAAAAAGTAGGTGATAAAGTAAGCGAAGGTGATATTTTAGCAGAAATCGAAACCGATAAAGCTACAATGGAATTCGAGTCGTTTTATTCGGGAACATTGTTGTATATCGGGCTTCAGGAAGGAGAAACAGCTCCTGTGGATTCCTTGTTGGCAATCGTCGGAAAAGAAGGAGAAGATATTTCAGCATTAATAAACGGAGGTTCAGCTCCTCAGCCTGCTTCACAATCTGAAGAAGCACCAAAAACTGAAACACCTGCAACAGAAGTAACTGTTCCATCAGGAGTAGAGGTGGTGACTATGCCACGTTTGAGCGATACAATGACCGAAGGAACGGTGGCTACTTGGCTGAAAAAAGTAGGTGACAAAGTAAGCGAAGGAGATATCTTGGCAGAAATCGAAACCGATAAAGCTACGATGGAGTTTGAGTCGTTCTACTCAGGTACATTATTATATATAGGTATAAAGGAAGGTGAGTCGGCAGCTGTGGATTCTTTGTTGGCTATCGTTGGTCCTGCCGGAACTGATGTAAGTGCTATTGTTGCTGGTGGAGGAAAAGTTTCAGCTCCTGCACCTAAATCGGAGGAAAAGCTAGAAGAGAAAAAAGCAGAGGCTTCGACTCCTGTATCTAATTCTAATACAGCTAATAACGAACGTATTTTTGCTTCTCCGTTAGCTAAAAAAATCGCACAGGAAAAAGGCATTAACCTTGCACAAGTAAAAGGTTCTGGCGAAAATGGACGTATTACCAAAAAAGATGTGGAAGGATTTACGCCATCTGCGACAACACCGTCGGTACAAAGTAGTGCTTCTGCACCAGTGGCTGCGTTCGCTCCAGTAGGACAAGAAGCCGTGGAAGAGGTTAAAAATTCGCAAATGCGTAAAACCATTGCTAAACGTCTTTCCGAATCGAAATTTACAGCTCCGCACTATTATTTGACTATCGAAATCGATATGGAAAATGCGATGGCTTCACGTGTACAAATCAATAACATACCTGATACTAAGGTATCTTTCAATGATATGGTTGTGAAAGCGTGTGCGATGGCACTTAAAAAACATCCGCAAGTAAACACTTCTTGGAAAGGTGATGTTACGGTTTACAACAAACACGTACACATTGGCGTTGCAGTTGCTGTGGAAGATGGTTTGGTAGTACCGGTGCTTAGATTTGCCGACCAATTGAGCCTTACACAAATCGGCGGACAGGTAAAAGATTTGGCAGGAAAAGCAAGAAATAAAAAATTAGCTCCAACCGAAATGGAAGGAAGTACATTTACAGTTTCTAACTTAGGAATGTTTGGTATTGAGTCATTTACGTCAATTATCAATCAACCTAATTCGGCAATTTTGTCCGTGGGAGCTATTGTAGAAAAACCTGTTGTGAAAGAAGGGCAAATTGTGGTAGGGCATACAATGAAAGTTACATTAGCGTGCGACCATCGTACAGTTGATGGAGCTACGGGAGCTCAGTTCCTGCAAACGCTCAAAACCTACATTGAAAATCCTGTAACAATGTTAGCTTAGGAATTTTTGAAAGATTACCATAATTGAAAAATGCAAGTCTGTTAATTCGGATTTGCATTTTTTTATTTGCTGATTATTAGGAAAAATGAATAAAAAGCTATTCTTTTGCATAAGTTTTAGGTGATAAGTTAAATTTGAGATGAAAAAAACGTACTTATTATTTCTGTTATTGCTAACATCAACGTTGTATTCTCAGCAAATTGATGATATAAATACCGATCGTCCAGACCAAAGTGAAGGGGTTTATACACTTCCGAAAAATAAATTTCAGCTGGAAGATGGTTTTACTTTTTCCGATGAAAGTATTTCCAATAATTTGATGTTACGTTATGGAATTTTTAACGGAACTGAAGTTCGATTATCTTCTGATTTTGAGAAAAATAAATCGGAAAATGTTGAAATAGATAATTTCGTTTTGAGTTTCAAACAACGCATTTTGGAAGAAAAAAACTATCTTCCTGCGATTACTTTGGTTGGTTATTTGACTTACAAAAATCCTATAAAAGAATGGCAAACAGACGTTTATTTGGCTTTTGAGAATAATATTTCTGAGAAGTTTGTCCTTTGCTATAATGTCGGAACATCAAATTTTTTCCGAGAGTTGAACGTTACAACTCAATTTGGTTATTCAGTTACAAAAGATTTATACACTTTTTTAGAATATTTTGCCACTTTCGGGAATCAACTTCCGTTGCATAATTTTGATACAGGATTATTATATTGTATAACTTCTGATTTTCAGATTGATGTGGCTTTTGGTCGTTCTATTTTTAACGAAAATTCAAATTGGTTTGTAAGCACAGGATTTGCATATCGATTTTTTTAATGCGGGCTATCCGTCATACGTATTATTTTTTTTCTTATCTTTGCCTCTTCAAATAGATTATTTGTAATGAACTTATTATCATATCATTATACTTCTGTTCTTCACGATAATGTGGAAAAATTTGGGCACAAAAAAGCTTTAATGAGCAAAGTTGAGCAAAATTGGGAAGGAATCACTTGGAATGAGTTAGGTAAAGTGACCGATTTGCTCTCAAAATCATTGTTACATTTTGGCGTTCAAGCTCAGGAAACCGTTGGGATTTTTTCTCAAAATATGCCCAAATGGACGATTACGGATTTTGCCAGTTTGCAAGTCAGAGCAATACCTGTCCCTATTTATGCTACAAATACTTCAGAACAAGCTCTTTACGTGCTGAATCACGCAGAAGTGAAAATATTGTTCGTAGGTGATACGGAGCAATATGAGAAAGCTTTGGAGGTAGCCGAAAAATGTGCTTCTTTACAGAAAATAGTTGTTTTTAAAGAAGATATTGAGCTTAAAGAAGACAAATATTCAATCCGATGGAGTGATTTTTTAGAGTTTGGTAAGACAGATATTTACAACGAAGAATTTCAAAAAAGGATTGCAGACAAAAGGTTAGATGACTTATTTACAATAATATACACTTCAGGAACCACGGGTGAGCCTAAGGGAGTAATGTTGGATTATGAGAATTTGGCTTATCAGTTAATCGGGCACGATATAAGGCTTGAAATATCGGACAAGGACGAATCGTTAGCATTTTTGCCTTTGTCGCACGTTTTTGAAAGAGCTTGGACGTATTATTCATTATATAAGGGTGCGACGGTTTATTATTTGGAAAATCCGAATAATATTAAAAGTGCGTTGGAGGAAGTAAGACCAACCGTAATGTGTGCTGTTCCAAGGTTTTACGAAAAAATATTTGCTACGGTTCACGACAGAGTGGATAGCTCTTCTTTCGTGAAGAAAATGATATTTGCCTTTGCTGTAAAAACGGGAAGAAAAGTATTGAAAATTAATCAAGAAGGTAAGAAAGTTTCTTGGTGGTTGAAAAAAGCACATAACATATCCGATAAGTTAGTATATTCGAAATTAAAACAATCATTGGGCGGACGGATTCGTTTTATGCCTTGTGGCGGAGCGAATTTGGAACCAAGTATTGGGCGTTTTTTCCATTCGATAGGAGTGAACGTGAAATTGGGATATGGAATGACTGAAACCCTTGCTACAGTGTCCTGCTGGGATAACGTAGATTTTGAAATTCAGTCAGTTGGCTCAATAATGCCAAATGCAGAAGTTAAAATCGGGGCAGATAATGAAATTTTGGTTAAGGGAGGAATGGTAATGAAAGGATATTACAAAAATCCTGAAGAAACTAAAAAAGTATTTACGGAGGACGGCTTCTTAAAAACGGGTGATGCGGGTAATTTGGATGCACAAAATAACATATATATCACCGACAGAATCAAGGAGTTAATGAAAACTTCTAACGGAAAATATATCGCTCCGCAACACATTGAAGGAAAAGTCGGGAAGTACAATCTTATAAATCAAATTGCAGTAATTGCAGACGGCAAAAAGTTTGTTTCTGCTTTGATTGTGCCTAATTTTGAGATGCTTACGCAAGCTCTTCAGGAGTTAAACATCAAGTGTAAATCAACAACGGAACTTTTGAAAAACAGCCAAGTAATTGATTATATTACAAAACAATTACAGAAGTTTCAAAATGATTTGCCTGATTATGAGAAAATTAAGAAATTCACATTACTTCCTGATGCCTTTTCAATTGAAAGGAACGAAATCACACCTACGCTAAAACTCAAACGTAAAGTGATTTATGCAAATTACAGCAAAGAAATCGAAGCAATGTACAAGTAAAAAATAAGGACGGAAGTAATTCTGTCCTTTTTCTTTTATTAATATGGAAACAATTGAAAAACAAGTCAGAAAGGAGTTATTTCTGTTGAAAGATGAAGATTATAAAAAATTCACTTCCAAGTTAATTCCTACAATTTCTCCGGATAAAATTATTGGAATCAGAGTTCCGGCATTGAGAAAGTTTGCCAAGGATTTTTCTAAACAGAAGGAAAGTTTCCTATATCTTGACTTACCTTCTCATTTTTATTTTGAGGAAAACAATTTACACGCTTTTCTGATAGAAAATTTGAAAGATTATAATCTTGCGATGGAATATACCGAGAAATTTCTTCCAAATATAGATAATTGGGCAACTTGCGATACGTTTTCTCCAAAAGTTTTCAAAAAATACCCAAATCAAGTATATGAAAAAATAAGGAAATGGCTGAAAAGTGATGAAATTTACACGATTAGATATGCAATTGGGTTGCTTTTAACCAATTTTCTTGATGAAAATTTTGAAAAAGAGATGCTTCGTTTGGTTGCAAACGTAAAAAGCGAAGAGTATTATGTGAATATGATGATAGCTTGGTATTTTGCTACAGCTATGGCAAAACAACCCGAAGAAACTCTTTTTATCATTGAGGAAAAGTCTCTGAGTAAGTTTGTACAAAATAAATCCATTCAAAAAGCTAAAGAAAGTCGCAGAATAAGCGATGAAACTAAGAAATATTTAGAAACGCTAAAAGTTTGATATTTTCAGTTTGAAGATAAAAAAAACGGATAAAAAATTCCGATTTTCATATTTTTTTGTTACATTTGTGGCAAGAGAGTCTAATTTTTTAACTTAAAAATATATGGAAACAACCAGAGGAGGAGAGTTCTTAGTAAAAGAAACCCTATGTGAAAACGTTTTTACACCCGAAGATTTTTCAGAAGAACAAATCTTGATGCGGGACACGGTTAAGGAATTCATAGATAAAGAAATTTATCCGAATAAGCCTCGTTTTGAGCGGAAGGATTATGGTTATACCATAGAAATGATGCGGAAAATCGGCGAGATGGGTCTGTTAGGGATAGCTGTTCCTGAGCAATACGGCGGACTTGGAATGGGATTTGTTACCTCATCGGTTGTGTGTGACTATATTTCGGGAGCAACCGGCTCATTTGCAACTGCTTTTGGTGCACACACAGGAATTGGAACAATGCCGATTCTGCTTTATGGAACGGAGGAGCAAAAGCAAAAATATCTTCCAAAATTGGCAACAGGCGAAGCCTTTGGAGCTTATTGCTTAACGGAGCCTGAAGCTGGTTCTGACGCTAACGCAGGAAAAACAAAAGCGGAGCTTTCTCCCGATGGAAAACATTATATCCTCAATGGTCAAAAAATGTGGATTTCAAATGCCGGATTTGCTACAATATTGACAGTATTTGCACGTATAAATGACGACAAAAATATAACTGCGTTTGTTGTGGAGTACGACCCATCCGACCCCAATGGGATAACTTTAGGCGAGGAGGAACATAAGTTGGGAATACACGCTTCATCTACCCGACAGATATTTTTTAATAACACGAAAGTACCAGTTGAAAACATTCTTTCGGAGAGAAATAACGGCTTCAAAATAGCACTTAATGTGCTGAATATCGGTCGTATAAAGCTTTCTGTTGCTACTTTGGATGCTCAGCGTCGTATTCTTGAAAATTCTGTAAATTATGCCAAAGAACGTGTTCAGTTTGGTACACATATTATTGAATTTGGGGCGATTAAAGAAAAAATAGCAGAAATAGCAAGTAATTTGTATGCTGGAGAGGCGGCTGTGTACAGAACCCTGAAAGAGATTGAAAATAGAATGGAAATCAGGAAGTCTGAAGGAAATCCTACAAATGAAGCCGAACTGAAAAGTATTGAAGAATATGCCATTGAGTGTTCCATTTTGAAAGTGATGCTCTCGGGAGATATTCAGCGAAGTAGCGATGAGGGAATTCAAATCTTTGGAGGAATGGGATACTCTGCCGAGGTGCCTATGGAAAGTGCTTGGCGTGATGCTCGTATTACACGAATTTACGAGGGTACTAATGAAATTAACCGAATGCTTTCAGTAGGGATGCTCATCAAAAAAGCTATGAAAGGACACGTGGACTTACTAACTCCCGCAATGGCAGTCAAAGATGAATTGATGGGAATTCCTTCTTTTGAAATTCCTGATTTTTCGGAAATAATGTCGGAAGAGAAGGAGATAATTTCTCGTTTGAAAAAGGTTTTCTTGATGGTTTCAGGGTTTGCTATTCAAAAATACGGAACTGATTTGGAAAAACACCAACTACTATTAATGGCGGCTTCTGATATTATGATGGAGGTTTATATAGCTGAATCGGCAATATTGCGAACAGAGAAAAACGTGAAACGATTTGGTGAGGAAAGTCAAAAAGCACAAATAGCGATGACCAAACTGCGTTTATATCAGTCTGTTGAAAAAATAATTACCCGAGCTAAGGAAGGGATAATTTCTTTCAGCGAAGGCGATGAACAAAGAATGTTACTGATGGGCTTGAAACGCTTTACTAAGTATCATAATTATCCGAAAATCATCGATTTAAAAGAATTTATCGCGGAAGAAATCAGCAAAAAATAAAAAAATTGTTCTTGAATCATTGATGTTGAAAACTCTATCGAAGTTTATTTTACAAGGCTTTGGTAGAGTTTTTCTTTTTGTTTTTTCAAAAGAATCGATTATTTTTTGATGATTATTTTGTTTTTAATGCTTCTTTAAGCCAAAATTCTGATTTTAAGAATAATTTAATTTTCAAATACCAATTAAATTACTATTTTTGCCGACCAAAAGTTAGTAATATGGCTAAAAACGTAGTAATTGTAGAGTCGCCTGCGAAGGCAAAAACCATTGAAAAATTTTTAGGGAAAGATTTTAAAGTAGTATCAAGCTACGGACATATCGTTGATTTACCTTCCAAAGAATTGGGCGTAGATATTGAAAATGACTTCAAACCTAAATACTTGGTATCCAGTGATAAAAAAGCAGTTGTTAAGGAATTAAAAACACTTACTCAAAAAGCCGAAACGGTTTGGTTAGCAAGCGATGAGGACCGCGAGGGAGAGGCTATTTCTTGGCACTTGTCCGAAACTTTAAAATTAAAACCTGAAAATACAAAACGTATTGTTTTTAACTCTATTACAAAATCTGCGATTGAAAAAGCCATCCAAAATCCGAGAGGAATTGATTACAATTTGGTAAATGCCCAGCAAGCACGCCGTGTATTGGACAGACTTGTAGGGTACGAACTTTCACCGGTGCTTTGGAAAAAAGTTAAAAGCGGACTTTCGGCAGGACGAGTTCAATCGGTTTCTGTGAGGCTGATTGTAGAAAGAGAACGTGAAATTCAAGATTTTAAAACTAATTTCTCCTACAAAATAACAGCAGAATTTGCTAATTCCGAAGGGAAAACGTTTAAAGCAACTCTTCCAAAATCATTCGATACGTTGGAGGAAGCCAAACAATTTTTGGAAAAAAATATCGGAGCAAACTTTAAAATAGCTTCTTTAGAAACAAAACCTGCGAAAAAATCGCCTGCACCTCCTTTTACTACTTCAACATTACAGCAAGAGGCTTCTCGAAAGTTATACTTCTCAGTAAGTAAAACAATGATGATTGCACAGCGTTTGTACGAATCAGGTTTTATAACGTATATGCGTACCGACAGTACCAATCTTTCACAGGAGGCGATAAACACTGCAAAAAATGCCATAATCGGAATATACGGAAACCAATACAGTCAGGTTCGCAATTTTGCCACAAAAACAAAAGGAGCTCAGGAAGCACACGAAGCCATTCGCCCTACGGATATGACACGTACTACCATTTCCGGGGAGAGTGACCAAGTTCGTTTGTATGAGCTTATCTGGAAACGCACGATTGCCTCACAAATGGCTGATGCTCAGCTTGAGCGAACTAACGTTAAAATCGAAGCAGATAAACATAATGAGCTTTTTACAGCCAGCGGAGAAATGATTCGCTTTGACGGATTTTTAAAAGTATATCTCGAAGGAAGTGACGACGAGGAGGAAGAACAAGAAGGAATGTTACCAACTTTGAAAAAGGGAGAATCCGTTAGCAATAACAACATTGTTGCCACACAGAGGTTTACACGTCCGCCGGCTCGCTACACCGAGGCTTCTTTGGTAAAGAAGTTGGAAGAATTAGGGATAGGACGCCCGTCAACATATGCACCTACAATTTCAACAATTCAAAATAGGGGTTATGTAGAGCGTAGCTCATTTGAGGGAGAGGAAAGAAAATACGAGCAGCTTGTTCTTTCCAAAGAAACAGTAAAACAAAAAACTCTTACGGAAAAAGTAGGAGCCGACAAAGGCAAATTAATCCCTACTGATATAGGAATTGTTGTAAATGATTTCTTGGTGGCTAATTTTGAGACCATTATGGACTACAACTTTACTGCCAAAGTAGAGGGAAGCTTTGATAACATCGCAGAAGGCACTGAAAATTGGACGGAGATGTTGCAGCGTTTCTATACGCATTTCCATCCTGTTGTGGAGAATGTTGAAAAAAATGCAGGAAGGGAAACAGGTGAGCGTGTTTTAGGAATCGACCCGAAATCAGGACGACCACTGAGCGTTCGCTTAGGACGCTTCGGAGCAATGGCTCAAATAGGAACAAATGAAGACGAACAAAAACCACTTTTCGCAAGCCTTCATTCGGGAATGTCAATCGAAACCATTACTTTTGAAGAAGCTTTGAAACTCTTTGAACTCCCCAGAAAATTGGGCATTATCGACGGAAAAGAGGTTGATGTAAATGTAGGAAGGTTCGGACCCTATGTGCGTTACGGAGATACTTTTATTTCTTTGGAAAAAGGAGAAGATATCTTCAGTGTAACCATCGAACGAGCTCAAGAACTTATTTCACAAAAGAAAAAAGCCGATGCACCTATCGCATTTTATCAGGATATGGAAGTTACCAAAGGAACAGGCAGATTCGGACCGTTTATAAAATGGAATAACATTTTTATCAATGTCAGCAAAAAATATGATTTTGATAATCTTTCACAGCAAGATATCGAAGAATTAATAGAAAATAAATTGCAAAAAGAATCGGAGAAAGTGGTGAAGGAATGGGAAGATGGCACCATCCGATTGGAAAAAGCACGTTGGGGACGCTATAATTTAATAAAAGGCAAAACCAAAATAGAATTGCCAAAGGAAACCGACGTTGAGGCATTCACTTTAGAACAAGCTACAGCCTTGATTGCCGAAAAAACTCCGAAAACAAAAACGGCTTCAAAGGTTGCAAAAACAAAAAAGACAGCCACAAAAACGAAGAAAAAATAATAAGATTAAAACTTTGACAAATTATTTGTTTGTCAAAGTTTTTTTTATGAAATTATTTCAAAAACTTTTTTTAAAACAAAAAATATGAAAAACCAAGACGAATTCACATACACGGAGGCTTATTTCAGAAAAAACAGGCACATAAAATATCAATTGATGGCGAAGCTCACGCATTTCTCCTACCTTAACATTTGGAGAGACTTGGAGTACGAGTTTCTCAATTCAAATTTTTCTTCGTACGAAGAAGCGGAGGAATTCGCCGATGACATAAGTTTTTTTCTGGGAAAAGAACTTTCCGTCAGTCATATTCTTTCTTCGGCAGATGAAATTTCAAACAGAATTATCGATTACACACAACGGGCTAAAGAAATTCAAGAAGAAATAGTCGCAAATTTTCATATTCTTCACTTTACGGTGGAAGATTTTCACTTTCTGGTAACTTTTGAGCCAAGTTTGTACAGATTTTTAAGAGCTTGGGGAATGCACATCGTGAAAATATATGAAACTGTGGCTCAATACACTTTGGGCAACATATCCAAACAAGAATGCGAGAGCAAAATAAAAGAATTTCGTCAAAATCAGTTTCGAGAAATGCCCAAACAATCATTGAAGGACGCAACCGGCTTATTGACGAAATTATTTTGGATGGTTTACAAAAGATACCTCAGGAAAAGGCAAATGGCAAAAGAAATGGGCTGGGATTAAAAGTAAATCAACCTCAAAACATTTTTGCCAAGTAGTCGTAATGTTCTCCTTCGGCAACTAATTCGCATTGTAATCCTACCGAGTGTGCAACGTTCTGCAAAGTGTTGTAATCCACGTAAAGCCACGCAAAAGGCTCTTCTTTTTCTTTTTTGTACTTGACTAAATAATCGACCTCGCCGTAATAATCGAAGTGAAGTGGTACGTCGTACATTCCGTCTTCATTTTCATCGAACATATAAATAATGTCGGACGAATCGGTTAAAATTTGTCCGTTTGGAGCTAACAAACTTTTAATTTTAGTTAAAAAAGTTCCCATTTGCTTTAATCGTCCGCACATTCCCGCTCCATTCATTAGCAGCAAGATGGTATCAAATTTCCCCTCAAAGTCCATAACATTGGCAACCGAGACGTTCTTTAAACCTCTGAGTTTACAAGCCTCGACAGCCTTTGGCGAAATGTCAATGGAATGAACTTCCAAATTTCGTTCGTTTTGCAGATACAATCCGTGGCTACCGGCTCCGCAACCCACTTCCAAAACTTTTCCTCTGGCTAAACGCAACGCTTTCTGCTCTAATTTTGGCATATCTTTGAATGAACGAAATAAATAGGGCAGGGGCAAAATATCTTCTTCCGAAATAGTAGTTTCTGTCTTAATATCTTCAGTGTAATTGCCTTGCTGATAATCTAAGATGGCTTGTCCGAATAAATCTTTCATTTATAAATTATTTTTTAACAGATATAAAATTAAAACGATGTGTTTTAAAAATGTACGATTAGTTTTATATTGATTTTATTTTCAAAAAAATTTTTTGATGTTGGATTGTTTGCAACCTTGCCTGAAAAACTTTTTTTGATGTTGGATTGTCTGCAATCTTGCCTGAAAAACTTTTTTTGATATTGGATTGTTTGCAATCTTGTCTGAAAAACTTTTTTTGAAATTGGATTATCTGCAATCTTGTCTGAAAAACTTTTTTTGATGTTGGATTGTCTGCAATCTTCTCTTGAAAACTTTTTTTGAGGTTGGATTGTCTGCAATCTTCTCTTTAAAACTTTTTTTGGAGCTGGATTGTCTGCAATCTTCTTTTAAAAATATTTTTTCAAGATGAATTTTTTATAAAATAAATGTATAAGTTTTTTTTGAGAGAATATTGCACGGATTATTTCTTCAAAAAGAAAGAAAAAGGGTTTAATTGACCAGCTTTTCGATTTCCTCAATCATTTTATGACTGTCGATGGTTCGAGCAATGATGATTCCGTTTGTATCAATCAAGATGTAGGTAGGCAACCAGCGTAACGTATATGTTTGGGCTGCGTCTGACTTCCAAGCGTTTTCCACAAAACCGTGCTCCCACGAAAGCCCGTCGGCGATGGCTTTTTTCCAACTGTTTTTGTTGCGGTCGAGCGAGATACTGAGTATTGTAAAGTTTTTCTGCTGGTATGTTTTGTAAATCTCTTTGAGCGAAGGAATTTCTTTGAGGCAGTCGGGACACCAAGTCGCCCAAAAATCGATGAGTATGTTTTTTCCTTTTAAATCGGTTAGTTTAAAAGTTTTTCCATCAGGATTTTCCATAATAATATCCGGAGCGGGTTGTCCCGGTTGAAGTTTTTCGAGCTTACTGATGGCTTTGTCAAGTTCTTCGATGTATGTATTTTTAAATAACTCCGGCGAAATTTGTTTTCTAAGCGAAACGAGCTCGGGATAGTCATACATATAAGCGTTTCGCCCTAAAAAGTACGCAATCACAGGCGAATTATTGTCTGTTTTGAGGATACTGTCCAAGTTTAAGGCTCTTTTTTCGTTTATATCGTCGTATGTTTTAAAAAGTTGGGTGTTTTCACTTCCTTTTATGCTTTCTATTGTCCAATCTTGGTTCAAATGCATTGTTACGTTTGTGTTTTCAAGGAAGAAATTGGCTCTTTTTCCTTTGTTGTTAAGTCGCAAAGAGTATAAAAGTGGCTGAGAAGTTTTTCCTTCGAATTTAAAATTTCCATTGTGAATATCAACAGAATCAACGGGAGTGTACTCTCTGTTTTTGAATTCCAGAAGATAAATTTTGCCTTTTGTTTCTTTCGGAACGCTGCCCTTAATTGTGTAAGAATGTTCTGTTTTGGTTTTTTGCTCCTGACAAGAGTTTAACGCAAGCAGTAGTACTAATGCAGATAAAAAATATATTTGTTTCATAAAATGATAGAATTTAGTTTCCAAAGATAAGAATTTTTTTTGTTTGAAAAATAGAAGAGCTATCTCAAAAATTTTATTATCAGCAAGTTAATTGGTTTTTAAGATATGTAAGGTAACGATTTGGTAACGGAACTATTTTCATTGTTTTTACCTATTTTGGGTAGTAACTCAATGAGGCAAAGTTACAAACTATTTACATATTGTCAAAAAAATCTTACCTTTGCCCTTTTGAAGCGGGTGCGGTTGCGAGTAGTGATTTTAAATCACTACTCGCAACCGCACCCGCTTCAAAAGGGCAATAGTAAGGTGATTGATTCCTTTAGTACTATCGAATGGGATGTTACTAATCAGAAATCAAATCCGGTTGTGTAAATTATTCTTTATCCATATATTCCTCCAAAGATCTTTTAAGTTTGTCCAAAAACGAGGTTCTGGATTTGGAGCGTGTTTTCATTCTGTGAAAAGCGTGATGGCTATCTTTCAAATCGAGCTTAAAAATCTTATTAAAAGTAGCTATCATTTTATTGATGCTCATTTTTCCACCTGCAATGGCTTTGACTTGTTGTAATGCATAAATTAGTTCAATTAGATCGTTTTTAGTTGCTGTCCATTCAAGAGAAATATCTTTTGTAATGATGTTATTTTCCAGTTCTATGGTTCGATGAAAAAAATATTCCATCAATTGCTTGTGACAGAGAATTTGAGCTACTAAAAAATCATAGTAAGTCGAAAAATCAGGATCGAAATTTAGCATATATTCTTGTTGGATATCAATAATATCACATTGATATCTGGTGAAATACTTACTGTCCCAATGACGACTTCCTGAAAGATAGTAGTTGTAAAAGGGTTGCTTTTGAAAACGTTTTTTGAATTCTTTTTCGAGTTTATTCTCTTGTTTTACAAAATATTTTTTTAAATGACTTTCCGGTAGGTATGCTGCAATAGTTTCCATTTGATAAATTTGGTAGTAAAATAGTTCTTTTCCCTGTATATATGGTTTTACCTCTCGAAAAAAGAAAATTTCTTCCTTTTGACAAGCAAAATGATGAGAGGTTACATATTCTTTTAGCTCTTTTAGGATATCGTTAAAAAAAGTAATCATTTGTAGGGAGTCCTCTACAATGCTTTCAAGTGAAAACGTTAGCTTTCGTTCTTTTTGTTCTACTCTTGAGAAAATAGTCTTAAAGTATGTATTCATAGCATTAAAAATAAAGTTTGATGTAGTATTTTTTTTGCTAAATTTAAGTTAAAATAATATTTTTTACAAAAAATAAAAATTATTCGTTTTTTTACCTTCCGACTTTTGGAAGCCGTGAGTGAACCCTGTGTAAAAGAAGTACAAAAAATCTCGTTAGAGGTGTTTCACAAGTGTTTTACAATGAAAGATACACAGGTAACACAAACAGGTTGGCGGGGAGTTAATGGTTTTTTATCTGACTCTAACAAGGACGAAGCTGATATTTGTGAAGCACTGCCGTCCTTACCAAAAGGGAGTACATTAAAGATAAAATCCGTTGAAATCTTGTCCAAAACCACCCAACCTCCTGCCCTTTACACCGAAGCAGGGCTTTTGTCGGCAATGGAAACAGCAGGAAGAGATTTGGAAAGCAAGCAGCAACGCCAACTCCTACAAGGCTCAGGCATAGGAACCCCTGCTACACGAGCCGCTATCATTGAAACGCTCTTAAAACGAGGCTATGTAGTGCGTAAACAAAAATCCCTTATTCCCACCGAAAAAGGAATGCAAGTGTACCATTGGGTCAAAGAAGATGACATTGCCAATGTTACCCTAACGGGACAATGGGAAGAAGATTTACAAAAAATAGAGCAAGGCGAAAAGTCACCAACGGAATTTTTACAGGCGATGAAAAGCTATACCCAAGATTTGACACAAGCCTTGCTGAAACTCACTAACAACGGACGACTTGCTAATGACCCGCATTTGGCCGTAACCAACTTCCTAAATGCCTTAGAAAAAATTCCCGCAATGATAGAAAAACAACAAAAAGAAATCGCCGTTATCGAAAAAGATTTGCCTGTGCTTAAAGAGGTCGTATCCAAAGAATGGACAAAAGAAAATACCCTCAACGAACTCAAAAACGAATTGACTTCTATTGATAGAAAAATTCAACTTTCTATTGCCCCCGTGAAAGAAGAAGTAAAGGAAAATGAGAAAGGTAAAGAGAAGAGAAAAGAAAACAAAAGGGTAGTAAAAATTTGATTATAAATAGGATAGATAATTAATTTTTGGTTGTTATTTTGAAAATAATTTAGAATTCAACTACTACTTTTGTAAATTATAGAGTAAAATATAGTGTGTATAAATGAATTTTTGGAGGAACAAAGTCGGTTTGAAACTAAAAACATAAAAAACGAGAAATATCACATTTATATGGTATTAAATTTGTAGATTTGTAACGTTCAACCTCTTATATTATTTTGTTTCACTTAAAATTAAAAGTCTATGGCAGTCTATACAATGTCCAAGAGAAGTTCATTGATACCCCCAATGAATGTAGTAAAAGAAACTGTTTTTATCAACGGAGAAGAATTTGTTTTTGATTCCTTAACCTTAACCCAGGAGTTAAACGATTGTCAATCTTTTGAACTAATTCAAAAAATCACCTCAGAGAAAGAACTTTGGCTGAAATCCCCCCAAAAACTCACAGAAATGATAGGAGATTCGGTGTTGATACGATTTGAATATGGAAAAGAAGCCTATCGTTATGAGTTTAGCGGATACATTACCGAAGTGCTGATAGATTCAGCCTGGCAAGGGTCTCGTGACAACGTTATTCGTTTTATAGGTCAAGGAAAAGTCGTAGTTTTGGAAGATACTCCTTCGATGTACTCATTTGTAGACCAACATTTGGTAAATATTGTAAAAACTATTGCTCAGGAGAAAGAATTTGGCATCAAGTGTCGTCCAAGATTTGAAGGTGTGCTACCTTTTGTGATGCAATATAAAGAAAGTTCCTTTGCTTTTTTAAATCGTTTGTCGGCTCTTTATAACGAACTTTTCTTTTACGATGGAAAAAACATCGTATTTGGATGTCCTGAAAATGAAACTCCTGAGAAGTTGATTTTTAGGGAAGATATTAATCAATTGAAAACCATCAGTAAAGCACTTCCATATCGTTATTCACTTTACAATTATAGCTCGCAAGATGATGAATATTTTTTTACTCAAACGGACAAACCTATTAGTCCCGAAAATGCAGTTACGCAAACCTTACTTACCCAAGTACCATTGTTTGCTAATAGGGGTATCTTACCTGCTCAAGAGCCTGTGGGATACAATGCAGATACCCAAGTTTTTCGTCAGGGGAAGTACCAAAGAGCCTTAGGGAAGATGCACTTTATTGAAGGGCATTCGGACACGTGTAAGGTGCGTATTGGCGGACTTATTCAAGTGGGGTATCCTTCGGAATTTGGGATAGACAACAGTTTAGGGGTTTATCGAGTGATTTCGGTACATCACAAGGTAGAACGAGGTAGTTATTCTAACATATTTAGGGCTGTACCTGAGGGGATGGAATATGCGATGTTCGAACCCAAAACGGTGGCTTATCCTGAAATTGCGGAAGTGGTAGAAAACAATGACCCTCAGGGGCAGGGACGGGTAAAAGTACGTTTTTATTGGCAGCGCGATAAGGGAGCGGAAACGAATTGGATACGTGTGCAAAGTTCAGATGCGGGAGTTTTGAGAGACAAGAGTGGTAATCGTGGTGTGGTTTTCATTCCCGAGGTGGGCGACCAAGTGATGATTGGCTTTGAATACGGCAATCCGCATCAACCTTTTGTGATGGGAAGTATGTTTCACAAAACCAATGCATCTGAAGTGTCGAACAATGTAAGGAGTATTACTACTAAGAGTGGGCATAAGTTAGTATTTACCGATGATGAAAGTATTGTACTTTCTGATAAAAATGGTAATATGATACAGATTAACAGTGTTGAAAATACCATTGAAATCACAGCGATTGAGCAATTAAATTTCAAATCAAAGAAAATCACTTTTGATGCTACTAATGATATGGAATTTTTTGCTGGTGGAAATAAAAAAGAAACAGTTATGAAAGAAAGTGAATTTGTTTCGGATAAAATTACTTTGAACGCACACACGAAAATGGAACTTCATTCCGGAGAAAAAACTTCTGTTGTGAGTAAGGAGATAAACCTATTTACAAGTGAATCAGATATTCGCGTTAAGGCAGGTAATACAACATATATTCAAGGAGGGCAAGGAGTAGAGATAGATTCATAAAAAGATTAAACTTAAAATTCCTTAATTATGGCTAATAAGTATGTAAGTGAAGGAGCAGAATTACGTTGTAATTCGGGAAGTAAAACCTCGAAATTACAAGTTACTTCTCAAAATAAGGTGAAATTGGAGGGTAAGTACCAAGCTACAGAAAAGGACAAGACTCTTATGGGAAACTTTGGCTCTTGCAGTTTGTGTAATGGTAACACTTGTGTACCTTCGTTACAAAAATGGAAAATAACATCGAATAAACCCACTACTTTTCAGGCTCCACTTTTGCTTGAAAATTCGTATATTCAATGCAGTGTGGGAGGAATTATTGAGATAACGAATCCCAATCAAAAAACCTTAAAAGAAGGCGGAGGGGATGATGAATTAGATAAATACTATCCGGTTTTGAAAGGAGATGTTATTTTTGTTAATGGTTATCATAGTAATCCCTTGGAGAATTGGGAGCAAACGCTCTACAACGCTATTTTAGATAAAGTGCACGAAGAAGGTGAAGGTTTGCAAGGGGAAAGTGTTAATGAACATAATCATACGGATGCTAATGATATGTTTACCAATAGTGAGCTTCGAGACGTACTTCCTGAGAATGCAAGGCAAGATAAAATAGAACAGGAATTGGCTCGAGAAAGCGGTACTACTACTAAAAATATCCAACGAAAAATCATAAAATCAGTAAATAAGCTTACTCCCACTGGAGGTTATTTGGAAGACGAATTTCTTAAGCTTACTTCTTTTAATAACAAATTAGAAAAATTTTGGAATTATTGGAATGATAAGCCCAATGATTACAAAGGGTCAGAGATATATTGCAAGGCATTTAATTCGGTGGGTAGAGACCATTATATTAACGGTTCACACGGATTGGGTTCTAATGCCGCTCACCGAATAGACCACGGTATCGCATTGGGGTATAAATGGGCGAGTGAAAATTGGCAGATATATCCTAAGAAAATGATAAAATCAGACGCTCCGATGTCTAAGCTTAGTTTTACTCCTACGTATCGCCCCATAACGGTGGTAGGGCATAGTCAAGGAGCTGCAATGGGAACGGGAGTGGCTTTGGGGATTATGTATTATGCCAAAGAGATAGGCTGGGATGAAATGGCATTGAATGTCATTTATTTGGGTGTTAATCAGCCACAAGGGCTTCACGGAGAAGAATATGAAAACCTGATAAAAGACAAAGTAGATTTTTATCAGGTTGATGCCAACGATTTTGTATTTTTTGGAAAAGATAAAAAAGGAACGTTAGTTAATGGACTTTCGCAAATATTTGACAAAGAATACAACAAACTTCTTCAAGAGCGAGGCATTTATGAGCATTTGAAAGCTATTTTGAAAGATTGGGACGCATACAAGGAACGATGTGTACAATTTACTTTTTCTAACGATAGAGGGGATATGGTTATCCGTGATGGCGATATTCCTGAGATAAAAAGTGCTTGCGACCCCGATAGGAACACCGATGCTTTTCACTTGCATTATTTAGGTCGTACGGTTTCAGCTAAGAGTGATAAGGGGAATCCTAAGATGAAACACTATCAATTTCCTCACGGAAAAGCATTCATAAAATGGTATGACTATATGGCAAACCGGCGTTTTGACCCCAAAAAGCTATACAAGGAAGAAGAGGTGAAAAAAATAGCTCCTCACCTGAAAGATAAAAGCGAATGGGGCACTTATATGAAAATAGCCAAAGATTGTATGCAAGCCTTTGATGTGTTCATAATGAATAAACAAAGTTATGAGTTTTGTCATAAGGAAAAATTTACTCCTAAACCTTTGATAGGAGAGTTTTTAGAATCTTCTCTTGGAGTAATGAAATTCGTAGTGATGCCCGCCATAGAAATGATGAATGACAAAGCGCGGGCTTACAATTATGTAAATGAATGTTATGATGACTATCTTAAAAAATATGCTGCCCTGCAAGAGGCGCAACTCTATGCCCATTTTGCCCCAGTGGCATTTATTAGGGACATACGCATTTTGCAGCCCAAAATACCACATACAGAAAAGGAGATATGGAGAGGCATAAACGGCGATTTCCCCAATGACCAATATGGCATTACCACCATTTTTGACCGAATTAACAAAGCTGGTGAAAACATTTTTTATAGATTGGATGAGCAGAAAGTAAGTAAAGACTCAAGTGGGAAGATGTATGAAACTTTTGAGGAAAAAAAGAATGCCTATAAAAAGGCTGTGAAGAACTTGGAAAAGCGAATGCTTTCGACATCAGTCATTGATACACCTTATATTCATAATGTGATTAAGGCATATGTAAAGAAAGATAAAGGAGCTTTAAAAAAATTATACAAAGAACCCAAAAACCAAAAAGAATGAAAAAGAAATGGATAATAGTAGTAGTGGCAATAGTAGCCTGTTGGGGTATTTATAAATCAATAAAATACGTTATGTTACAAGAAGAATTAAGGCAATACAAGTTTTTACACGAAAACCCAGGGAGTAAAAATTATGAAGTGGTGGAATTGATACCACGAAATCAAAAATTATATAAGCTTAGATTGGACACTATTGGAAAAAAACTTTTAATTTCAGGAGTTCCTTATGAGGAGTGGCGAGAAAGAGATAATGATGCCTATACATCTATCAAAACCGATTTTGAAGGCAATATTGTAGGTTATCCTGATGGGGGGGGGAGGTTTTTGTTAAATGATGGTACGATATTAAGTTCTACAAAAGGGTATAATAATTCCTTTGTTAGCGATGATGCAACGTGGTATCCTCTAATACAACTTCCTTTTGAGTTTAAGATAGGGTATTACACAGAGGAATACAAGCGGTATGTCCATCAAGATTTAGACAAATGGTTTAAAATATTTAAAGATTTGTACGATAAGGCTGAGTATGTACATTTGGATCACGATGATTATTTTTTCAAATATCGTGGCAAATGGTATTGGATGAAATATCCTTCCAAAGAAGTAGGTTATGATGATGATGCCGCTTATCAAAGAATATTAGCATTTACTGCCCAATACCCAGCTCGTGAGCCAGCCTCACGATTTATTGAGCTTACCACTCCCGTAGACCCTTTTGACCAATGGGGGTATGATGTGCGTGTTCGCAAGTACGAACCGGTAGATGAGCAAGGAGGCAATTGGTTTAATCCTATCAGTTACTCTGCGGGATATTTTTACTATGCATTGGTGCTTGATAAGGATGAGTTTATTTATATCAAACGGTATTCTGCGTATGACCCACGTACGTTCATTTATGAAGTTCCTGAAAAATACAGTGGTTACAGAGGGAAAGTACTGTTTATGATGCAAGAGCCTCGCGAGTCTGACCCGGAGGCGTATGGCGGATTGTATGTTATTCGTCCAAGAAAGAAAAAGTAGTAATGTAATTATTTTATTGTAAAAATTAAATACTCAAAAAATGAAAAAGAAATGGATAATAGTAGTAGTGGCAATAGTAGCCTGTTGGGGCATTTATAAATCAATAAAATATGTTATGTTACAAGAAGAATTAAAACAATACAAGTTTTTACACGAAAACCCAGGAAGTAAAAACTATGAGGTGGTAGAGCTAATACCACGTACACAGAAGTTAAAGTCTTTTGAAATAGATACTATTGGAAAAAAATTATTAATATCAGGAGAGCCTTATGAAGAATGGCGAGAAGAAGACGATGATGCATATAGCTTTATAAAAACAGACTTTGAAGGGAATATACTAAGTCATCCTTTTGGAGAGGGGAGGATGTTAAAAGATGGTACTATAATAAAGACCTCTAACGATGGATACTATTGCAGTTCTATTGTAAATGATGATATGACCTTATATCCTTTAATTCAGTTGCCTTTTGAGTTTAAGATAGGGTATTATACCGAAGAGTATAAACGCTATGTTCATCAAGATTTAGATGAATGGTTTAAAGTGTTTAAAGACTTGTATGACAAGGCGGAGTATGTACATTTGGAATATGGAGACTACTTCTTTAAATATAGTGGTAAATGGTATTGGATGATGTATCCTTCCAAAAGAAACGGTTTTGATGATGATGCCGCTTATCAAAGACGAAAAGCATTTGAAGCCCAATACCCAGCTCGTGAGCCTGCTTCTCGTATTATAGAGCTTACCAATCCTGTTGACCCTTTTGACCAATGGGGGTATGATGTGCGTGTTCGCAAGTACGAACCGGTAGATGAGCAAGGAGGCAATTGGTTTAATCCCATTAGTTATTCCGCAGGATATTTTTACTATGCGTTAGTGCTTGATAATAACGAGTTTATCTATATAAAACGCTATTCGGCGTATGACCCACGCACGTTTATTTACGAAGTTCCTGAAAAATACAGTGGTTACAGAGGGAAAGTACTGTTTATGATGCAAGAGCCTCGCGAGTCTGACCCAGAGGCGTATGGTGGTTTGTATGTTATTCGCCCAAGAAAGAAGAAGTAGCAATGTAATTATTTTGTTGTAAAAATTAAATACTCAAAAAAATGAAAAAGAAGTGGATAGTAATTGGGTTATCAATCGTAGCTTGTTGGGGCATTTATAAATCAATAAAATATGTTATGTTACAAGAAGAATTAAAACAATACAAGTTTTTACACGAAAACCCAGGAAGTAAAAACTATGAGGTGGTAGAGTTAATACCACGTATACAGAAGTTAAAGTCTTTTGAAATAGATACTATTGGAAAAAAACTTTTGATTGCTGGTGTTCCTTATGAAGAATGGCGAGAAAGAGACGATGATGCATACAGCTTTATAAAAACAGACTTTGAAGGGAATATATTAAGCCACCTCTACAGAGGGGGAAAGATATTAAAAGATGGAACTCTAATAAATGCTGAAGAAGATAAAGGTTTTTATTGTAATTCTGTTATCAATGATGATATGACCTTATATCCTCTAATACAATTACCATTTTCATTTAACAGCACAGATTATTGGAAAGAAGAATTTCAACAGTATAATCATCAAGATTTGGATAAATGGTTTAAAGTTTTTAAAGACTTATATGACAAGGCGGAGTATGTTTATCAAGAATATGGAGAGTATTTTTTGAAATATCGAGGCAAATGGTATTGGATGATGTATCCTTCCAAAGAAAAAGGTTTTGGGGATAGAGAAGCTTACAAAAGAGAGAAAGCATTTACAGCTCAATACCCAGCTCGCGAGCCAGCTTCACGTTTTATTGAGCTTACTACTCCTGTAGACCCTTTTGACCAATATGGTTATGATGTACGAGTTCGCAAGTACGAACCGGTAGATGAGCAAGGAGGCAGTTGGTTTAATCCTATCAGTTACTCTGCGGGATATTTTTACTATGCATTGGTGCTTGATAAGGATGAGTTTATTTATATCAAACGGTATTCTGCGTATGACCCACGTACGTTCATTTATGAAGTTCCTGAAAAATACAGTGGTTACAGAGGGAAAGTACTGTTTATGATGCAAGAGCCTCGCGAGTCTGACCCGGAGGCGTATGGCGGATTGTATGTTATTCGTCCAAGAAAGAAAAAGTAGTAATGTAATTATTTTATTGTAAAAATTAAATACTCAAAAAATGAAAAAGAAATGGATAATAGTAGTAGTGGCAATAGTAGCCTGTTGGGGCATTTATAAATCAATAAAATATGTTATGTTACAAGAAGAATTAAAACAATACAAGTTTTTACACGAAAACCCAGGAAGTAAAAACTATGAGGTGGTAGAGCTAATACCACGTACACAGAAGTTAAAGTCTTTTGAAATAGATACTATTGGAAAAAAATTATTAATATCAGGAGAGCCTTATGAAGAATGGCGAGAAGAAGACGATGATGCATATAGCTTTATAAAAACAGACTTTGAAGGGAATATACTAAGTCATCCTTTTGGAGAGGGGAGGATGTTAAAAGATGGTACTATAATAAAGACCTCTAACGATGGATACTATTGCAGTTCTATTGTAAATGATGATATGACCTTATATCCTTTAATTCAGTTGCCTTTTGAGTTTAAGATAGGGTATTATACCGAAGAGTATAAACGCTATGTTCATCAAGATTTAGATGAATGGTTTAAAGTGTTTAAAGACTTGTATGACAAGGCGGAGTATGTACATTTGGAATATGGAGACTACTTCTTTAAATATAGTGGTAAATGGTATTGGATGATGTATCCTTCCAAAAGAAACGGTTTTGATGATGATGCCGCTTATCAAAGACGAAAAGCATTTGAAGCCCAATACCCAGCTCGTGAGCCTGCTTCTCGTATTATAGAGCTTACCAATCCTGTTGACCCTTTTGACCAATGGGGGTATGATGTGCGTGTTCGCAAGTACGAACCGGTAGATGAGCAAGGAGGCAATTGGTTTAATCCCATTAGTTATTCCGCAGGATATTTTTACTATGCGTTAGTGCTTGATAATAACGAGTTTATCTATATAAAACGCTATTCGGCGTATGACCCACGCACGTTTATTTACGAAGTTCCTGAAAAATACAGTGGTTACAGAGGGAAAGTACTGTTTATGATGCAAGAGCCTCGCGAGTCTGACCCAGAGGCGTATGGTGGTTTGTATGTTATTCGCCCAAGAAAGAAGAAGTAGCAATGTAATTATTTTGTTGTAAAAATTAAATACTCAAAAAAATGAAAAAGAAGTGGATAGTAATTGGGTTATCAATCGTAGCTTGTTGGGGCATTTATAAATCAATAAAATATGTTATGTTACAAGAAGAATTAAAACAATACAAGTTTTTACACGAAAACCCAGGAAGTAAAAACTATGAGGTGGTAGAGTTAATACCACGTATACAGAAGTTAAAGTCTTTTGAAATAGATACTATTGGAAAAAAACTTTTGATTGCTGGTGTTCCTTATGAAGAATGGCGAGAAAGAGACGATGATGCATACAGCTTTATAAAAACAGACTTTGAAGGGAATATATTAAGCCACCTCTACAGAGGGGGAAAGATATTAAAAGATGGAACTCTAATAAATGCTGAAGAAGATAAAGGTTTTTATTGTAATTCTGTTATCAATGATGATATGACCTTATATCCTCTAATACAATTACCATTTTCATTTAACAGCACAGATTATTGGAAAGAAGAATTTCAACAGTATAATCATCAAGATTTGGATAAATGGTTTAAAGTTTTTAAAGACTTATATGACAAGGCGGAGTATGTTTATCAAGAATATGGAGAGTATTTTTTGAAATATCGAGGCAAATGGTATTGGATGATGTATCCTTCCAAAGAAAAAGGTTTTGGGGATAGAGAAGCTTACAAAAGAGAGAAAGCATTTACAGCTCAATACCCAGCTCGCGAGCCAGCTTCACGTTTTATTGAGCTTACTACTCCTGTAGACCCTTTTGACCAATATGGTTATGATGTACGAGTTCGCAAGTACGAACCGGTAGATGAGCAAGGAGGCAGTTGGTTTAATCCTATCAGTTACTCTGCGGGATATTTTTACTATGCATTGGTGCTTGATAAGGATGAGTTTATTTATATCAAACGGTATTCTGCGTATGACCCACGTACGTTCATTTATGAAGTTCCTGAAAAATACAGTGGTTACAGAGGGAAAGTACTGTTTATGATGCAAGAGCCTCGCGAGTCTGACCCGGAGGCGTATGGCGGATTGTATGTTATTCGTCCAAGAAAGAAAAAGTAGCGGTATATTTTTTTGTTGTAAAGAACCCAAGTATGTCTCTCCTAAATAAAAGCGAAATGAAAAGAAATAAAAAATTACTGATAGTATTGATAGTTTTGATATGTAATCCTATTTCTTTGATAGCGATAGGGTATGGTATTTATAAGATACGCAAAAATGTAAAAAACAAACAAGAACAAGAATATTTACAACAAAAACAAGAAGATATGCAAGAGTTAGATAAAAAATACAAGTTTTTACACGAAAATCCGGGAAGTAAAAACTACGAGGTAGTTGAATTGATACCACGTACACAGAAGTTAAAGTCTTTTGAAATAGATACTATTGGAAAAAAATTATTAATAGTAGGCAATCCTTATGAGGAGTGGCGAGAAGGGGACGATGACGCATATAGTTTTATCAAGACAGACTTTGAGGGGAATATACTCAATCACCCGTATGGAGGTGGGGAAATGCTAAAAGATGGAACTATACTAAGTTCTGGCAATGGAATTTATTGTAATTCCATTGTAGATGATGATATGACCTTATATCCATTAATTCAGTTGCCTTTTTCTTTCAACACAGACTATTGGACAGAAGAATATAAAGCCTATATGCACCAAGATTTAGATGAATGGTTTAAAGTGTTTAAAGACTTGTATGACAAGGCGGAATATGTACATATGGAATTTGGAGAGTATTTTTTGAAGTATCGTGGTAAATGGTATTGGATGATGTATCCTTCCAAAAGAAACGGGTTTAAAGATAAAGCTGCTCGGGAAAGACGAAAAGCCTTTGAAGCCCAATACCCTGCACGCGAGCCAGCCTCACGATTTACAGAAAAAATACCCAGAACAGACCCCTTTTACTATACAGAACGTGACACGATTCGTTATGCTGTTGAGATACAGCACACTCTTACTGAGGTAGAAAAGAAAGGTACCACCTATCGTCCTATCAGTTATGCGGCGGGTTATTTTTATTATACGATACAAATGAGTCCTACGGATACTATTTATGTAAAACGTTATGCGGCTTATGAACCTGATTCTTGGTTTTTCCAAATTCCGTACAATATGGGAGGTCAAGGTAGTAATGTTTTATTTATAGAGCAGACTCCCAACGAGTTATATCCTGATAAATCGTATGGCGGATTGTATGTGATTCGCCCAAGAAAGAAAAAGTAGCGGTATATTTTTTTGTTGTAAAGAGCCAAAATAAAAGCAAAATGAAAAGAAATAAAAAATTACTGATAGTATTGATAGTTTTAATATGTAATCCTATTTCTTTGATAGCGATAGGGTATGGTATTTATAAGATACGCAAAAATGTAAAAAACAAACAAGAACAAGAATATTTACAACAAAAACAAGAAGATATGCAAGAGTTAGATAAAAAATACAAGTTTTTACACGAAAATCCGGGAAGTAAAAACTACGAAGTGGTGGAATTGATACCACGTACACAGAAGTTAAAGTCTTTTGAAATAGATACTATTGGAAAAAAATTATTAATAGTAGGCAATCCTTATGAGGAGTGGCGAGAAGGGGACGATGACGCATATAGTTTTATCAAGACAGACTTTGAGGGGAATATACTCAATCACCCGTATGGAGGTGGGGAAATGCTAAAAGATGGAACTATACTAAGTTCTGGCAATGGAATTTATTGTAATTCCATTGTAGATGATGATATGACCTTATATCCATTAATTCAGTTGCCTTTTTCTTTCAACACAGACTATTGGACAGAAGAATATAAAGCCTATATGCACCAAGATTTAGATGAATGGTTTAAAGTGTTTAAAGACTTGTATGACAAGGCGGAATATGTACATATGGAATTTGGAGAGTATTTTTTGAAGTATCGTGGTAAATGGTATTGGATGATGTATCCTTCCAAAGAAGTAGGTTATGATGATGATGCCGCTTATCAGAGAAGAGAGGCGTTTGAAGCTCAATATCCGGCACGCGAGCCGACCTCACGATTTACGGAAGACGTTCCTGTTATTGACCCCTTTTACTATACAGAACGTGACACGATTCGTTATGCTGTTGAGATACAGCACACCCTTACTGAGATAGAAAAGAAAGGTACAACCTATCGTCCTATCAGTTATGCAGCGGGTTATTTTTATTATACGATACAAATGAGTCCTACGGATACTATTTATGTAAAACGTTATTCGGCTTATACTCCTGGCACTCGCATTATCCAAATTCCGTATAATATGGGAGGTCAAGGCAGCAATGTGTTATTTATAGACCAAATTCCCAACGAGTTATATCCTGATAAATCGTATGGCGGATTGTATGTGATTCGCCCAAGAAAGAAAAAGTAATAATGTAATTATTTTATTGTAAAGATAAAATCGTTCGTTTGGAAAAATTAGGTTCGTTATATCCTATGTTAAATAGTGAAGGTACGGCTACCGAAAAAGAATTTACAATCAGTAAAATTAAATCTGAATATTTTCGTTTTGACATAAAAAACGAGAAATATCACATTTATATGGTATTAAATTTGTAGATTTGTAACGTTCAACCTCTTATATTATTTTGTTTCACTTAAAATTAAAAGTCTATGGCAGTCTATACAATGTCCAAGAGAAGTTCATTGATACCCCCAATGAATGTAGTAAAAGAAACTGTTTTTATCAACGGAGAAGAATTTGTTTTTGATTCCTTAACCTTAACCCAGGAGTTAAACGATTGTCAATCTTTTGAACTAATTCAAAAAATCACCTCAGAGAAAGAACTTTGGCTGAAATCCCCCCAAAAACTCACAGAAATGATAGGAGATTCGGTGTTGATACGATTTGAATATGGAAAAGAAGCCTATCGTTATGAGTTTAGCGGATACATTACCGAAGTGCTGATAGATTCAGCCTGGCAAGGGTCTCGTGACAACGTTATTCGTTTTATAGGTCAAGGAAAAGTCGTAGTTTTGGAAGATACTCCTTCGATGTACTCATTTGTAGACCAACATTTGGTAAATATTGTAAAAACTATTGCTCAGGAGAAAGAATTTGGCATCAAGTGTCGTCCAAGATTTGAAGGTGTGCTACCTTTTGTGATGTAATATAAAGAAAGTTCCTTTGCTTTTTTAAATCGTTTGTCGGCTCTTTATAACGAACTTTTCTTTTACGATGGAAAAAACATCGTATTTGGATGTCCTGAAAATGAAACTCCTGAGAAGTTGATTTTTAGGGAAGATATTAATCAATTGAAAACCATCAGTAAAGCACTTCCATATCGTTATTCACTTTACAATTATAGCTCGCAAGATGATGAATATTTTTTTACTCAAACGGACAAACCTATTAGTCCCGAAAATGCAGTTACGCAAACCTTACTTACCCAAGTACCATTGTTTGCTAATAGGGGTATCTTACCTGCTCAAGAGCCTGTGGGATACAATGCAGATACCCAAGTTTTTCGTCAGGGGAAGTACCAAAGAGCCTTAGGGAAGATGCACTTTATTGAAGGGCATTCGGACACGTGTAAGGTGCGTATTGGCGGACTTATTCAAGTGGGGTATCCTTCGGAATTTGGGATAGACAACAGTTTAGGGGTTTATCGAGTGATTTCGGTACATCACAAGGTAGAACGAGGTAGTTATTCTAACATATTTAGGGCTGTACCTGAGGGGATGGAATATGCGATGTTCGAACCCAAAACGGTGGCTTATCCTGAAATTGCGGAAGTGGTAGAAAACAATGACCCTCAGGGGCAGGGACGGGTAAAAGTACGTTTTTATTGGCAGCGCGATAAGGGAGCGGAAACGAATTGGATACGTGTGCAAAGTTCAGATGCGGGAGTTTTGAGAGACAAGAGTGGTAATCGTGGTGTGGTTTTCATTCCCGAGGTGGGCGACCAAGTGATGATTGGCTTTGAATACGGCAATCCGCATCAACCTTTTGTGATGGGAAGTATGTTTCACAAAACCAATGCATCTGAAGTGTCGAACAATGTAAGGAGTATTACTACTAAGAGTGGGCATAAGTTAGTATTTACCGATGATGAAAGTATTGTACTTTCTGATAAAAATGGTAATATGATACAGATTAACAGTGTTGAAAATACCATTGAAATCACAGCGATTGAGCAATTAAATTTCAAATCAAAGAAAATCACTTTTGATGCTACTAATGATATGGAATTTTTTGCTGGTGGAAATAAAAAAGAAACAGTTATGAAAGAAAGTGAATTTGTTTCGGATAAAATTACTTTGAACGCACACACGAAAATGGAACTTCATTCCGGAGAAAAAACTTCTGTTGTGAGTAAGGAGATAAACCTATTTACAAGTGAATCAGATATTCGCGTTAAGGCAGGTAATACAACATATATTCAAGGAGGGCAAGGAGTAGAGATAGATTCATAAAAAGATTAAACTTAAAATTCCTTAATTATGGCTAATAAGTATGTAAGTGAAGGAGCAGAATTACGTTGTAATTCGGGAAGTAAAACCTCGAAATTACAAGTTACTTCTCAAAATAAGGTGAAATTGGAGGGTAAGTACCAAGCTACAGAAAAGGACAAGACTCTTATGGGAAACTTTGGCTCTTGCAGTTTGTGTAATGGTAACACTTGTGTACCTTCGTTACAAAAATGGAAAATAACATCAAACAAACCCACTACTTCTAAAGCGTCACTTTTACTTGAAAATTCATACATTCAATGTAGTGTGGGAGGAATTATTGAGATAACGAATCCCAATCAAAAAACCTTAAAAGAAGGAGGGGGAGATGATGAGTTAGATAAATATTATCCCGTTTTAAAAGGAGATGTCATTTTTGTTAACGGATATCATAGTAATCCCTTAGAGAATTGGGAACAAACGCTCTACAACGCTATTTTGGATAAAGTGCACGAAGAGGGTGAAGGTTTGCAAGGGGAAAGTGTTAATGAACATAATCATACGGATGCTAATGATATGTTTACCAATAGGGAGCTTCGAGACGTACTTCCTGAGAATGCAAGACAAGATAAAATAGAACAAGAACTTAAACGACAAAATCCCACTAAAAAGCGTTATTTACAAAAGATTGAAACCATTGTAAATAGTACTGAATTTGTTAATACTTTTCCTGATTATTGGAATCCTATTGTATTTCCTAAGATAAAAGAATTCGTTTTAAAGAAGATACAAAATTTAGAAAAAGAAAAATTAGCTTTCAATAATAAATTAGAAAAATTTTGGAACTATTGGAATGATTTGAGTAATAAATACAAAGGAAGTCAAAAGTATTGTGAGGCATTTAATTCGGTGGGTAGAGACCATTATATTAACGGTTCACACGGGTTGGCGTCAAGTGCTGCTCACCGAATAGACCACGGTATTGCTTTAGGATACAAATGGGCAAGTGAAAATTGGCAGATATATCCTAAAGAAATGATACAGTCTGATTCTCCGATGTCTAAACTTAGTTTTACTCCTACGTATCGCCCCATAACGGTGGTAGGGCATAGTCAAGGAGCAGCAATGGGAACAGGAGTAGCGTTGGGAATTATGTATTATGCCAAAGAGATTGGTTGGGATAAAATAGCTTTGAATGTTATCTATTTAGGGGTAAATCAGCCACAAGGACTTCACGGGGAAGAATATGAAAACTTAATTCACGACAAAAAAAATGTTTATGATTTAGATGCTATTATGATTAATTGGGGAGAAAAAGAACAGGAAGGAAAACTTTTGGATGTTATAGCCCAATTATTTTCACCAAGATACGGAAAACTACATAAAAAACGAGGCATTTATGAACATTTGAAAGCAATCTTAGCCGATTGGGAGGCTTATAAATCGCGTTGTGTACAGTTTACTTTTTCCAACGACCGTGGCGATATGGTTATCCGTGATGGCGATATTCCCGAGATAAAAAGTGCTTGCGACCCCAATAGGAACACTGATGCCTTTCATTTACACTATGTAGGGCGAACAGTTTCTGCTAAAAGTGACAAGGGAACTTCCAAAATGAAACACAAACAATTGGGCTATGACGGAGGTTTTATGAAATGGTATGATTATATGGCAAACCGTCGTTTTAATACCCTTAAAGAAAACGAAGTGCCTCCAAAGAATGCTCCCAAAGATTACAAACCCAAAAAGAAAGGCGACATAGAGGAGTGGGGAGACTATGACTCTGTGGCAACGGCTTGTATGATGGCTTTTGACAGATATGTAAAAAATAAGGTAGCGTATGAACGTTTGTATGGGCGATTTGATATAGCCTCAATGCTTAAAAAAACCAGAGAAACGGCTGCCGATTTGGCTACCGTAGGTTGGGATATCGTTGGGGAAGTTTTCTCAGTACGGGAACAAACCGCATATGAAAAGTTATTGAGAGTATTGCTTCCGGGTGTTTATGTAGGTAAAAAAGTAGGAAAAGTTATTCATAATAAAATAGAAAGGACTAGTGCTTGGAAAGAACAAGTAAAAAGTTTTGTGATAACATATACCTACTATATAGAATACCTCAGGCGGTATGCCTCGTTAGACTCGGCACAGTTGTACGCTCACTTTGCTCCTGTGGCGTATATTAACTATGAAGAAATGCTGACGGACTTTCCGAATGCACCCAAAGGAACTGATGCAAAAAAAGAAACCATTTTTGACCGAATTAACAAAGCCGGTGAAGATATTTTTTATAGAATTGATGAACAGAAAGTAAGTAAAGATTCAAACGGGAAAGAATATCAAACTTTTAAAAAGAAAAAAGAAGCCTATGAATCTGCAATGAAAGAAATAGAAAGCTGTTTAATATCCACTTCGGTCATTGATACACCTTATATTCATAACGTGATCAAGGCGTATGTCAAAAATGATAAAGAAGTGTTAAAAGAATTATATAAAGAGCCTAAGTATGTTTCACCCAAACAAAAGCGAAATGAAAAGAAATAAAAAATTACTGATAGTATTGATAGTTTTGATATGCAATCCTATTTCTTTGATAGCGATAGGATATGGTATTTATAAGGTACGCAAAAATGTAAAAAACAAACAAGAACAAGAATATTTACAACAAAAGGAAGAAGATATGCAAGATTTGGATAAAAAATACAAATTTTTACACGAAAATCCGGGAAGTAAAAACTACGAAGTGGTGGAATTGATACCACGAAATCAAAAATTATATAAACTTAGATTGGACACCATTGGAAAAAAACTTTTAATTTCAGGTGTTCCTTATGAAGAGTGGCGAGAAGGGGACGATGGTGCCTATACATCTATCAAAACAGATTTTGAAGGGAATATCTTGGGGTATCCTGATGGGGGGGGGGCATATTTATTAAATGATGGAACTATTTTAGATGAAGACAAAGGGTATAATAATTCGTTTGTTAGCGATAATACAACGTGGTATCCTCTAATACAACTCCCTTTTCAGTTTGATTATGCTTATTACACAGAGGAGTACAAACGTTATGTCCATCAAGATTATGATAAATGGTTTAAGGTATTTAAAGAGTTATATGATAAAGCAGAATATGTTTATATAGGATTAGGATATTTTTTTAAATATCGTGGCAAATGGTATTGGATGATGTATCCTTCCAAAAGGAATGGTTTTGATGATGATGCCGCTTATCAAAGACGAAAAGCATTTGAAGCCCAATACCCTGCTCGCGAGTCAGCCTCACGATTTACGGAAGACGTTCCTGTTATTGACCCCTTTTACTATACAGAACGTGACACGATTCGTTATGCTGTTGAGATACAGCACACTCTTACTGAGGTAGAAAAGAAAGGTACCACCTATCGTCCTATCAGTTATGCGGCGGGTTATTTTTATTATACGATACAAATGAGTCCTACGGATACTATTTATGTAAAACGTTATTCGGCTTATACTCCTGGCACTCGCATTATCCAAATTCCGTATAATATGGGAGGTCAAGGCAGCAATGTGTTATTTATAGACCAAATTCCCAACGAGTTATATCCTGATAAATCGTATGGCGGATTGTATGTGATTCGCCCAAGAAAGAAAAAGTAGCGGTATATTTTTTTTGTTGTAAAGAGCCAAAATAAAAGCGAAATGAAAAGAAATAAAAAATTACTGATAGTATTGATAGTTTTGATATGCAATCCTATTTCTTTGATAGCGATAGGATATGGTATTTATAAGGTACGCAAAAATGTAAAAAACAAACAAGAACAAGAATATTTACAACAAAAGGAAGAAGATATGCAAGATTTGGATAAAAAATACAAATTTTTACACGAAAATCCGGGAAGTAAAAACTACGAGGTGGTAGAATTGATACCAAGAGGTCAAAAATTACGAAGATTTAGGGTTGATACTATCGGGAAGAAATTATTAATATCAGGAGAGCCTTATGAAGAATGGCGGGAAGGAGATAAAGATTCCTACACTTACATCAAGACAGACTTTGAGGGGAATATACTCAATCACCCGTATGGAGGTGGAGAGTTGTTAAAAGATGGAACTATATTAAGTTACGATAATGGAATTTATTGTAATTCTATTGTAAATGATGATATGACCTTATATCCGTTAATTCAGTTGCCTTTTGAGTTTAAGATAGGATATTATACCGAAGAATACAAACGCTATGTTCATCAAGATTTAGATGAATGGTTTAAAGTGTTTAAAGACTTGTATGACAAGGCGGAATATGTACATATGGAATTTGGTAATTATTTTTTGAAATATCGAGGCAAATGGTATTGGATGATGTATCCTTCCAAAAGAAACGGGTTTAAAGATAAAGCTGCTCGGGAAAGACGAAAAGCCTTTGAAGCCCAATATCCGGCACGCGAGCCAGCCTCACGATTTACAGAAAAAATACCCAGAACAGACCCCTTTTACTATACAGAACGTGACACGATTCGTTATGCTGTTGAGATACAGCACACTCTTACTGAGGTAGAAAAGAAAGGTACCACCTATCGTCCTATCAGTTATGCGGCGGGTTATTTTTATTATACGATACAAATGAGTCCTACGGATACTATTTATGTAAAACGTTATTCGGCTTATACTCCTGGCACTCGCATTATCCAAATTCCGTATAATATGGGAGGTCAAGGCAGCAATGTGTTATTTATAGACCAAATTCCCAACGAGTTATATCCTGATAAATCGTATGGCGGATTGTATGTGATTCGCCCAAGAAAGAAAAAGTAGCGGTATATTTTTTTTGTTGTAAAGAGCCAAAATAAAAGCGAAATGAAAAGAAATAAAAAATTACTGATAGTATTGATAGTTTTGATATGCAATCCTATTTCTTTGATAGCGATAGGATATGGTATTTATAAGGTACGCAAAAATGTAAAAAACAAACAAGAACAAGAATATTTACAACAAAAACAAGAAGATATGCAAGAGTTAGATAAACAATACAAGTTTTTACACGAAAATCCGGGAAGTAAAAACTACGAAGTGGTGGAATTGATACCACGTACACAGAAGTTAAAGTCTTTTGAAATAGATACTATTGGAAAAAAATTATTAATAGTAGGCAATCCTTATGAGGAGTGGCGAGAAGGGGACGATGACGCATATAGTTTTATCAAGACAGACTTTGAGGGGAATATACTCAATCACCCGTATGGAGGTGGGGAAATGCTAAAAGATGGAACTATACTAAGTTCTGGCAATGGAATTTATTGTAATTCCATTGTAGATGATGATATGACCTTATATCCATTAATTCAGTTGCCTTTTTCTTTCAACACAGACTATTGGACAGAAGAATATAAAGCCTATATGCACCAAGATTTAGATGAATGGTTTAAAGTGTTTAAAGACTTGTATGACAAGGCGGAATATGTACATATGGAATTTGGAGAGTATTTTTTGAAGTATCGTGGTAAATGGTATTGGATGATGTATCCTTCCAAAAGAAACGGGTTTAAAGATAAAGCTGCTCGGGAAAGACGAAAAGCCTTTGAAGCCCAATACCCTGCACGCGAGCCAGCCTCACGATTTACAGAAAAAATACCCAGAACAGACCCCTTTTACTATACAGAACGTGACACGATTCGTTATGCTGTTGAGATACAGCACACTCTTACTGAGGTAGAAAAGAAAGGTACCACCTATCGTCCTATCAGTTATGCAGCGGGTTATTTTTATTATACGATACAAATGAGTCCTACGGATACTATTTATGTAAAACGTTATTCGGCTTATACTCCTGGCACTCGCATTATCCAAATTCCGTATAATATGGGAGGTCAAGGCAGCAATGTGTTATTTATAGACCAAATTCCCAACGAGTTATATCCTGATAAATCGTATGGCGGATTGTATGTGATTCGCCCAAGAAAGAAAAAGTAGTGGTATATTTTTTTGTTGTAAAGAGCCAAAATAAAAGCAAAATGAAAAGAAATAAAAAATTACTGATAGTATTAATAGTTTTGATATGCAATCCTATTTCTTTGATAGCGATAGGATATGGTATTTATAAGGTACGCAAAAATGTAAAAAACAAACAAGAACAAGAATATTTACAACAAAAGGAAGAAGATATGCAAGATTTGGATAAAAAATACAAATTTTTACACGAAAATCCGGGAAGTAAAAACTACGAGGTGGTAGAATTGATACCAAGAGGTCAAAAATTACGAAGATTTAGGGTCGATACTATCGGGAAGAAATTATTAATATCAGGAGAGCCTTATGAAGAATGGCGGGAAGGAGATAAAGATTTCTACACTTACATTAAGACAGACTTTGAGGGGAATATACTCAATCATCCGTATGGAGGTGGAGAGTTGTTAAAAGATGGAACTATACTAAGCTCTGGCAATGGAATTTATTGTAATTCCATTGTAGATGATGATATGACCTTATATCCGTTAATTCAGTTGCCATTTTCTTTTAATACGGACTATTGGACAGAAAAATATAAAGCCTATATGCATCAAGATTTAGATGAATGGTTTAAAGTGTTTAAGGGCTTGTATGACAAGGCGGAATATGTACATATGGAATTTGGAGAGTATTTTTTGAAGTATCGTGGTAAATGGTATTGGATGATGTATCCTTCCAAAGAAGTAGGTTATGATGATGATGCCGCTTATCAGAGAAGAGAGGCATTTGAAGCTCAATATCCAGCTCGCGAGCCGGTCTCACGATTTACAGAAGACGTTCCTGTTATTGACCCCTTTTACTATACACGAAATGATACGATTCGTTATGCTGTTGAGATACAGCACACCCTTACTGAGATAGAAAAGAAAGGTACAACCTATCGTCCTATCAGTTATGCAGCGGGTTATTTTTATTATACGATACAAATGAGTCCTACGGATACTATTTATGTAAAACGTTATTCGGCTTATACTCCTGGCACTCGCATTATCCAAATTCCGTATAATATGGGAGGTCAAGGCAGCAATGTGTTATTTATAGACCAAATTCCCAACGAGTTATATCCTGATAAATCGTATGGCGGATTGTATGTGATTCGCCCAAGAAAGAAAAAGTAATAATGTAATTATTTTATTGTAAAGATAAAATCGTTCGTTTGGAAAAATTAGGTTCGTTATATCCTATGTTAAATAGTGAAGGTACGGCTACCGAAAAAGAATTTACAATCAGTAAAATTAAATCTGAATATTTTCGTTTTGACATAAAAAACGAGAAATATCACATTTATATGGTATTAAATTTGTAGATTTGTAACGTTCAACCTCTTATATTATTTTGTTTCACTTAAAATTAAAAGTCTATGGCAGTCTATACAATGTCCAAGAGAAGTTCATTGATACCCCCAATGAATGTAGTAAAAGAAACTGTTTTTATCAACGGAGAAGAATTTGTTTTTGATTCCTTAACCTTAACCCAGGAGTTAAACGATTGTCAATCTTTTGAACTAATTCAAAAAATCACCTCAGAGAAAGAACTTTGGCTGAAATCCCCCCAAAAACTCACAGAAATGATAGGAGATTCGGTGTTGATACGATTTGAATATGGAAAAGAAGCCTATCGTTATGAGTTTAGCGGATACATTACCGAAGTGCTGATAGATTCAGCCTGGCAAGGGTCTCGTGACAACGTTATTCGTTTTATAGGTCAAGGAAAAGTCGTAGTTTTGGAAGATACTCCTTCGATGTACTCATTTGTAGACCAACATTTGGTAAATATTGTAAAAACTATTGCTCAGGAGAAAGAATTTGGCATCAAGTGTCGTCCAAGATTTGAAGGTGTGCTACCTTTTGTGATGCAATATAAAGAAAGTTCCTTTGCTTTTTTAAATCGTTTGTCGGCTCTTTATAACGAACTTTTCTTTTACGATGGAAAAAACATCGTATTTGGATGTCCTGAAAATGAAACTCCTGAGAAGTTGATTTTTAGGGAAGATATTAATCAATTGAAAACCATCAGTAAAGCACTTCCATATCGTTATTCACTTTACAATTATAGCTCGCAAGATGATGAATATTTTTTTACTCAAACGGACAAACCTATTAGTCCCGAAAATGCAGTTACGCAAACCTTACTTACCCAAGTACCATTGTTTGCTAATAGGGGTATCTTACCTGCTCAAGAGCCTGTGGGATACAATGCAGATACCCAAGTTTTTCGTCAGGGGAAGTACCAAAGAGCCTTAGGGAAGATGCACTTTATTGAAGGGCATTCGGACACGTGTAAGGTGCGTATTGGCGGACTTATTCAAGTGGGGTATCCTTCGGAATTTGGGATAGACAACAGTTTAGGGGTTTATCGAGTGATTTCGGTACATCACAAGGTAGAACGAGGTAGTTATTCTAACATATTTAGGGCTGTACCTGAGGGGATGGAATATGCGATGTTCGAACCCAAAACGGTGGCTTATCCTGAAATTGCGGAAGTGGTAGAAAACAATGACCCTCAGGGGCAGGGACGGGTAAAAGTACGTTTTTATTGGCAGCGCGATAAGGGAGCGGAAACGAATTGGATACGTGTGCAAAGTTCAGATGCGGGAGTTTTGAGAGACAAGAGTGGTAATCGTGGTGTGGTTTTCATTCCCGAGGTGGGCGACCAAGTGATGATTGGCTTTGAATACGGCAATCCGCATCAACCTTTTGTGATGGGAAGTATGTTTCACAAAACCAATGCATCTGAAGTGTCGAACAATGTAAGGAGTATTACTACGAAAAGTGGTTGTAAAATTGTTTTTGATGACAATGCCAAAAGTGTTTTGGTGGAAGACCCCAGTGGTAACAAATTCTTTATGGACGGAGCAGGAAATATTGAAGTGAAAGCCCCAAAAAATATGACTTTTACAGTAGGAGAAGATTTTAATCTGAACGTAGGAAACAATATGAATGCGACCGTAGGAAATAACCATACGATGTCTGTTACCAATGATAATATGTTGCTTGTTCAGAATAATCATACTTTGGAGGCTAACAATTACGGACAAACCTTACAAGGGAACTACAATCAAAGTATTCAAGGTAAGAAATTAGTTGCCGTTACGGGCAATATGGAAGAAACCTCGGCGGCTTACTATCACACAGCACAAAGTGGTAATGTTATCATACAAAGTGCTAATATATCCAAACTCTTAGGAAAAAAAGACGCGTTGGTGAATAAGACGGGGTTTCAAAAACCAAGGTATTTTATTGAAGATGTGAGTGATAAAAAGGAAGAGAAGCAACAAGAAAAGCAAAATGATTGGTTGATAGAAACAATGGATATTCAAGCAGATAGACCTCAAACTGGAGAAACAGATTGCGTTCCAACTATTGCACGTGCCGCAGGTAAATACTTGGGAATGGATATAGATGTAAAAGAAAAACAAAAAGAAGCTAATAAAAAAGGAGGTGTTTTGGGAAATAGAACAGCTCTATATTTTCAAAGATTGGGAATTAAAGCAACCCCCTTATGGGAAGAAAAAGATAAAGACTATTATTTTGAAAAAGGAGTGCCAAAATACAAAGAAAAGGAAGCTATACAATTTATTGTAGAAAGTTTGCAGAAAAATCATCCTGTGTATTTAGGCTTTTCAGATAAAGAAATGGCAGATAAAGGAATGGGACATGCTGTTTTGGTAACAGAAATAAAATATAAATCTGACTTTTCGAAATTTAAGCACATAAAATATTTTGACCCTCAAACGGGAAGGAGTACGGGACGTCTAGTAAGTTTGGAAAATACTTATGGATATTCAGAAAAAGTCTATAATATCATTTCTCTATCAAAATTTGAAAAAAAATGAAACAATTATTTTTTCTAGTTGCATTGTTTTTTTCTGTCAATATTTTTGCACAAGAAAAAGTCATTACTTTTGTATTTGAAAAAAAACATTATGATAGTATTGCAAAACTCTATGTAAATAAGATGATAGAAGCTAATAAATTATTAAAAGAAAGAGATGAAAGTTTTTATCAAAACCTTTATATAGGAGGCATTGATAGTTTGGAAATTCTTGTTCAACCTATTTTTGAATTTAGAAAAGATATTTTAGATTATAAAGATAGTGATAATTTGATTTCATATATAGATTTTGTAAATAATCCTGAAAAACAAGCTTTTACAATCTATAACAAAGGAGAATTTATGTATACTTTTTTTCCTAACAATGAATGGAAACAAGCATTAAGAAAGAATGATTTATCTTTTTTTGAAGATAAATTGAAAAAAAATCCATTCGAATCAACTAAATTTGATGTTTCATTAAACATTATATATGCTTTGAAAGACAATTTTTCTTTTATATTCAAAAATACAGAATGTGTGGTTATTAATGGTAATGTTTTTGCTTTTGCAGAGAAATACAATATTTCAACGATAGGAAAATTTAACTCTGTTTTTATAGAAGATTTATATCTTTTTCAAAAAGAATTTATTGACCTCCAAGAAGGAAAAAAAACAAAATCTTATTCTTTTAGTGAGTACAAACCCAAATATCCACTGAAAAAAGTAAAACTTAATATAATTTTTTAAATGATGTAATAGAAAAAGAGGCAAGTTAAAAGAAACTTCGGTGGCTTATTATCATATCGCTCAAAGTGGCGATGTTATCATACAAAGTGCTAATATATCCAAACTTTTAGGAAAAAAAGACGCGTTGGTGAATAAGACGGGGTTTCAAAAACCAAGGTATTTTATTGAAGATGTGAGTGATAAAAAAGAGAAAGTAGTCACTAACATAGAAGAAGACAACGTTGAATACATTTATTATACCAAAGATGGCGAATTTTTGGGAGGAAAAGAAGATAGCAACAAGGTATATATTACGACAAAAGCAGAATATGACAAAGCCAAAGAAAAAGGAGAATGGAGTTTGATAAATTTGGAAGAAAATTTGTTAAAGGAAAATGATAGTGAAATTTCAAATAGTGAGTTTCGCTATATTTGTTACATAGTTAAACACGAAGCAGGTACAACAGACTTAGATGAATTTAAATGTATTGCTTTTGCAAGCTACAATCGTAGTGTAAAAATTAAGAAAAAATGGAAAAATCTTTTATCAACTTCATATTCTTCGGTACCAAATAAAAAAGAAATGGATAATGGGAATGGCATCAAAAATCAATTAACACGAAAAGCCGTTATAAGCGTTTTGATAGGGGAAGAGGATATTACAGATGGGGCAGAGTTTTGGGATGGAACAGATTTTATCGCTTGGGGGGCATCAGAAACAACTCCATATAATAAGAAAGGACAGAATAAATTTAAAGAATATAAATTTATAGAAATTCCTAAATCTGTCTATGATAAGTATTTAAACGCTCAAGCAAGTGATGCGACGTATAATGAAACCGAAAAATATTGTCATAATGAAGAAACAGACTCAGGAACTCACCAACATTTTGTCAAAGAAAGAAAAAAAGGAAAAGAAACAGTGTATGAAAACAAAATAAAATATGAAATTCCGGAGACTGTTTTTAAAGATCAAAATAATTGGAAAACAGGTGATTTTTACTACGAAACAAGTATTAATACAACCTATGGAATAATAGCAACCATAGCATCAGGGAAGAGTATTTTTTGGAAACTTTCTAAAACTAAAACGAGCAAATAATGAAACAGCTACTATTTATTTTTATTTTTGGTCAAAGTTTGCTATTTTCCCAAACGAAAAATATAATTTCTTTCAAAACAGAGTGGGAAGAATTTGCCCTTAATAATGATACTGATTCTTTGATTGAGGATAAAACCGAAAAAAGTATATTTTTTATAAATTTTCTTTTTAACAAGAAAAAAGACACTATCTTTATCAATAAAAGTGAGATTTTGTCAGAAATTGACAATGAGAATAAGTTTATAAATAGACTTACCGTTGATGTTTCAAATAATAAAGCAAATTTATTGGTTTGGAATAAAAATTATACTGATACGATTGTATTGCGTTTTCATCATCAAGAAAGGGCTGTTCAGATAAATAACGATTTGTATTCTCTAACAAATGAGTATTATAGTTTTTTTAAAAAGAAAGTTTTAAAAGATAGAAATATTACTGAAATAATAGATTTTTTAGATGATGAATTGGGAAATTATTTTCTGCCAGCTGAAATATTTTTGATAGGCTCAAAAAGCAAGTATAGGAAAAAATTTAGAATAAAAAATGCTACAATAAAAACAATAAAAGTAGATTCTGATGGACTTGATAGTTGGAAAATCTCTTTTTTATACGATAAAAAAGGTATTTTAGAAATTCAAAAAAAAGGGATTGATGATGAAATTTCATATCTCAAAAGAAGAAAATATATTGATTTTGAGAAAATAATCTTTGAGATTGAGGAAAATACAGTCAAACGAAATACAATTACCCAGCAAGAAATATATCTTTCAAACAAGAAACAAAAAATAAAACAACAAAATATTCAGTATGGACTCAACATAACCACTTTTGTAAAAAATGAATCTAAAAAGATTTTAAATGATAAACAATAATTGATGAAAGACCCCAGCGGTAATAAATTCTTTATGGACGGAGCAGGAAACATTGAGGTAAATGCACCTAAAAATATGACCCTTACCGCAGGGGAAAATATTAACATTAATGCAACACAAAACATTTCTCTCAATACAGGAGAAAATTACACTATCAATGCAGGTAATGATATGACAACATCTGTTGGTAACAATAGTGTAATAAATATTGCCAATACACATCAGCATAACTCAAAAGATTATACCCAAAAGGTTGATGGCAAAAAAACGGTTAATATATTAGGTGATTTAGAAGAAACATCCTCTAAATACTCACATACTGCACAAAATGGAGACGTTACTATACAAAGTGCCAATGTTTCTAAATTGTTAGGTAAAGTAGATGCTTTGGTTAATAAAAGTTAGGTTTATGAAGAAGACATTTTTTTTTCATATTGTTTTTACCTTTATTAGGTTGTCAAAACAATAGAAATAGCCAAAGTACAGATACAATGAGTACAGATAAATTTGAATGGCAAGAAGCTAAATCGGCTCCGCCTGGGTATCCTATAGAGGTATATACGGGAGGATTACAATCTAAAAATGGATTTACAAGTTTGTATAGTGGTACCACCTTAGGTTTAAAAGGTTGGGGTACTGGTGGTGGCGGAATGAGTAGCGGATTAAAAACGATTCCTAACCACTTGCACGTGATTTGGGTATCCTATTTTGAACATAAGTTTTATGAGATAGATACCCCGATTGATTATGAAAAAATGGTAAGTCTTTTTAATGAGGGATACTATGAAATGTCTTTTGTAAATGATCCCAATGCGAAAGAGCCTTCTTTGAACAAAACCAATTATAAAACGATTATGGTAGGATTTGCACCTGGTGGTGTTGTGGTTATATGGGTAGCAGGAGCAGGCAGGCAAATTGAGGTTGGACGTTATCAAGGAAAAGAAATTACCTTTACTCAAAAGCAGATAGATGAACTACCTTCGGGACCTAAAAAGAATATGCATAACATTGAATATCATAATAATATTTTGTATCATTGGAAGATGGTACCCAAGGAAATTGTTGACAAAGTGAAAGACAAGCCTGTTCCGTATGGGCTATGGGATACCTATCGTAAAAAATATAATTGGCAGTTATCTTTTGAATTTTTACATCAGGAGAAGATAAAAGACGTTTTTTTTGACTTCTATAATGGGGAGCGAGAGGAACTTTTTGGAGCAGTTGAAACAGAAAAATATCCTGAAATTCCAGAATCTTTTCGCTGGACAACCCACAAGGTTAGACCCACACCTAAATTGTGTTCCTTTATTTATGTAGTAGAAAGCTCAGAATATGGTTGTTCTATTAAATTTGATGAAGAAGAAATCTTTAAAGCCTTTAGAGATGTTTTTGGCGATAGTCCTAATACGGAAGCAGAGCTGGTAGTGTATATCAACGATAGCAGAACTGATGCTACGGTAGCTTTGAAGAGCAAAGACAAAGAAATTGCCTTGTTTAATAGTAATGTTTCAATTGGTAAAAGAAAGTAACTATGAGTACATTTGTATATAATGATGGTAGTTTTGACCCTGAAAAAAAAGGGGTTCTGTCAGTTACTTTTGGGATGTTTTTTGACGGTACCAAAAACAATCGGTATCATACTGAAATTCGTAAGAAAATAGAAAACAAAGGTGAGTTTAAAGACCAAGCCCCTACCCAAGAGGAAAGAGAAGCCTAAATTATTGATAAAAATAAAGAAACGCTATGAAAAACCTTTTTTTACTAATAACTTTCTTTGCATTACAATTGAGTAGTTGTCAACAAAAAAACAATAATAATGATATGAAACGTGATAAATTTGAATGGCAAGAAGCCACATCAGCTCCTGATGGCTATCTTGTGGATGTTTATATGGGAGGATTACAATCTAAAAATGGATTTACAAGTTTGTATAATGGTACCACCTTAGGAGGCTGGGGAGAAGCTAATTATGGAATGAGTAGCGGATTAAAAACGATCCCTAACCACTTGCATGTGATTTGGGTATCCTATTTTGAACATAAGTTTTATGAGATAGATACCCCGATTGATTATGAAAAAATGGTAAGTCTTTTTAATGAGGGATACTATGAAATGTCTTTTGTAAATGACCCCAATGCGAAAGAGCCTTCTTTGAACAAAACCAATTATAAAACGATTATGGTAGGATTTGCACCTGGTGGTGTTGTGGTTATATGGGTAGCAGGAGCAGGCAGGCAAATTGAGGTTGGACGTTATCAAGGAAAAGAGATTACCTTTACTCAAGAACAGATAGATGAACTGCCTTCAGGACCTAAAAAGAATATGCATAACATTGAATATCATAATAATATTTTGTATCATTGGAAGATGGTACCCAAGGAAATTGTTGACAAAGTGAAAGACAAGCCTGTTCCGTATGGGCTATGGGATACCTATCGTAAAAAATATAATTGGCAGTTATCTTTTGAATTTTTACATCAAGAGAAAGTAAAGGATGTTAATTATGGTTTCTACAATGGAGAAAGAGAGTTTCTGTTTGGAGAAACGTTGATAGAAGTTTATCCTGAAATTCCAGAATCTTTTCGCTGGACAACTCATAAAGAGAGAGCAGTGCCAAAATCTGTTTCTTTTCGTTGGATAATTGATGATGCTACATACAGTTGCTCCGTTAAATTTGATGAAGAAGAAATCTTTAAAGCCTTTAGAGATGTTTTTGGCGATAGTCCTAATACGGAAGCAGAGCTGGTAGTGTATATCAACGATAGCAGAACTGATGCTACGGTAGCTTTGAAGAGCAAATATAAAGAAATAGCTTTGTTTGATGGTAAAATAATAGTTAAAAGAAGAAAGTGACTATGAGTACATTTGTATATAATGATGGTAGCTTTGACCCTGAAAAAAAAGGGGTTCTGTCAGTTACTTTTGGGATGTTTTTTGACGGTACCAAAAACAATCGGTATCATACTGAAATTCGCAAGAAAATAGAAAACAAAGGTGAGTTTAAAGACCAAGCCCCTACCCAAGAGGAAAGAGATATTTATGCAAATTATGGGGATAACGAAAGTTTTGGGAACGATTTTACTAATGTTGCCCGTAAGTGGTACTGTTGTGAAAGAAAAAAATACGCTATCTATGTGGAAGGTATCGGGACGGTAGGCAAAGAAGTGAAAGATAAAGACGATGAAATGGATGGTTTTGCTTATGGGCGTGGGGTTACGGGAATCATTGCCAAGGTACATTCAGGTTGTAAAATGTTGGCTGAAAAAATAAAAGAAGAATATGATAAGAAAGTAGAAGATGATGATATAAATCATATTCACTTAATCGTCGATGCATTTGGTTTTAGTCGTGGGGCAGCGGCGGCACGGCATTTTTTGTATAATTTGCAAAAGCGGGCATATCCTCCGTCCTGCCAATCTATAAATACAGTGCATAACATAGACCCTTCATTGGCAGTCATTAAAACAGACTATGCAGGTTATTTTATAAAAGACAGTTGGGTCAAAGATGGTCTGTTGCCACGGTACGGTTTTTTAGGTATATCACTTTTGGAAGCGGGTATTTCACGAGAACTTATTGAAACAATGGGAGTTAAGGTGCGTTTTTTGGGCATATATGACACGGTTGCTTCTTATGACCCTAATTGTATTTTAATTCCAAATTTTGAAAAGCAAATTCATAAGTTACATTTACACGACTTAGGAACTCCCACAAGAGCAGTACATTATACTGCTTTGGATGAACATCGAGAAAATTTTTCACTAACACGTTTAAAGATAGGGCAAGAGTTTGAATTTCCGGGAGTGCATAGTGATGTGGGAGGAAGTTATAACCACGATAAGTTATCAACGCAGGAGTTTGCCCGCAAACAACAAAAAGCAAAACTATTGCTTCAAAGTGTTCCTACACGCAAAGCTTCTGAGTATGAAATGGTACGTTTAGACAGTGATATTTTTTTAAAAAATTTTGAAAAATTCAGGCAAGAATTGATTTCTGAAGGTTGGTTCACAGAAGACCAAATAAAAATAAAATATCAATTCCCTATACAAAAACATCTCTATGCTGAACGTATTTTGAACAGAGGGTATAGTTTTATTCCGCTTCATTTTATGTGCGATGAAGCAGCTAATTACTTGGCTGAAAATTTGTTTGGAGAAAAAATCTTATCTGATTATGCTTTAGAAGATGATTTTCTCGAAAAGGTGAAAAACTATTTAAAACAATATACTATTGAAGGAAAGAATAAGTGGAAATTGATTGATTCTTCGGTTTCTCATAACTACAATAACAACATTTCACCACTTGACATTCAAGAAATTGAGCCAGCGGATAATACACATACAACGGCATCATCAAAAGAAATTATCCCTACTATTAATCTTGAACAGGTGGAAATAAGTGCTTATCGTTCAGATTATATATTAAGAAAATTGCGAAATCAATACTTGCATTGGTCGGCTAAATTGAATACTTTTACTGACAGAATTGCTAATAGTCCTGCCAAAAACAGAAAACGAATGGATTTTTAAAATATTGATTATGAATCTTGATGAAAAATTGTCTGCTCGATATAAGTTTAGCACCACTTCTTATGAAAAAGAGCAAGAAATAAAGTACAGCCGTATTATAAAAATAACCCGAATTCCTTATTCAAGGGAGGATATTTTTGCTTTTGGTTTATTGTGTGAAAAAATAGAATATAAAGTTCCGCAAATTTCCTTTTTCCTCAAAAAAGTAGCACTTGTTTTCAGTAATATAATTATATTTGTAGACAAGAGAGGTGCCATTATAAATGTATATTCACACGAACAGATACAAAAAAAATGGCAAAAAATCAAAGCATCTGTCCTCAATGACCACAAAGGGGAAGAGATTGATTCGTTTGTTCAAGTAGTTGACTCTGTCGTAAATGATAAAAAGGCACTTATTGCTTTTTTAGAAAGTGATGCAATGTATGGTTTGTTTTTCAATAAAAAGTGGGAGCAACTCAGCCATACTTGTAATGCAAGCCCGAGTAAAGTTTTTAATGAGATTATAGTAGATGATTTACCTCATTACAAGTTTTTATATAAAGGCACTTTTCTGAAAGAGGTAAAAAAAAGAAATTCTAACCAATTATATGAAGTATTATGCCAGGGACTGATAATTTAAATAACGATTTCACGCAAGAAGAGAAAGACTTATTCGATGCTCATTTAAGCTCAACGGAAGCTCAAAAAGTAGAGCAGGAGCAAGAGGAAGAACTCCAAGCCCAGCAAGACAAACTCATAGTTGTTGACGGAGCACGGTATAGGTTTGGGGCACATTTGGCAGAGTTGAAAGTACTCAATGACACGCCTACCATACAAGGTAAGTTAGTGGGTACGGTTGTTGAAAACCAACCTACGAACTTTACCTTTGCCGATGGTTTTCAGCTGACCTCACTGGGGCAATGGACGGGGCAGGGTACGGCAAAATTTCAGAATAACGAAGTGCTGATACAAGGGTCTAAAATTTCTTATGTAGGGCAAATGCCTGGTTCTTCCACAGTGGAGGCAGGCACAGCCGAGTGCATACATTCGGGGCAAATCAATGTTCCTGAATGCATTGACACAACTTTTGCCCCCTTACCGCCCTATAAAACCCGCCCCAAAATAACCAACGGGCGTTGGGCATCGGACAGAAACGCTGCCAACGAAATCACAGAAGCCTATTTGGAAGATACGGTGTATTTTGTGATAGATACGGTTAATATTGAAGATGGAGAAAAATTAACGGTGCAACTCTATGATTATGACCATTTTTTGTGGAATGATTTGTGGAACTTTGACGACAAAATAGATAGTCCAAGAGAAATAAAAGTGAAAAATAATCAGGCTGTAATGGAAGTGTATTTAAAGCCTCAATGGAAAGAACACATTGATGCTGAAAAAGGACAACCCTTTGCCAATAGTGCTATTGAACTTTATTGGAAAATTAGTTGTGATAACAAAAAAATATCAAAAGAAATATTTCCACGAGAAATATATAACCACTTAAAAGTAAGAAACCAACGTGAAATTTACATAAAACCCGTAATGAGCGAAACGGGTTATAATTACGGTGTACCGGAAATATATTCTTTTGATGGTGACCCGATGTTTTTTGCGGGGATTACTGAAATGAAAGTTGTGGAAGAGTCTTCGGAGAATGAGTTTGTAGGATATGGGAAAAGTTTTTTGATTTCAGGAGCGGCTTACTTGGGCGATAAAAAACTTCCAGATGTTTCAAAAGGGATTGCAATGGCTAAATATGAAGCCGGTTATAGAGTAAATCATTCTGGGAAAATGGTGCGTTATGATGATTTTGAGAAATTTTTGTCCTCACAAAAATCACTTCGGCAATTTATTCCATTGGAAAAAAAGGTGGTTAATGGAGTAGACCAGTTAGCCATAATGCAAACAAAATTACCGAGCACCCAAACGTTTTATTTTTTAAAAAATGCAGCAAATATTTTTGGAAGTTTATATAGCTTAACGGAAGTAGCCAAAGGCGGTAGAGATATGAATTCTGTATTGTCAGATGCATTGGTATTGGCGTCCAATTCTACTCCTGTGTTGGGTATTCTGACTAAAATGACGTTAGACGTAATGCAAACACCTGTGAAAGAGTTTTTTGATGATTTAAAAAATGATTACATAAAAGAATTAAACGTTTACAAATTTTCAGGAGTAAACGACGTTAGAAGCTATCTTTCAATGAGAAAGAATCAAACCAAACTTTTGAATGAATATAATATAGCATATATTAGTTATCAGGGAATGCAAGGATTATTAAATGGAAGTATAAGAGATTGGAAGCAATTAAATAGATACTCTAAATTTGACGAAGTTGCTATTCTTTGTATCAGTAAAGAAGAGTATACAATTATTGATTCATTTTTTGTTAAACCCAAAACGAATAACAAATGAAAAAAAAATTATTCTATATAATCAATATAATAGTATTTATAAGTTGTAATTCCCCAAAAAATATTTCTTTTGAGCAAAAAGAATGTTTAAACTGTAAGGTTAAAATTTTCATTTCACTTGATAATGTGCTAAATAGTAGTGTAGTACTACAAAAAAAAATAATAATTATTAATCCCAATTGGAAATATTCAGAAGTAAAAATAAATTATTACAAAGATAAAGAATTGTTTTCTTCTATTGATACCTATCCTCTTTATTTCGATGAGCAAATACAAAAAAATAGAACTTTTGAACATAAAAAAGGACTACATATCATTGGATTAAACCCCAAAGAAACAAAAGGAATTTATTATAATCTATGGGAACGAAATATAAATAGCGAGATGTTAAAACATTACATTCCCTTAGGAAAATATCTTGTTATAGAGGATAATCTGATGAAAAAGACTTACGAAGATAAAAATTCTCTTATCTACGAAGAACCCTTTTCCGAGTTCAAGCGCAAAAACCCAGAATTGTTAGAGTTTTTAACCAAAGGTGATAGCATTGAGTTAGAGGTTATTAGTCCCGTAAAACAAAAATATAAATTTAAAGCAGAGTGGTAGTAAATATGGTTGAATTTTATGAAAATGAGTACATTACAATCATAGAAGACGAGATTAAATCTGAAATAAGAAACCAGCTTACATCAAAGGCATCGGAAAAAATTGAGAAAAAAGCCGATTCAATCAAGAAAAATGCTTCTTCCAAAAAAGCCCAAGCGATTGCTTTAACGCGGGTTGATAAGGTTTCTTTTCAGCAGAAATACAGGTCGTATGCCGATGCTTTTAAGGGTGCTGTAAGTGACGGAAAATGTGCGATTAACGGTAAAAAAATATCGTTGCATCACGATTATTTTTCCAAAGAACAAGCTAAAAAACAACGAACTGTAAACAGAAAAAATAATATTGCTTTTCAAAAAAGTTTTTACGAGTCTACTCCGTTGAAAGCCAAGGCACTTTATGTAGCCAAAGATGCGTTGAATATTTTCGGGGATATGTATGACTTGGTTCAGGCGGCTTCATCGACCAAAAGTGGGGAGGCGGATATTACTTCCGGCATAATCACCACGGCATTGGGAACCAACTTTTTAGGCGGACTTTTGGTGAATATCACCCTAAACATTTTAAACCAACCGATGAAAGAATTTATGGCAGAAGGTTTGGAAAGAGATAAAAAAGAGTTGGATACTTATAAATTTTTGGGAGAAGAAAGGTTTAAGAAAGAACTTTACAATTCTACTTTTTTGAGAGATATTTATAAAACAATACCAATTAGTTATCAATCAATGCAGGGATTACTAAAAGGAACACTTAAAAAAATAGAACACTTAAAGTCAGCAAATAAAGAAGTTACCATTGTTTATAGAGAAATAGAAGATGGAATTTTAATAGATACATTTTTTGTAAATATAAAAGAAAAATAAGGTTATGAAAAAATATATTTTAATTATTGTAGTCTTGTGTTTAGTGGGTTGTAGCACAAATAAACAAATTCAATTCACGCAAGGAGAAAATGTGAATGTTGAACTACATTTTATTGATTATGGTAAAGTTCAACAATATAATATAGCTCTACGTAAAAAAATTAAACTAAAAAATCCTTATATAAGATTTGCAACTATGAAAATAAACTATTTTCATAACGGAGTGCAAATCGATGAAATATTTGCTCGACCAATGGATTATGGTAAAGACGGAAACTTATACATCATAGGTAGCGAAAAAGGGGAAGAATTGTATGAGATAAATCTCTATCCTTTAAGCGAGAGAGAAATTATTTTTGAATTCAATACTTTTATAGAGCCCTTTAAATTTGAGGGAATATACAAAAATTTGAAGCAATATATTGCATTGGGTAAACCTCCCATTTATGAAAATGGATTGACAGGAGAAAAATATGAAAGTTCAAATTCCCTTATTTACGAAGAACCCTTTTCCGAGTTCAAGCGTAAAAACCCAGAGTTATTAGAATTTTTAACCAAAGGTGATAGCATTGAGTTAGAGGTCATTAGTCCTGTAAAACAAAAGTATAAATTTAAAGCAGAGTGGTAATTAATATTCAAACAATGCAAGGTTTACTAAAAGGGACAATCAAAAAGGTGGAAAATTTAAAATCAGCTTATCGAGAAGTTACCATTGTTTATAAAGAAATAGAAGATGGGATTTTAATAGATGCGTTTTTTGTAAATATAAAAGAAAAATAAGGTTATGAAAAAATATATTTTAATTGTTGTAACCTTATTTTTAATAGGTTGTAGTACGGGTAAACAAATCTGGTTGTCACAAAGTGGGAATGAAAGTGTTAAAATACTTTATTCTAATTACAGTTTCCAACAAATGTCCATTTATTTAAGAAAAAAAATAAAATTTAAAAATCCTAATATAAGATTTGCAAATGTTAAATTGAATTATTTTATTGAGGGAGAGCAAATTGATGGAATGTATGCGTATCCTATGGATTATGGAAAAGATGGTAATTTGTATAGAATAGGTAGTGCTAAGGGAGAGAAATTGTATGAAATTAATATTTTACCTTTAAGTGAGAGGGAAATTATTTATGAACTATATATTCCTATGGATTATCTTAAATTTGAAGGGATTTATAAAAGTTTAGAACATTATCTTTCTTTGGGAAAACCTATTGTTTATGAAGACGGATTGACAGGAGAAAAATATAAAAGTTCAAATTCCTTTATTTACGAAGAACCCTTTTCCGAGTTCAAGCGTAAAAACCCAGAGTTATTAGAGTTTTTAACCAAAGGTGATAGCATTGAGTTAGAGGTTATTAGTCCCGTAAAACAAAAGTATAAATTTAAAGCAGAGTGGTAACCAACAAAGGCAGGCTATATCAGCGGAAAAACGCTGTAAAAACCTATTCGGAATATCTTGAAGAGGGCAAAGTACCATACAAACGAGCGGTAAACACGGGGACTTTTGTAAAAGGTGAAACCACCAAAGGCATTTCGCAATTACCGGCTATGGAAAACCATTTGAAAAGTTCGCGTACGCTTTATTTTATTAGAAATACGTTGGATATTTATGGGAGTTTATCGAGTTTGGTAGATTTTGCGGCAGGCGGAAAAGATGTTAATGCGGTAGCTGCCTCTGCGTTGAGTTTTCTTGATAAAAGCTTGGAAGTGAGAACCTTGCTGTTTGCTTTTGGAAAAATAACGTTGGATGTAATGCAGACGCCTGTAAAAGAGTTTTTTGAGGATATGAGAAATGCGAGTGTGAAGGAGATGAACGCAATGAAATTTAAAGGTATAACAGACCTTAGGGATTTTGTTGAGTCAGATGTTTTCTTAATGGAAAAATACCATGTAATACCAATTAGTTACCAAACAATGCAAGATTTACTGAATGGTAAAATCAAAAAACAAAAAGATTTAAAATCAGCGTATAATGAAGTTATTATTCTTTATAAAGAAATAGAAGACGGAATTTTAATTGATTCATTTTTTGTTAAATAAATAAGATGATGAAAGAAATGTTTTATTTTTTTATAACTCTATTTTTGATGAGTTGTAGTGTGGGTAAACAGATTGCGTTGATTCAGAAAAGTGATGATACGCCTATAAGAATAACCATTTCGGATTATTCAAGTCAAAAGAAAATTACAATTGTATTACGTAAAAAATTAGTTTTAAAAAATGTGAGTACGAGACATTTAAGAACCAACATTGGATATTTTGTATATAATAATACTGATTTTGAACTTCTTACTGCACGTCTTGTTGAATTGAATGAAAAATATAATCGTTTTATTACATTAAAATCAAGAAATGAAATTTCATTATCACCTTTAAGTAACAAAGAAGTCATTTATGAAATATGGAAACACATAGAAAAATTTGATTCTGGAGGTATAGTTTATAAAAGTTTAAAGCAATATCTTACATTAGGGAAACACCCTATTAGAGAAAATGGATTGACAGGAGAAAAGTATGAGGATACAATGGTTTTATATTACGAAGAGCCTTTTTCCGAGTTCAAGCGCAAAAACCCCGAGTTATTAGAATTTTTAACCAAAGGTGATAGCATTGAGTTAGAGGTTATTAGTCCCGTAAAACAAAAGTATAAGTTTAAAGCAGAGTGGTAGTAAATATGGTTGAATTTTATGAAAATGAGTACGTTACAATCATAGAAGACGAGGTTAAAAATGAAATAAGAAACCAAATTATATCAAAATCAGAGGAAAAAATTAAAGAAAAAGCAGACGCAATCAAGAAAAATGCTTCTTCCAAAAAAGTCCAACCCATCGCTTTGACACGGGTTGATAAGGTTTCTTTTCAGCAGAAGTACAAGTCGTATGCTGATGCTTTTAAGGGTTCGGTAAGTGACGGAAAATGTGCTATTAACGGAAAAAAATATCGTTACATCACGATTATTTTTCCAAAGAACAGGCTAAAAAACAACGAACTGCGAACAGGAAAAACAATATTGCTTTTCGGGAGACGTTTTACGAGTCTACTCCGTTGAAAGCCAAGGCGCTTTATGTAGCCAAAGATGCGTTGAATATTTTCGGAGATATGTATGACTTGGTTCAGGCGGCTTCATCGACCAAAAGTGGGGAGGCGGATATGACCTCTGGTATAATCACCACGGCACTGGGAACCAACTTTTTAGGCGGACTTTTGGTGAATATCACCCTAAATATTTTAAACCAACCGCTGAAAGAATTTATGGCAGAAGGTTTAGAAAGAGACAAAAAAGAGTTGGATAAGGTGAAGTTTAGAGGAAGAAGAGATTTTATAGAAGCCCTCAATACTTATGCCTTTTTGAGAGATATTTATAAAACAAAGCCCATCAGTTTTCAAGTAATGCAAGGATTGCTCACTGGGACTATAAAAAAAATTGAAGGCTTAAAGTCAGGATATGAAGAAGTTACCATTGTTTATAAAGAAGTTGAAGACGGGATTTTAATAGATACGTTTTTTGTAAACACAGAAAAAAAATAAGGTTATGAAAAAGTATATTTTAACCATTGTAACCTTGTTTTTAATAGGTTGCAGTGCAGGTAAACATGTTCAGCTAATACAGGAGGGCAATGAAAATGTAGAAATAGTTTTTTATGGTTATAAAAATATTCAAAATGCCTCTATCTACTTACGTAAAAAAATAAATTTAAAAAATCAATATATCAGATTCGCAGATGTTAGGATAAATTATTTTATTGAGAGAGAAAAAGTTTCTGATATTTACGCCTCTCCTATGGATTATGGTGATGATGGTAATTTGTACATTATAGGTAGCGGTAAAGGGGAAGAATTTTACAAGATTAACATTTCCCCTTTTCGAGAACGAAGGGTTATTTATGAGATAAATATGTATATGAGGAATTTTAAGTTTGAAGGTATTTATAGAGGTTTGGAACAATACATACCTTTGGGCAAGCATCCTCTTGAAAAAAACGAATTGACAGGGGAAACGTATGAAAATAAAAGAGTTCTTTCTTACCAAGAACCCTTTTCCGAATTCAAACGCAAAAACCCAGAGTTGTTAGAATTTTTAACCAAAGGTGATAGCATTGAATTAGAGGTTATTAGTCCTGTAAAACAAAAATACAAGTTTAAAGCAGAGTGGTAGGGAAAGCAAAGATTATTGAGCGAATACATAAAAAAACAGAAAAATTTATAATTAGTGAATAATGAATTAACAATTGTAGATTGAATCTGTCATTAATTTTTTTACGTCAAAGGATAATTGCAAAAAATAAAAAAAATAAAATTTATTTGTTTATATCAAAAATAATCGTAAATTGCACTCGTTAAATGGGTAACGATTTACGTTTTACATTTTAACAATAAAATGAGTTTTAATTAAAAAAATTAGTCTATGGCATTCAGCTCAACATTAAACTTAGGAGGAAAAGAGTATGATATTCTTGATTGTAAATACTCTCTTCGCAGAGATGTAGATTCAAAAGGAAGACCTTCATCAAACATTTACGGAGGGCGTATTACAGTTCGTGTAGAATCTACTGCTGACACGACCATTATCGAACAAATGGTCAATATGTACAAGCCTTTTTCAGGAAGTATCGTATTTAAAAAAGGAGATGAGGATGCAAAAATGAAAGAGTTATCTTTCGAGAATGCATATATCATTGAATTTGAAGAAGGTATTGACACGGTAGGAACAACACCAATGTCACTTTGCATCACTATTTCTGCACAAATTATTAAAATAGGAAATGCAGAGCATCAAGAGAATTGGCCGAAAAGTTAGTTTTCTTTAAAAACAGAGAATAAGTGCCTAACTGTTTGTCAGGCACTTTTCTTTTATTAAGTATAAAGATTAAAAATATAATATAAAGATTATGAGTATTTTAGATTATGGCATTGGAGGTAATGAAGTCAAAAGAGATGCTTCAGAAGCTATTGCTAATATTCCTTCTAATCGCACGCTTTTAGTCGAAAAATTAACGGTAGAGGAACCTATGTTTCCTGAAACAATGGAAGGACTGACCACAATTGAGGCTGTCTTTGATGCGTTTCGTCCTAATGTTGATGTTGAGTTTGAAACTGCGGAAGGAGAGCCTGTTCAAGAGAATTTCGTTTTCCGAAACACGGGAGATTTTCAGGTTAAAAACTTAACAAGTCAAAGTCCTTTTTTAAAAAAGTTAGAAATTCAACGTGATTTCTATACAAAATTGGTAAAGCAACTTCGTACCAATAAAATTTTACAACGTGCCTTAGAAAATGAAGAAACAAAAAAGGCGTTTATTCAGGCACTTACTCAGTTGAAACTAGAGTTGGATGCAGCTTCTAAATCCTAAAAAACTGATTTATATGGAACAGAAACAACAAAACAATCAAAATATCACTTCTGAGAAGGTACGAGAACAAGTTTCCGAATCATTTTCGCAATCAGCCTTAGACGAAGCTCTTACGGGTCTTTCTCGTTTAGGAGGGTTTAATTTTTTGGAATCAGCTATTGATGGAATTCAAAATTTGAATCCCGAGCGTAAGGCTCGTAAGAAAATGTTCTTAGTAGAAGAACAAAAGGAAGCCGAGCGAAAAGAATTGGCTGAAAAAATAGATCTTTGGATTGATTTATTAACACAAAGTGATTCTATAGCTGAAATGGTTGATAAAAGCCAGAGCCAAGCGGATGCAACATCTGAATTGTTGGCAAAAAATCAGCTTACTGTGGTAGAGTCAGTTCGTGATTTGGAGAAATCATATCGTTCCGTACAGGCGTTTTATAAAAATACTGAATTGGATAAACTAACAAACGTTACCATTGTAAACGCCTCAGTAGAACAATTGTCTGATTTAGACAATTCACAGTTTATTGACTTCATTTCTGATGAAATCAACCAAAATTATGATAGGTTAGACCTCCGTGAGAATTATTCTATCTTAGTGCTCCCTGGTTTTTTAGGCTCTAATAAAGTAGTTGAAAAATGGGCAAAAATTGCACACAATAATAAAGTGATGCTTTTTACAGATTTTGCAGATTTGGATAAACCAGATGATGTAGTAGATTTATTCTTTTCTTCCAACTTAGCCAGTGGAGATGTTTTTAAAAGCAATGTGGTAATGAGTTGCAATTGGCTTATTGGAAGAGCTGCATATCGAGAAATCGGAGAAACAGAGGATTTACACGTATCTCCAGCATCTGCATTAGCAGGAAAAGTGTATTCAACATCCATTGCTCAGGTAGCAGCAGGTAAAAAACACGGCGGAATCAATGAGGTAGATGCCGTTACATTCCCTTTAAAGAAAAGTGAAATATCACAATTAGAGGCTATGGGATTAGTTCCTATGGTTAATGAATATGGAAAAGTAATGGCATTTTCAGGAAAAACGCTTTTCAACGGAGATGACTTGGGATTACAAACCTATTCAGTAGTTAGGGTGTTTGACAGTGTATCTAAAACGTCAATAGACTTTTTGAATCGAAGAGCTTTTGAGAATTGGAATTCAAGAACTTCACAGGATTTGAGAACTCAATTAGTTAAATATTTAGATAGTATCAAAGGACCTGGGAGACTTATTCAAGATTACAAGATTACGCGTTTTGAGCAAGACCCTAATCAAAAAGATAGGGTGTATTTGGATATTCATTTATCTCCATTCTTCCATACCAAAAGTTTTATCATCAAATTTGATGGAACTAAAGGAGACGATGGGAATAATTGGAATGTAGAGTACCAGCAAGATTAGTAATTTTAGGGTTATATAAAATTTAAGAAGAAAAAGAGGCTATCAGTCGTGTAGCCTCTTTCTTTTTACAGAGAAAGGTAAACTTTTTTATTTGACAATTTGGTAAAAAACAGTGTTTAAAAAACTTTGTAAGGCATTATATTTTATAGATTTATAAGAGTTATGATGAAAGTAGCTTTATTATAACATTTTATACCCGAACAAAATTATAGACTGCCGTTTTCATTTATCTTTACTTTAGTTCATAAAGAATGTGAGTTCGATATAAAAAACACAAATTTATTTGTAAAAAAGGAAATAGTTTTTTAATGTATTAAATATTTGAAAGGCATAGTTTAATCAAAATACACTCCCTGTATTGTTAGGTGATAAAATTACGTAACTGTGAAATACATCACGAATACCTTTAAAAAACAATGAAATTTAATGAGCAAATTTTCTATATTATATACAAAATCAAAGATTCGACGAGGTGTTAATTTAGTAAAAATTTTAATCGAATCGTCACCCATTCTATTAAACAAGATAATGGCATAAAATCAAGAAATCGAAAAGCAAAACTCTTGTAAGACTTCAGGTTTTCCTTCGTGAGGATTGAATTTCACTTCTGCCCCGTCTATTACAAAAAGTTGCGGTGGATTCGTTCGTATTCTTTTGTGGCGTTTTCAAAGGCTTTTTCATCTTCTCTAAGACTTTCCAATACATACTCTGATACACTTCTTCATCCAAAAACTCCTTCAAAGGTTTTCAATTCAGGTAATTCTTCTTGTTTTTCTTTGTCTAAACTTCCCCGTAGGACTCTGTTTTTTTAATGATTATGGTAAATTATCGGTGCTTATTTTATAGAAAATCTCTCCATTGGCTTTAAGTTGATTTTCAGTGGTAATAGCTTCTTCAAAACTTCTTTTTTTCTTTACAAAATACTCAATAAGATTGTCTAACTCTTTGTCAGACAGTTTTTTCTTATTACGTATATCTTTCACTTTTATCATTTGTAAATCAAAATTGGACGATACAAACCAAATAGACTGCTCCGTGGCTTGTGTGAGGGTTAATTTTTGAGTTTGCCGTTTTTTTGGAGGATACAACTTATTGTTTCTAACCCATTTATAATAACTTTTTTGTAAAGATTTTCTTACTTTTCGTGTATTGAAATATTCAGGATTTTCTCCTGTTTTTTCTTCGGTAGAAGTTCCATCATCTTCTAAAAAAGATTTTTTTTCAGGTCTTTCATTTTTTTTGTTGCTGTACCTGTAGTCTACTTGTCGTTTGGTAATATCCGCAAGAAAATCGCGAACCGTATTAATTTCTTCTTCTGAAAGTAACAAAAAATGAGTTCCGCCAATCCAATTCGCTTTTTTAATTTGTACTGAGGCAGGGAAAAGTGTATAAAGTTCTGTACCTGCCAGAGGCTTTGCAAATGCAGTGTTAGGAACATATTGAGGCGGAAGATTTTGCAAAGACATCCACGCTGGATTGATTTTACTTCGGGACATTCCCGATGCTACGAATGATTTTTGTAGTTCATCTACCATATTTTGGGCATCGGATTGAATTTCTTCAATGAAAGAAGTAATTGAAGAAATTAATAAATCCTGTGACATTTGCTCTTTTTTCTTGGGGAAAACAATCCATCCTTGCCACATACTTCGTTTAGGAAAATCTAAACTATAAATATTTTCACCGCGTTCCACAAACAGGTTTTCTGTTCGAAGTTGTTGAGAATTTACCAAAAAGTCTTTTTTCTGTTTAATAATTTCTTGGGAGGAACGTGTGATAATGTCTTGAACTTGTAAAATAAAATTATTAAACTTGTTTCCGGTATCTGAAAATAGCTGATATCCCAACACACGAGCATTTGAAGCAATAATGTTCTCAACTAAATATTTGTCTATTTGTTCTTTTTCATTTCCACTTTCACCAAGCGTTATGATAAGATTATTTTCTTTACTATATTTTGACAACATTTGTGAGGCTCTCAAAGTAGCTGTCCAAGATTGTGCATTGGATAAAGGAATATCCTTTTTACTATCAGCTAATCTTTCCAATTCTTTTAAAGTCAAGTCAACATCTTTGGAAAGAGGGAATTCCAATAAAGTGTTGTTTTGCATTCCAAATCCCACAACAATACCTATTTGATAGAGGTATTCTTTTTTATTAGGTAATTGATTTTTAAGTTGATTGATGGCAACAACCAATTGTTCAAAATTAGCAATTACATTTGACTGATTTTCAAAAGCAAAAACAATATTAATACGTTTTAAATCTGTTTTTAGTTTTTTGAACCGCCCATAAGTAATGGAATTTCCCGAAATACCATACACGTAATTGTGGCTATTGTCTATCACGTTGATGGGTACATATGTGTTAATATCAACCATTTCTCCACCTTGCTTCAAAGAGGTAATAGGATTGAGTTCTGTAAAAGTGTCTCCTGTTTCAAAAGTAAAAGTACTATCCTGCTCAATAACTTTTTTAGATTTATCTGTCAATGAAATTTTTTCAATAGATATTTCGGAGAGTTTGCTATAAAACGATGTTCCGTACGGAGTTATAAAGGAAGAGGAAGTCCACCCAGAAATAACATTTTTGGTATTTTCTGGATTAATTTGTGATTTTACGAAAACCAAACTTTTACTACGGTCATTATTTTTTTTGTACAAGTACACCAAGGAATGCAGTGCTATTTTTTTGATGGGGTTTAATAACTCTGGTTCTTTATAAAGTATCAAAGAATCTTTTGATAAAAAATTCTCTGCTTGAGATAGGGGATTTCCATTTTTTATCATTGTTATCATTTTGTAAGTTCTTCCTGAGGCAATATCAGTTAAAGCCTGCGAAGATAATAGCAGATTGTCTTGATGTATCCAACCATAATATTCAATCTGTTTTCTGTTTTTTAAAGAATTATTTTCAATAATATCAGGAGCATATTTTATTACCCTTAGAAACTCTCCTTTTTTTCCAATAACCAAAAAGGCTTCCAAGTAAGAGGCTTTTTTCAAGACCACTTTTCCGCCTGGATTGTAATGTGTAGGATTGTCATCGCGATCAGAGAACACTATCCAAGGCGTTCTTTTTCCTAAAGTTCGTTTTACTTCTTGATCACAACAAAAGTTTTGAGTATAGATTTTAGGTGTTTTTTTTGCACGTGTCAATGGTGTTATAGGAGAACATCCTGTTATACTTGCTGTTATGATGAAAAAAAGAATATAAAAAAGAGGCTTCATTGGTTATTTGTTTTCAGAAGTTAATGAATTTTGTTTCACTAAAATACGTTTTACACAATTAGAGTTCTTGTCAGGTTCTATAACCACTTCATTGATGGTGGTAGTGGATTGACTTCCAAGTATTTTCAAGCTATAACAATATGAATAAAAATCATTTTGTTTGCTTGCATTAACGATCACAATTTGATTAGGTTCATTACAGAGGTACTTACTCAAAATGTAATTATAATTTTCATTAAAAGAACCTCCATCAATAATGCTTTGCAAACGTTCTTGAATGTCTTTGGCGATAAGAGAAAGCACATCAGAGGTATCTGATTCGCTATATTCAGGTAAAATTTCAATATGATGGATGATAGGAAAAGTCGTGTCTTCTGAGGTTAATCGAATTTCATAAACACCAGGTAATTTGTAGAAGTAAGTAGGATTTTTCTCATAAGAATCAATATCTCCTGTTTCACCAAATTCCCAACGCCATTCTTTGGAGTACCCGTCAGCAAAAAAAGAAATATATTCATTCTGAATTGCTGTTTGTGGAGCAATGATTTTTATGGTACGAAAATCTGTAACTCGCCTACTTTCTTTAACCGTGATGATATAACGTTGCTCAAGGGTATTGTTAATTTTTAGACGTACTTGGTATCTTCCTGCTTGTGGAAACACATAACTTCCACTTTTTTCTTTGGAAAAATCACCATTACCAAATTCCCAAAGAACCTCTTTGGCATTGGCCGTACTATCTATGAATCGGATGGGGTCTCCCAGCTCCACTTCTTTTGGAGAAACCCACGCTCGGATATCAGTTTTAATAATTGTTTTAGGACGCAGTAACCAAACTGCTCCGATAATGCTACCAACAACAATCAATATGATAATTGACCAGCGAGTAAAAATTTTATTCATATGCTATTGTGAGGTTAAATTATTTCTTCTACTTTCTGTATTTGATCGACAGCGTTCTAGGTCAGATTTAAATTTTTCAATATTTTGTTGAATATTCCAAAGTCTATCCCTATCAGCCATTCGAAATTCATAGAAAGTAGCTACTTGATCGAAAATTTTGTAGCGAACATCCCATTTTTGTTGAGTATATACATTACGTACCTCTCCTATAAGAAAATTTAATTCGCGTTTTTCATATGCTGCCTTTAATTCTGGATTTATTTGTGATATTTTTTTATCAATTTGCTGTATTTTTTCCATTTGTGAATTTTGAATTTTTTTAAAATCATTTATCCGTTGGATTTGCTCCAATACAGCTTTTTTCCCTTCCAACGCCTTATAACTATTGTTTGAGAAAAATAGAATATATCCAGACAGAGTCGTGGTGGTGCAAAAAAGTATTAATACATAGAAAAAACCAATGTTTTTCTCCCGAGAGTTTGTAGTTTTGTTAGTTTCGTTTAGGATTTCCATATCATTTGTGATTTCTTTTTAACATTCATTTATTGCGGTCATACGTCAATCTTCCTACTTGTACCTTGCGGGTTACCGTTTTATTTTCTTCGGTACACCGGATAACATCATCTTTATAAACATTTTCTGTTTGTTTCAAAGAGTTGATAGAGTCACGAGTACGCAAAAATTTATCCATTTCTTGGATTATGTAACTGTGTACCTGTACATCACTACTGGGAGTTTTTAGCAATGTATTAGAAATCTGTAATTTCTTTGAGGCAATATCATTCATTAAAAACGGAATGTTATTCTCTTGTACCAAATCCAATTTCTGGTAGGTTTCAAAAATTCTATCAAAATCATCACTTAGCGAAACCTGCTGATTAAAAATGTCTATGCTTTCTTTTCCCAAGGCTTGTATTTTGCTAATCTCTACCGAAGCGGTTTTGAAAAAAACAAAAAGACAAATTAAGGTGGTACACACTAAAAACACCATATATTTGGTGAATTTCAAATGTGAAACAAAGACTTCTTTGCGATTTAATGCTTTCATAGATAAGTAACATTTATTGTAATCTTGTTGAAAAACCTAAAATAGAGTTTCCCCCTTGTTCAGAAGCTAATGAAAAGGTGGTTTCTTGTTCATTACCTCTAATTTGTAAGTCCAATTGCGCATCAGCAGGGATAAATAAGTCTAAAAGAGAGCGAAATTGTTTTCTGATAGAACTTTCAGGGTAAATCAATTCCTTGTATTTTGAGGGAAGCCCTGATATACAAACAGAAACTGAAGGGTATGTACTTGCAAAAGACCCTCCAATAAATGAAGTTTCACCTAAGGGTTCTGTCCCAAGTTTCCACTGATAAGAGGTACTGATATTTTGTGTCTTGATTGTATTTTCAAGAGTTACATCACATTCCAAAAAGAAAGACAAAATATGTGCTATCTGCTCCCCAGAGGTAATCCGGTAACTTTGTGATAGAAAGTTTAGTACAAAAAGAGCCTTCTCTAAAGGAATTTCCTTTAAAAATTCCCAATCGTGGACGAATAAGTTTATAAAATCAGAATGTAAATGTGGCTTCTCCAACCGTCGTTCATACAGCTGTGTAGTGATGAACATTCTGTCAATATGAAATTCAAAAGGTTTGAAAAAAAAACGAGCGTTTTTCTCTTCTTGCCTCCCAATTTCAATAGATTTAAGTATACGATCTTTTAATTGTTTTTTGTTTGAAAAGTTAGTTACATTGCTGTGAAACAATCCTTTGGGAAGGGAGTCGTATAAATCTCTTCGGTGGGTGTGGATGGCGTAGTAGGTGTCATTTTCTGTGTCTTCATACGTGATGCTATCCACTTCTTTATATGCTCCCCGTAAAGCTTTTCCTTTGCGTATAATTCGGATTTTATCTTTTTCGATGCCCTTTTCCACCATTACAGAAGCAAAAACCTCTGCTTTGTAATTCGTGTAAAGTGTATTTTTTGAGAGAAAATTTTGAATCTCGACATTCTTATTACTCATAAATGAAAGTATTAGTATTAATCAACTGTCCAACGATTATTCTCTGTATTGGATTGTATCTGGCGTTCTGAAATAACAATCCCTTCTTTGTGCTGCCCAACAAATTCTAACTGAGAAAGCATAATTAACAATTCTCCCATAGTTTGTAACATTCCATCAATAACAAACATCGAAAGATTGATTCTGTTATGATTGTATTTATTATCGTGAATATCTTTTAGCATTTGTTCAAACGTAGCTGGTAAAATTCCGTTCCATTCGTGAAAGTATTTTAAAACTTCTTCTTTATCTTTTTTGGAGAGGAAGAAAAGTCCTGTGAGAATTGCTCCTGCGAAAGAACTTAACATTTCTGTTACCTGAAAAGGAGACAGATTGGACATCATATTTTTCCACGAAAAATTGATGGAAGACAAATGACGAAGCATTTCTTTGCAAAGAATAAACAAACTTTTTGTAATGGAGGTTTGGTTGGGTTGTGTTTGTATTTTTATAAGAATTTTTTTTAATGATTCTTCAATCAAAAACAATGCGTTAGAGAATGAAAGCATATAATCTTTTAGAGATTCGTGTGCATTCATCGTCAAGGAGGGCGGGATGTAATTTCCGTCCAATTCATATCCAGCAGTTGTCTTTTTTAGTACTCCAATCACAACGCTGAATTGAGCGTGCTCCACTTGCTCTTGATAGGGTAATACTCCTAATTGAAAAAGAGTTTTAACATATGGAAAACGTAACGGGAGTTCATTAGCATCAGGCACACCTGTCGGAACTCTTTGAAAAGGAAATACACTAAGAACAATATCCCATTTTTGTTCTGACCTTTCTTGTGATTTTTCTATGATATAGTTTAAATTGTCATTATTTGTTTCATCTATCAACAAGGGATATCCACCAGGGCAAATTCCTGAATAACTATTCAGAGAAATATGTGTTGTATTTCCTAAGTTACGGACTCGAATGTCTGTGTACGAGGCATTGCTTTTAGGTAAAATTCCATAAAAGTGATTGTAAGAAAGAGAGATGGTTTTTAAAAGACGTTCCAAAAGAAAATTTTCTGTCGCAATAAAATGCGAAGAAGAAACATTCATTCCTTGTGTCCAATTAATAGGCAAATAAGAGAAGTTTTCCATAATATAAAATAAGACTTTAGTGAGCAAAAATAAAAATAATTTATAGAGAAAACAATGTTTTTACAAATTTTATTTTTGTAAAGAAAATCATTCGTTTTTTTACAGATATTATTATATATTTGCCAGATAAATAATTGAGTTATGTTCAATAACGAAGCAAAAAAGAATTATCAAATTCCATTAAATTTCAAGCCCTTTTTCGATGAAAAGGAAGGAAGTCTTGAAAAATGTTCCGAGATAGAATCGGTTGACCAACATATAGACCTCTTGATAATTACTTACCAAGGTGAGCATATTTTTGATAAAAACTATGGAACAGCTATATGGGAACTTGATTTTGAGCATATTCGTTCAGTTGAAGTTTGGAAAGAAGATTTTTCTAAATATTTGTCCAACGCTATTTCACAATATGAACCACGTATATCCATTACAGATTTTCAATTGGAAATATCGGAGTTGGTGGAAGAAGATACAATGTTTGGAAACGTTAATGTTCGTAAACGGGCTGATATTATCATAGAAGCCACTTTGAAAAGTAATGAGAGGTTTTGCCGGTTTCATTATCAGTTATTTTTAAGCCCATTATCTAAAAATTAGTTTATGAGTAATCACAGAGAAAAAAAGGAGGAATTAAAAGAGAAAATGATTCGTACGGCTTTGCATTTTTGGAACATCAAGAATGTAGATAATTTAGACCCTTTGGTACGACTTCTTATTGAAGCACTCTCTGAACAGTTGTATCTACTTTCCAACGAGATGTTAGATTTGGAAAATAGGGTAATGCAACGTCTTAGTGAAGTATTACTCCCAGAATCTGTTTCCAAGGCTAAACCTGCACACGCAATCGCCTACATAGAACCTAAATGGGAAGATACCGAAACCAATACAGAAAAAGGCTTTTTCTCAAAAATACCTTTTTTGGGGAGTGAGGACCAACATCAATATACGTTCTTTCCTGTCTGTAAAACTCTTTTGTATCAAGGAGGAATAAAAAAAGTTATCTTTAATGGAGATGTCTATGAAATTCAAAAAGATTTAACCAAAAGAATGATTTATACAACTCCTTCTGAGAAAAAGGAGAACAAAATTTGGATAGGGCTTACTTTTGATAATCCAGTACGAGATATGAATAACTTATCTTTCTTTGTTAACTTTCCAAATACTATCAAAAAAGATGAGTATTTAAAAGCACTTCAATATGCACAATGGAGATATAAAGGGGAAAAATTACATATGAAAAATGGGATTTACTTAAAAAATCAACAAGTAGTAGGTGAAAATACTTTAGATTATTTTTTTGAAAATCAAGAATTTAGTGTTCGTATGGATTCTCAAGCCTTGGAATACTACGCCCCACATTATTTTACGATAGAACAATCTCTTGGAGTATATAAAGAAGACTATTCTTATATGCCTATTTCTGATAACATTGGGATTGAACAAGAAAACATTTCAAAAGACGCCACTGAAAAACTACTATGGTTGGAAATCATTTTTCCAGAGCAGTTTAATTATGAAATACTTGAAAATATTCAAATAACCATTAATGCTGTTCCTGTAGCTAATAAACGTTTGCATAGCATACAAAAAAACACCTATAAAGATTGGGGGATTATTCCTTTAGAAATGGGTGTTGGAGAATCATTTTTAGGAATGCTTTCAGTGTATGACGATAAAAATCAACTTTATACTCGTTCACACGGATTTAAAATTGAAAACGCTCAAAACACATATACACTTCGACAAGGAGGAAGTGAATCCTTTGATAACCGAAATGCACACGATTTTTTAGTGCGATTGGAAAACTTACTTGAAGACGAAGGAAGTTTTTTCATAATGGGTAAAAAGAATGAAGATGCTACCATAAATCTAATAAAAAGTGCGATAAAACAAATTCATCTTCAAACATCTTCTATGGAGAAAAATAACAATGCAGAACATTTGCATTATATTTTTTTGGATGAGGCTTATCAAACGAATTTTTTTGTAAAATATTGGACTACCTTGGGGAATTTGGCTAATGGAATACGAGTAAACACCCCACTGTCACCTCAAACTCTTGGAGAACACAATTATATTGAACATTCATTTTTAGTAACTCCCTCTGTGGGAGGAACTACAACTCCGTCAGAGAGAGAACGTATCGCCCAATTTAAATATCTTTTAAACGGAAGAGGGCGTATTGTTACCAATCACGATATAAAAACATTTTGTTTGGCAGAATTTCCTGATTTAATTGCAGATGTTCGAATCCAACACGGAGTAAGTATAGGTGCATTACCACAACAAGGACTCATACGTACCATTGATGTTCATCTTATGCCTATTTCTACCATTGAAGATAAATCGTCTGTGATAGAACATCTTCATAAGCAATTAATAAAATATTCTCCTATGACTTTTTACTATCGAGTTTTTATAGATTAATATATCATCTATTCAATAAAATAATTTAAAATGAATACATTTTTACAAAAACTAATCACATCACAACTTATTATACCTATAGTTACTTTTTTAATTGCCATTGTTATGATGGTTGTTGCCAAGAAACAGCAATTATTAAGTGATAAAAAAGCCGTTTTATATATCCTTTTGACAGGTGTAATGTTTAGTTCTTTGGGAGTTTTAGGATATTTACAAGTAGATTTTATGCCCTATGGATACATAGGTCTTCAAATCTTTTATCTGATATTGGGATATTTTAATTATCAACTATTATTTGTTTACTTCAAAAACTTAAAGAGAGATTTTTTTGGAAGAGTAGCATTGATATTGCTCATACAAATTATTCTTAGCGGTTCCATTTTTTCTTTTTTGTTTAATTTGGTAAACGACTTCAAATATGGAGTTTGGGCAAGTACCTGTCTACTTTCTCTGTTGGTTCTTCCCCTTTTTGTACATACTGTAAGTACATATTTAAAAATTCCTGTTGAAATCTATAAAATGAAAATATACAATCCAAATCAGAAAGGAGTTCTCATTCCTCCTATAGGAAATGAAGGATTATTGGTTTATGAAATAGAAATTTATAAAAACTCTCACGATAGTGAACCTACTCGCTTGAAAGCAAAATCAACAAAAGATATGATTTTTGGAGATTGGTTTGAGCTTATTCTATCAGATTATAACGGCAGAAAATTTTCTGCTCCCATTGAGTATTATGATACAGAGAATCCTTATGGGTGGATTTTCTATACCAAGCCTTCTTTTTTCTTACCACGTAAATATATTGACCCAGATTTGTCTTTTAGAGAAAATAAATTATCTGAAAAACACGTTATAGTGTCTAAGCGAGTTCGTAAAAAAGAAGAAGTCGAAGAAACTCTTTTGTAGGTGTTTTTTTAACACCTACAAAAATATTTACACTTCCCAGATTAATTCTCCATCGACCAATTTTCCTTTAAGTGATTGTCCTTTTTTTAATTCTCCTAAGAGAATCATTTTTGATATAGGTCTTCTGAGATAGTTACGGATGGTTCCTGCCACCTGACGAGCTCCATATTTAGGGACAAAACCTTTAAAAGCAAGCATTTTTTTTGCTTCATCTGTGAGTTCAATATCCATATCTTGTGCTTGTAACAGTTTACGGAATCCTTTAAATTGGATTTCAAAAATTTTCAGTAACATTTCTTCTTTAATAGGCGAGAAAGGCACTATCTCGGACAGACGAGCCAAAAATTCAGGACGAAAGTAACTTGCCATTATTTCCATCATCTGTATGGTTGTTGGTAGCCTTCCTTCTGTCATTTCTTTAGCTATCCACTCGCTCCCTACATTTGAAGTGAAAATAACAATAGCGTTGGAAAAATCTCCTTCTTTTCCTAATCGGTCGTGAAGTTTTCCCTCGTCCATTATTTGAAGAAAAATATCATATACCGAAGAATGAGCTTTTTCTATTTCGTCAAAAAGAACTACTGAATAAGGTTGTTGCCTGATTTTATTAACCAAAAGCCCTCCCTCTTCGTACCCCACATATCCGGGAGGAGCTCCATAAAGTAGTGCCGCTGAGTGCTCTTCTTTAAATTCAGACATATCAAAACGAATCATTGCTTTTTCATCATTAAACAATGCTTCGGCTAAGGACTTTGTAAGCTCAGTTTTTCCTGTTCCTGTCGGACCTAAAAAGAAAAAAGAACCAATGGGTTGTCCTTGTTTATTCATTCCACTTCGGGATTCCAATATAGCATCAACCAACGATTTAATAGCGTGGTTTTGACCCACTACTCTTTTTTGCAATTGATTCTCCATATTGAGTAGTTTTTCCTTTTCTCCTTCTTGAATTTTCCCCACAGGAATATTTGTTTTAGCTGCTACCACGCACGCAAGGTGTTCTTCTTCTACTTGTTTTATTGGATTTTTGGTAAAATAGAGCAACCTATCAGCCATCTGATTTAGGGTGTCAAAAATAACAGTAGCAGGAGTGTTTTCATCTAATTTGGCTTCTTGGGTAATATACCCTTGCATTATAGGGTTTAGATGTGAAGGAAAATCCTTCCAAAGTGATGATATTTCATCAAGAAACTCTTCCTCAGAAAGTTCGGTTCGTTTTTCTTCTAAAACACTCAGTTTGTTTAACAGTAAAAGATGGTCTGAAACAGCTGTTTCATTGGTCATTTTTACTGCCGACATAGTTCTATCAAGTAAATCAATAGCGGAATCGGGTAATCGACGGTCTTTAACATAGCGTTTTGCCATTAAGACACATTTTGTCAAGGCTTCATCACTTACTTCCAACTGGTGAAAATCCCTATATTTTTCACGTACAAATTGTACCATTGAAGTGGCACTATCAGTGGAGGGTTCTTCAATTTGAAGCACTTCAAACCGGCGACTGAAAGCGTGGTCAGGTTCAATAAGTTTTCGATATTCGTCAATCGTTGTTGCTCCGATAACAGTCAGGTTTCCCTTAGAAAGTTCAGGTTTTAATATATTCGCAGCTCCTGCGTTGCCCTGTTTGGGGTCTAATAGTGTGTGTATTTCATCAATAAATAAAATCACTCTATCTATTTGGCGGAGTTCTTTGATGATGTTTTTAAGTCGGTCTTCAATCTCTCCTTTGTAGGTTGCTCCTGCAATTAAAGCTCCATTATCAAGCTCCCAAATAGTAGTGCCAGCCAAAAATGAAGGAACTTTTTCATTGATAATATCATAAGCGAGCCCCTCTACCATTGCCGTTTTACCTACTCCCGAATCTCCTATAATCATTACATTGGGTTTGCTATGCCTACCTAATATTTCCAACATTTGCCGATTTTCTTTATTTCGACAAACAATTGGAAAAATTTTATTCTCACGCACTAAAGAGGTTTTATCTATACAATATTTTAAAAGATTGGTAAGAGGTTTACTTGCTTTTCCACTTATTTCTTGCCCTTCTGCTTGATGTAGTGAGTGTAACTGTAGATTGTCGCCTTGGAGGAAAAAATCTAAAATTTCTTTTTCTCGTATTGGAAATGACTTTAATTGATCAGTGGAAAAACCTACCTCAGGCTTGGCTATAGCTCCTAAGGTACAGATAGGGTTTATCTGTAATAAACCTAATTTGAGTCGTATATTATCGGCTTCTTCAAAAACTTTGTGGATTTTTTCATTCGGTTCTATCTCAGTGACTCCTGCAAATTTTTCACAATCTTCTATACGAATCTCAGCCCATTCTTCCAAAAACGAAGCGTCTTTTCCTAATGCAGTGACAAAACTCCCTATTCCTACCTCTTTGTGAAGAAGAGCTTTTAGTAAATGAGCTGGAGTATAATGTTTATTACCAAACTCACGAGCGATTGATTTAGCTATTTTGATAGCTGATTGAACGGATTCATCTAAGTTTAAAAATTCCATATTTTTTTATATTTTAAGGATATTTATTAATATTTACAAGGTTTTATATAATCTTTTTAGTAGAGAAATAAGACAAAGATTTTCAAATCTTCTGAAAATATTATCAAAACAAAAGTTTTTATAAATCAATGTTTTGTCTATAAAAGAACATTATCTGATAAAGATAATTTTTCACAAAATCACCTATATTTTTTAATTTATTCCCGAGCAAATATACAATAAAAATCCAAATTGTTGATATTGAAAACAAAATCTATTAAAAGACATTTTTAATATTTCTCCTCTTTCCTCACTAAATGAGCCAAATCAGGGTCGTTTTCGATGCGTTCAAGTTCGTTTTTGATGAGCTCTACAATATCTAACTTCACTTGCTTGTAATTGGCTTGTATTTGTTCTTGCATTTTATCCATTCCATCTTCGTCTACAAAGGATAGAATCTGTGGAATTTTCTGATAATTTTTCATCTCGGCACTTACTTTTTGATTATCCACTACAATTTGAGCGTGGAAAATCTTTTGGTCGATACGCTCATCAAAATTGTCGGATACAGCTCCTACGAACATTCCCTGCGTAAGATTGGAAATTTTACTGGCAGGAATTAAGCTGTCCAATTGCGTGGAGATGGAGGTAGAAACATCATTGCGATTGATGGTTTTGGATTGGCGTTGTTGTAATACTTTTCCGAAGCGTTCAGATAGCGTTTTGGCAGTTTCTCCTACGACTTGTCCGCTAAAAATATTCCCTACGGTATTTTGAATTACTTTACTTTCTTTATCCCCGTAATCACGAGTAAGCTGTGAAAAATCCTGAAATCCCAAACACACGGCTACTTTATTGCTTCGTGCGGTGGCGATAAGATTGTCCAAACCACGGAAATAAATGGTGGGAAGCTCATCGATAATCACGGAAGATTTGAGTTGTCCTTTTTTGTTGATGAGTTTTACGATTCGGGAGTTGTAGAGACCCAGAGCTGCCGAATAGATATTTTGCCTATCGGGATTATTACCTACACAAAGGATCTTGGGTTCTTTGGGATTGTTAATATCCAATGAAAAATCATCGCCTGTCATTACCCAATAGAGCTGTGGTGAAATCATTCTCGATAGTGGAATTTTAGCCGAAGCGATTTGACCTTGTAGTTGGTCTTGAGCTCCGCCTTGCCACGCATCCATAAAGGGCGAAAGGTAGTTTTCCAATTCGGGGTAGGAAGTCAAAATAGTAAAAACATCGGCATAAGGTTTGTTTAGTAGTTCGATGGCGTGCGGAAAAGTACAATATTTTCCGTTTTCATATATTTTTAAAAACCAAATAATAGCCGCTAAAAGGATAATGGGCGATTCTACAAAAAAATCACCTTGCTTTTGTATCCACGAGCGGTTGAGATTCAGCATTATGGTATAGGCACTTTCATACGCATCAGAAATATCCGTCATAAAATCGGGATTGATGGGATTACATCGATGGCTTTTTCGAGGATCGTCAAAGTTTATTACATAAAATTTGGGAGGTACTTTGTATTTGTCCAAATGTTTTAACAAGTGGTTATAGGCGATGGTAGAAAGGTCATCAAATTTGAAGTCATAGATATACATAGAGAATCCTTTTTCGATTTGTTGTTTGATGTAGTTATTGACAATGGCATAGGATTTTCCTGACCCTGGCGTTCCCAACACGATGGTTGCCCGAAAGGGATTGACTACATTTATCCAACCTTTGTTCCATTTTTTCTGATAATAGAAAAGTGTAGGCAGGTTGATAGAGTATTCATTTTGCATTAACCGTGTTTCCTGCATAAAAGATTCGTTTTCGTTGTTGAAGACATCGTCCATCAGGTTGTTTTTTAATAAACGACTCATCCACGAACCTGCCATCAGTAGTGAAATATACCCAATGGCAGTGGTAAAAATATAGAAAAACGCCACAAGAGAAGCGGGAGCTTTTAGGTATAAAATCCAAAAGTTTCCAAAGAAAAATAAAACTCCTACTATCAATGCCATATGAATTTTCCGCCAAGTGATTTTTTCGTTTTTAACACCTGTGGTTCCCAAACAACTCAAAGCCAATAGCACAAGGGCAAAACATTTGGTATATAGTGGATGTGAAAAAAGTCCTGCCGTTCGCTCAAAGTTAGCAAGTATTTTATCCACTACATTTAAAATCCATTTTTCGGCTTGAAAAAAGCCGTAACAATACCAATACAAGTGCATTAGCACCACTAAAATACTTACCGCTCTCATAAATGCCATAATCTTGGCAAGAGCTCTTAAATCATCATCGTTTTGCATACTTTTTAGTTTAGATTAAAAGATTAAAACATTCAAATATTCAAGAATTAAAAGATTAAAAAATTGAAACATTAAAAAAATAGAAAAAGGGAAAGGATTAAGAGGTGATTCTTTTAGATTTCTTTTTGCGTTTTCGCTGCATTTGTCGGATAAAACTTTCTTCCTCGTAATTAACGGCTTGTGTATCCAATGAAAATAAATTCAAAAAACTATGTAACGCCGAATCTGTTCCAAAATCTTTTTGGTAGGCTTCATTACATTGAAAATCAATAGAAAAATGGTTATTACTTTCTTCTCTAATAGATTGATTACTTGGTTTTTGTTCCTTGCTACTTATTCCTTGATTCTTGACACTTTGATTCTTGATTTCTTGTTTTTTGTTACTTTCCACTTGTTTTTCCCATAAGTCAAAACTATTGGCAGAAAATATTTTTCCAAGCCGAGAGCCGTTATATACGCATTGTGAATTATGGTCTATGAAAGTGATACCATACAATCGCCCTTCGGCATTTTTTCGTATGACGACATCTATATTTTTCGTGTTTAACATTTTTACAAAATCCTCCGTACTTTGAGCGGAATGTTGGGCATTTAAAATTTCACCTTTTAGAAAATCCGTGTCCTGTGTTTTATGAAAGTTCAAATGTTTTTGAATTTGTTTTTCTAAAAAAGGAAGTCCTAAGGATTTTCCCATTTTGGAGGCTTTAAAAGGCTGACTTGCCTTGTTGCCGTTTTCGTCCAAAGCAAAATAAACCAATCCTTTTTTGAGTGTACCCTGCAATTCGCCTTCTACTTTTTGGATGCCTACATTAAATCTGCTAAGTAAAGCCGTGTATTCTCTAAAAGACTGAAACTGATAGTTTTTTATGACCTGCCTAACTGCCAAAGCAATCTGTTTTTTTACTTCGTTTTGAGTGTAGTCCACTTTGAGCGTTGCAAGATGATTTTCCTTGTGTGTAAGCTCAAAATCATTTTCTAATTCCACTCCTTTTTCATTAACAATAGCAGGGGTGAGTCCAAATTCATTTTCAATATTTCTACACACTTTCATTGAGCGGATTTTCTCAAACGAATCCTTGATTTTTTTGCCGTTTTCATCAATGCCAAGCGATACGATATGAATATGTTCTCGTTCAATATCCGAATGTTTATACACCACAAAGGGTTGCTTACCCCATCCCATTTCGTGCATATATTGCTGTGCTACTTTTACAAAAACTTCATCAGACACGGCATCTTTTGGATTGGGATTGAGGGATATGTGCAGAATTGGCTTTTCGGTCTTTTGATTGGCAAACAAATACGGAGCAAAAGAACGGGTAATTTCCGATGTCCCTATGTTTCCATTGACAGGCTGAATGATGTTTTGAGTGTGTAAAATCGTAGCTTCTTGCTTGTCTAATTTGTTATGATTGTACAGAAGCACTCCCAAAAGATTGCCTCCTCGATGTATTTTAGCGACCATTTTTCGTGTTTTTTTCAGTGATATGTTGTTCTAATTGTTGTGAAATAGCCATAATTTCTTTACAGATAGCCACCATTTGAGCGGTTTGTTGTTCGAGTTTAAACAGATAGGCAGCGGCTTTCTTTTCGGAAAAATTGCGATACAAAATCTTTACTATCTGATTGTAATTCACTCCCACCGCCCGAAATTGTCCATAGAGTTCGGTGAGTTTGATATAAAAATCCATTACTGATTTATCGATTTTTACACTTTTGATTTCTTTGGAAAATAATACCGAAGTGATAAAATGAGCTTTGATTTTCATTCCTGATTGTTCGAAAAGAGATAAAAATCGAGTATGTTCTACCTGATTGAAACTGATAGTATACCGGTAAATAGCCTTATCTATTTTAGGAACTATTCCTAATTTTCGTTTTTGAGGTTGTAATTTATTGTCCATATACAATTTTATTAGTAAGTAAAAACCACGACTTTGGAGAGGTTTTCGGCTCCCTGCAAGGGCAAGTGGTTTTGAGATGCGGAAAATATTTTGAGCATCTCAAAACACAACTTGCTCTGTTCGGGTGAACAGAAAATGCTCCCATCGGTCGCATTAAAGTCAGTTTTAAAAAAGAAAGAAAAACCTTCCAAACTCATTGTCTTTTATTTTTGTGCAAAACAACCGAATTTCAATCATTTAGCAGGTATATCATTCCTTGCCATTGAATGCCTTATAATGCCAAAGACTTCCTTATGTAAATACGTGTGTAATTGTGTATGTTTCTTTGTACGCAAATACATATGTATGTAGCTACGTAGCTACGTCCCAACGTACTTACATATGTACATACGTACGTAAACAAATACGATAATACCTATGTGATTATCTGCAAACGTAAATACTTACACACTTACCTGTTTGTTTATATGTGTATATGTGTAAATATTTGGATAAGTACGTATCTACTTACAGAAATACACATATAGATACATACATATACACATATATACTCAATTACTTGATTTTGCATATAAGTACGTAAGTAAACACGTAAATAAGTACACATACAGATACGCACTTATGCAAATCTCTAAGTACATAAAATTGTAAAAACATATAAACATAAACACATAAACATATGAAGACCAAGAACACTAAATTTGTTAGCTTTTCCACTCAAAAAGGAGGGGTAGGAAAAACCACTTTTACCATACTTGTAGCGAGTTTATTACACTATCGAATGGGATACAATGTAGTCGTTTTGGATTGCGATTATCCGCAGTATAGCCTGAGTCGTATGCGAGAGCAAGACCTCAAAACGGTAATGCAAAACGAACACTTTAAACATATCGCCCACAAGCAATTCAGTCAAATCAACAAAAAAGCCTATCCGATTATTACCTGTAAACCCAATGAGGCCGTTGAAAAGGCACAATCTTTTCTTGCTGAAAATCCTTTTCAGATAGATGTGGTATTGTTTGATATGCCCGGTACGGTAAATACGGCAGGGGTGCTGACAGTGCTTTCACAGATGCACCATATTTTTTCACCCATCACTGCCGACAGGGTGGTCATTGAAAGTACACTGAGCTTTACCGAAGTCCTTTCCAACATTATCGCTAAAAATACCCAAAGTGCCATTGAAAGTGTACATCTGTTTTGGAATCAGGTCGATGGTAGGGAAAAATCGCCTTTGTATAAAATTTACGAAAAGGTAATTGCCGATTTGAACTTACCTCTGATGAATGCCTATATCTCTGATAGTAAGCGTTTTCGTAAAGACGGGACAGACAATCAAAAATGGGCGTTTCGTTCTACTTTATTACCTGCCGATGAACGATTGATGAAAGGTTGTCATTTAGACGATTTTATAACGGAATTCATTCAAATCGTTTCTCTATAAATCAATAATTTACAATAAAATACACTATTTATTATGAAAGAAAAGAACCCCCTTATCAATGAAAACGAGCTGATGGAACTGATGGCAGGGACTTCTTCGGATGTTGATGCTTTTTCAAAAAACAAAGAGAAAAATCCTCAAACGACAAACAAAAAACCTGCTTCCAAAAAAGAATCGCCTCGAAGGGTAAAATCCGATAATCTTTCGTATGAAACCCTATTTTTTAAGCAGGGGGATACATCGGCAAGGGACGGGAAGTCTGTGTATATTCGCTCGGAATATCATCAACGTATTGCGAGAATTGTTCAAGTTATTGGCGAGGATAAAATCAGTATTTACACTTATTTGGACAATGTTTTAAAAGCTCATTTTGAGCAATATAAACAAGAAATCACCGAAAGTTTTCAAGAAAAATACAAACCTATTTTTTAGTTATGGAAAAACTCATCATCATACTGTTGCTACTGATTATTTTTCTGTTATTATCGGAAAAATTTTCATTGAAAATCGAACGGAAAAAATATTCTAAACCCTTGCCCGAATCCCAAAAAACTCCTGAAAAGCCCAAGCAAAACACCTCTATAATGGGGAAAAGTAAATTTGTACCTCCAAAGCAGGAAAATCCATTAACAGAGGCTGAAAAACGGGCAATTTTAGCAGAGTTTGAGCAGAAAAATGAAAATTACTTACCTGATTTTGAAGATGAAGAAGAGGATTTACGAGCGATGCGAACTCCCGAGCAAGACAATGATTTTGCCACGGGCTTGTCTTTTGAGGATTTGGAAAAAGTAACTGATTTTCTAAGCCAAAATGCATCTTCTACCACTGAAAACAAAGAATTAGCCCAAAAAGTGGTTGGTACCAATCTATTGGAAGAAATTGAAAAAGCCCTACCTGAGGCTTCGCTAAAAGTAGCCCGACTTTTAGACGAAATTTTATCACAAACTCCCCAAAAAGAAAGTGATTTTGATATTGAGGAGTTTGTGTAGAGGGATTGTTATTTAAGAGAAATGGAAAAAGCTTTTTCTATATGTTGTTAAATCCTATCCGACTACTTGTGGTAGTATCAACTTCTATATCAAAGATAACTATCCATCCAAGCATTGTTTTCTCTAATAGAATAAGCGGTTGTAATATTTACCTCATAAAATTAGTTATAAAAAAAAATCTTTGTAACTTTGCTCACGATAATTATTGTTATATTTCCAATGAATCAAGTAGCTTTTTTTTCTAATTTAGGTTTTGATTTCAATATCGATTTGATATTGAAAACCATTGATTTTGGAGAAAATAATACTTTATCTCACAAACTGAAAGACTCTGTATTTTATTATAAAAATCCGAATAATACCAATACCTCTTTTTACCTTGTTACTTCTTCGTTGGAAACAACAGAACTCGAACAGTTTAGAAAATATGTTTGGAATAAAAATGATGCAGATATAATTTTCTACTATCCTAATGAAGCTGATGAAGTAAGAATGTTATATGCCAAATATTCTCCTAAAGTTTCAAATAACGATAGTGTTCTAGAGGTCTTTTCAACTACCGAAAAAGATTTAGATACGATTGAAAAAATTAGACACTGGCAGTTTGATAGTGGGGTATTTTGGTTGAACTATCATTCGTTTATTGACAAAGCCAAATATAAAGGGATTGATAAAGAATTGGTTGCTACTTTGAAGGGGTTAAAAGACCAATTAAGCAAACTATTAATTCTATCAATTTCTGATGACAATAAGAGAAATGAGGTTATTCAGGCATTAATTGATAGAACGCTTTACATTAAGTATTTAGAAGACAATCATATTATTAACTCATATTTTTTTAGTCATTATTTTAATGATGATAAACTTAATTACAAAAAATTATTAGAAAACAATTCTAATACGGACATCAACAAACTGTATAAAATCATTCACGAAATATTTAACAATGCATTATTTGACCAGCCAACCATAGATGATAAATATTTGACGAGTGAGGTACGTACACTGATAGCAAGTTCTTTTAATCACAACGTAAATACAGGTCAATTAAGGTTGTTTGATTTTAGGTTTGATGTTTTACCTGTTGAATTTATAAGTTACATCTACGAAGTCTTTTTGTCTGAAAAGCAGAAAAAAAACGGCATATACTATACTCCAAAGAAATTAGCACAGTTAATTGTAGATGATGTAATAAAAGAAGATAAAATAGGTTCGATTTTAGATCCATCAAGTGGTTCAGGAATGTTTCTTATTACAGGTTATCAAAGGCTTTTGGAAATTGCTCAAAAACAAGGATTAGAACCGGAAGATACTATAGAGAAGATAAAATACAGAACACAACTTTTATCTGAAAATATATTTGGTATTGAAAAAGAGTTAACAGCCCAGCGGTTTACTTTATTTTCTCTTTCACTTCAGATATTTAATAGAATTGACCCGAGAGAAATAAAAGAATTTATAGCAAATGAACTGAAAGAAAACAAAAAAATTAATTTATTTTCAGAGTATTCATTTTTTCAGAATATAAAACACGCCAATACACTTAATACATCTGATAAACCTTTTGAAGACAAGGTGTTTTCTTATATAGTTGGAAATCCGCCATTTTTTGAAATACCTAATACAGAGGAATTTAAAAATGAAATATCATTCCTAAATTCTCATCAGGTTGCTATTTCTGATGATACTAAAAAAGTTGCAAAGAATGTTGTAGGTAAGTCCCAAATATCTCAATGCTTTTTTTTGAAAATCAAGGACTGGAGCAACGAAAGTACAAGGTTTGGATTTGTTTCAAACAGTTCTAATTTTGATAATGATTATTCAGAAGTTTTTCAATTCTATTTTTATTCCCACTATGGAATTGAAAAGATTTACGAGTTGTCAAGGGTAAAAAAGATATTGTTTGAAAAGGCGAGAGAGAGCGTTGTGGCAATCATTTTCACAAATAATCTTGATGAAAATAACATTATTGATTATTATCCTGTGGATCTGGGGCTATTTTCAGAAAAACCTTTTGAATTACTTACAATTCAGGAAGATTTAGTTATTAATATATCTCAGAAAGGCCTTATTGAAAAAGAAATAGGACTAAGAGATTATCTTGTGGGAAATGAATTTGATAGAATTTTTATAAATAAATTTAATAGTTTTTCTAAATTAGAGAACTACCTATCCATAAACAATGAAAGTCTTCAAGGCTTAACAAGAAAAAGCAATAAAGAAATTGCTTCTTTTTTGAATTTTAGTATCACTGAATTTAAAAATTCAGATAGAAAAGAAAAGAAAAAATTACAAAAAGAATTTGAGTTAAAAAATTACTTGAATGAAACTCAAAATGGCGATTATCCAACACCGTATGTTTATGAGTATACGAATATCAACCACTTTAAAATAGATAATTATGATGGCTATATAAATTTAAGTTCAATAACCAAAAATAATTTCCAAAGACCAAGAGATGTTAAAATATTTGAGGGGAACAAAATTTTAATTACAAGAGTTGGAGATAGAATAAAGGCAGTTTATACTCCTAATAATATTGTTTTTTCTGTAAATGTTTTTGGAATTAAAGTAAAAGAAGAAGGATTAAGCTATTTCATTGTTTCATTATTAAATTCATATTTAATTAATTACATTATAAACATAAGAGATAAAAAACGATTTGGAGATAACTTACCAAGAATAGATGGGAGTATTCTAAAAAACATACCAATTCCTAAAGAATTAGATAAGGAGTTATTGATAAAAATATCATATTTAAGTCAAAAATTAACAGAGGGTAAATATGAATATTCAGAAAAGGAACAAGAGTTGAATGAGTTGATCTATGAAATGTACGAATTATCATATTGGGAAAAGCAAAGAGTAAAAGATTATTTTCTTCCGAAATCAAGAATTGGAAGAAAGAAAAAGGCTTTAGATAATTATAAGAATACGCTGAAAGAAATAGTAGAGTTTTATTTTGAAAGCCCTATAACCATAGAAGAAACATCGACAGATTTTCATTTAATTGTTGTAAAAATATCGTTTGGAAATAGCTCCATTAGTCCTCAAGTTGCTAAAACGAAGAAGTATTTGCTTAACGAAATATTTGAGCAAAATCCTAATGCCAATTTTTTAGCAAGTCAGGAGAAGATTTTTGGAAAAGACTGTGTGTATATCATTAAAGAAGATATAAATAAAAACTGGACAGAAACAAAAGCCTTTGAAGATGGTCAGGACATTTTAAGACACTTAATACCTAATGAGAATGGAAAGAGAGTACATTAGAATTAAGAAGCCCAAAAAGATTCCATTTGATATCCGCCTGTTACAAACTTTAGACGATGAGTTTTGGAAAAGTTGGGTGTTTTATTATTTGCTCGACTTTTATAAAAACTACGATAGTGCGGAACTAAAATCTAAAGTTGAAGAAGAGAAGAAAAAGAAGCCTGCAAGAATTGAACGAGAAATAGCAAAATTTGTGCGTCTCAAATTGAAAGCAAACAGAGAATTTGGTTTGAATTTTTCTGTAAAGGGAGAAGAAACAAATGATGAGAGTGTGGAGGGTAATTATGATATTACCATTCATAATACATATTGGAAAAATAAAGACTTCTACTTTGAATGTAAAAATTTAGACGGCAGTCAGAACTTGATAGATAAATATGTTTGTTACAATACATACAAAAAAGATAGCAATGGGCAAAACATTTTTGATGGTGGGGTATTACGATATTTCAATGGTAAATATGCCCAAGGTTTAAGCTTTGGCGGAATGATTGGTTTTATATTAGATGGAGATAGCAATAATATTAAGACAGAAATTCTGAAGAAGTTAAATAAAAAATTTCAGATTTCGCCCGAAGGAGATTTGATTAGTATAAAAGATAATTCAATAGAAGAAAACTCATTTACCTTTGATAGTCTCCATCAACGTAAAAATACAGAATTTACGATACATCATTTGCTTTTTGATTTAGTAAAATAGAGCTCTGAAAGAACTTTTTCACTTACACAGATTATGGGATACTCCTGCATCGTTGAATTTTAGCACCCAAGACAAGTTGGAACAACGAGATCATAATAATGGAATCATTCTCATTTATTATTGTCGTTAACAGCATAATTTATTTATAACCAAGCAATCTCCTTTTGAGCAAGTTTATTTTCTTTCTAGTTTTATATGCTCTGTCTATTAAACCGAAGTTCAATCTCTCTCCAAAATTGCATTTTGATTCTTATTTAACCCAAATTCCGTATTAAAAATTTCTCAAAAAACGATTACAAGTGTGTGTAAAACAGTTTATGCTAAACAATAATTCAATGCGTAATTTGGGTTTAATTATCTTTTGTGGTCTTTTTGTTGTTACTGCATCGTTTCTGCCATCACACTAAAATAAGGCTGTTGGCTCCACAATTCTTTGTTTCCAATCACGTAACAGCGTTTTTTTGCACGAGTAAGAGCCACATTGAGCATATTAGGCTTTGAAGATGCCCATTGACGAGAACCAACTTTATCTGGATGACTTCCTAAAACAAGGAATACTACATCTGCTTCTTTTCCTTGGAATGTGTGAATCGTACCACATTGAACATTTTCGAAATTATTTAATGCTTCTCTGCATTTATCTGCAACTGCTTTAAAAGGAGATATTACATAAATATCCCCTAAATATGTTTTTCTTAATCCACTGATTTTTTCTTTGAGTAATTCAATTTCCTCATTAATAACTTGGCTATCTCCTGAACCATTACCAACAACATCAAACCAACAAGATTCACCAATATATTCTTGTTCGTTTTTATCTTTCGTGCCTTTTACCATTTGATTTTCGTACGCTATTTCATTGGCTATATCGACATTGGGTTAAAACATCTTCGGTGGGTTCTCAGTGGAAATCCAGTCCAAACATCTCCCATTTGTGTTCCGTATTTGGAAATTCTGTCGGCTAACTGTTGAGCAGAACCGTTGTATGGAGACCAAACAGAATCAATATTTTGATGTTTTATCAATCCATCAACCAAAGTTTTGGGAATAGTAACCACAGGCTCTACTTGTATTGGATCACCTACAATAACACATCGTTTTGAGCGTTGAATCAGACCTGCAACTGATTGAGGCGTGGCTTGTCCTGCTTCATCTATTAATAACCATCCGATTTGATTTTTTGCCATATTAGGAAACAATTTACTTGCCGAAGCTAATGATGTAGAAACCACTGGAACACAGAAAAAGAAAGTATCCCAAAGTGATTGTATTAGTTCTTCATCAATTTTCGCTCTACCTGTAATCATTTCAAAAAAAGAATTCAAATTATTTTTGAATTGTTTGGCGTTGTTAAGAATTGTATATTTATGAACTTCGAGAGCATTTAAAAATATTTCACTACGAAGTTTTGCTATAAATTCTGAATGATATGGAGAGAGTAAATGAATTTCTTTCAAATCTTTACCATAGAATTTTTCATCAAAAAGATTCTTTTCCTCAATTTTGTAATCTTGGGTAAGTTGAGATTTTAAGTTTTCATATTCTTTTTCAAATCTCTCAATTTGATTTAATTGATTTTGAAAGCTTTTGAGTTGATTTTCAACAATATTCAATTCAGAACTCTTTTTCTCAATTTGAGAGTTAAGTTGCTTTATTTCCGATGAAATACTATCAAATTCGCTTAAAATCTCACTTATTTCATTGTTCCATTTTTTATAATTTTCTGTATTAAACAACTTTTGGAAGAAAAAGAAAATAGGCTTTTTATTATTATGAAAATTCAAAGAAATTTTTACATTTTCTTGCTCTTTGTCTTTTTCGTTTTTTCTAATTTCTAATGCCTTTAAATCATTAATAAATTGATTTTTAGCGGTTTCTTTTTCTATTTTAGAAATGTCCAACTCCTTTTTTAAAGCTATATTTTTTCTAAACTCATCAAATCTATTGTGAAAATCGACTGCTATCGTTTTGAAAGTATTAAACTCTTTCAATTTTTTCTCAAAATTATTTTTTGCGTTTTCGAAATTTGATAGGATTTCCCTTTTTTTACTTGGATTTTTCTCTTGTTCTGATTGAATTTTTACTAAATAATTTTGAAAGTTATTTACTTCTTTATCAACTATGCTATTTCCATTTTCATCTTTTATAAATGATTTCCAAAAGAAATTGTGGAATTTACTTTTATTTTCGGAATTCCCCAATGCAGCAGCTAAAATTCCCCAATTTTCACTGCCAGTTAATTCCTCTTTTGCAAATTCCCCAAAATAATCTGCATTTGAAAAGGCTTTTTTGTCAATTTTTTTCAACTGAGGCAATTCCTTACTGATATTTTCCACCGCTGCATTGTTATTACTCGCTACAACAATACCAAAATTCTTTTGTAATGAAGCATTTAAAGGATAAACATATTGGTATCTATCTTTAAAATCTAATTTTACACCTTTTCCAAAAAGATTATCAGTGCCAATGTTAGTAATATACTTGGCTCTATCCACTATGATTTGAGCAATCACATCTAACAAAAGTGTGGTTTTACCCGTTCCGGGAGGTCCATTTACGCCTTGCAAACCTGAGTTGTTATTCAAATCTTTAAAAATAGAATTTACAGCACCTAATTGAGCAGTACAAAGTCCATATTGAGGAGACGAAGCCCATTTTCCTTCAGTTAAATATTCTGGATGGATGGTTTTAAAAAGTTCCTCTTTATTTTTAATCAAATCTAATTTTTGCTGATAGGGAGTAAGAGTCAAATAATCTTGTAATGTGAGTGATAATTCAGTTTTTTTATCAATCAAATTATTCAAATCTTCTAAGAAAAAGCTATTTAGAAACGGAGCATCAAGCTCAGTATTTATGCTAACATCTTTTTCAAGATAATAAACTTTTATTTCTTTTGTATTCCAAGGAGTTAATTGTTTGAGATAGTCTATTTCTTTATTTATAAAATCCCAAGTTATAACTTCACCTTTTGAGTTTTCATTATCTTGATTTTTGAGAATATTAAACCGTTCAGAATACTCATCTTGTACATTTTGAAGTAATTGAAACACGGAAGAAATATCTCTTTTGTTGTGTAAAATAGTTAATCCCAAAACATAACTTGCTAATGTATAGCTATTAGCATCAGGTTGTCCTTTTTCATCAAGAATAATTGAAGAAAGACAAGTAAAACCACTCACTTTCTCTTCCCAAAGTACCTTTTCCTTGCTTGGAAATAAATTTTCAATATGATTTACAATATTCTCTTTTGAAATTTCCCCAAAAAACAGTGTGTAGATTCTTTTTTTACCTTTTTCAATAGTTTTGGGTGTATTCCAAGGAAGTTGATTTTTTATTTCTATAACAGAATCCTTATCTAAGTCAGGAAAATTGAAGATTTCTACATTTCTCCAAAAATGTAAAATGTCTTTTTGAGGCATATTTTATTCAATTTATTTTTTAATTTCTATTTTAAATCCATATTGCTCGGCAAGAGCCTTTAATTCATTTTCTCTGATTTTTTTCTCATTTTCTTTGCAAAAATTAGGATATACCTCACAAAACATCTCGTTAAGTTTATACTTTAAAATAGGTTCATCTATTAGTTTTATAAGTTCGAGGGCTTCTGATTTTTCTTTATCAGACATTATTATTTGTGCTTTATACTTATCTTCTTCTTTTTTATTTGTTTTTTTCTTATATTCTTCCTCCTTTCTATATTCTTCTTTTTGTTGATTCAGTTTTTCTAATAATTGATTGATTCTATTTTTCGCAAACTCTCCAATTAAAGATTCTTTCATAAAAAACGAACTGGATAACATCATTGAAATATTTCCTGCAAATGTATTTTTATTTTCTATCTCACCTTCTCCTAAAAATAATACATTTTGCTTTGGAATATCGGATAGAATAAAAGGAGAATGCGTACAAAACAGTATATTTATTCCTTTTATATTATTTATATTTTTTTCTATATTTTTTAATTTTTCTAATAATTCAAAAACAAATCTTCTTTGGTATTCGGGATGAAAATACAACTCAATCTCATCAAAAATAATATTGATATAATGATATTTCTTTTTGCCAGAATTAGAATTATGAACAGAATTGACATTCAAAATATGATATAATACCGACTGTGTGGTATGTGCCAAATGTTGCTCTCCCGAACTTAAAGTACTCATTTCCGAAGAAGAGCTTTCATTCTCCTTATCATTTTTAATTTTAATTGTAAAACGATGGCAACCAATAGGGATTAGTTCTTCTTTCGAAATATTTTTAATTTTATCTATTCTATTAATTAAATTATCTATTTGAATTTCAAATCGATAAATTCCATTCTCTTCATTCCATTTGGATTGACTATCATTTTTCAAAATATCAAAACGAATAAGATTAAGAACTTGCCTCAATTTTAAAGTAATATGACTTTTGTCTTCTTTTAGCTTATCCAATACTTCTTTGGAGATTTTTTTTTCATCATCGAATGGATTAATACGTTGATAATCTTTATAAACTCTACAAATTTTTTCAATCTTGAAAATCACATAACTTTTTAGCAGTTCATAATTTGGAGTTTTTTCAGGATTAGATATTTCTTCACCATAAATGTGTTGATATACTAATGAAATATCCGCTTTTTTCGCTAATTCATTAATTCTTTCATCATTAAATTTATTGGCATCTATCTCAAAAATTACTTTTTCTATTTCTTTCCCAACTAAAACTTCTTTATTATTTGTTAATAAAATATTTGTCATCAGTCGGGTTTGAGCCAAATGAAGTTCCGAATTGACATTGATATTCCCGTTTATTCGGTAAGGGTTTATAACCAATGGCGTTTGATAGCCATCATTTTTATGAAATAAGGCGGAAATCCATTCTCCTAAAAATTCTTCATTAAGCCCATAGAGAGAATAGTTAATTGCTATACTGTAAAAGAATTTTTCTTTATCGTCAATCTTTAACCACTCTTCTCCTTTTAATTGAAAATACTTAATCTTGCTATCAGAAAAAGAAATTTTATACAAATTATCCTCTTTTTCATAATAAATTTCAATTTTTAAATCTTCATATATTTTTTTTATCTCTTTTTTTCTTTCTTCTAATCTTTTTATTACTTGATTTTCAATATCATAATTAAATTCTATATTAAATTTTTTATTAGAATGTTGATTTTTTATTTCAGATATTTTTTCTTCCACTTTTGATATTTCATCCTCATTAAGATAATCAGATGTCTTTATATCTTCTATATCCTTGTCTATTTTATCGGGATTATATAAAATTCCTTCTTTTGATGCAATAACGAAACAAGTCGCATAAAATAATTCTAATAACGAACTCTTCCCGCTTCCGTTTTTCCCTACCAAAGCAGAAATATTGATTTTCAATTCTGAATCTGCCAATTGATATAAATTTTCAGGAACAGACGATTTATCTTTCTTTACATCTATTACTTCTCCGTTAGCATTTTGCTCAAAAGCATATTCATTATAAAATTGGTATATTTTATCTTCTTTTAGATTTTTTAAAAATCTTTTATCACAACCTTTAAGAGGTCGTATAGCTAATAGTTTAAAGCTCATTTCATTTCAATTTTACAATTCCTAATTCGGTTAAGATGTCTTTTTTAATTTTGCTGAGTGGTCTTCGGTCAAATTTATCTTCGGCAAGATGAGCCCCAAAAGCCAAACGGTAAACTTCTTCACGAGTGAGATTTGCTCCTTCTAGTGTTTTATTAAGAATTTCAATATAATTTTCGGAATAGGCTTGGCGAATTTTTAGTAAATCTTCTACTTCGTCTTGATGCGTTTTGTAAATTTCTTCTAACTCAAATGCTTTTACAGAATCTTTGGAAAAATCATTTTCAGTTACAATTTTTACACGAGGTTTTTCATAGGCATCTAAATCATAACTGAAAGTAAATTTCAAATCATCGACTTTATGGTAAGGGTGAAAATGAGTATCTAACTCAAAATCATAAGCTCCCTTCAGTCTACTATTACAGATATTACAGCTAGGGATTAAATTATAAAACGACAAAGCTAAAAGAGGATATTTACTTTTTGGAAACCAATGATCAAAATCAGGACGCACAATTTTTTTCCCTTTTTCTGAAATCACTGTTTTTGTATACATTCTCCCACAATATGGACAAGTGGGAATATCTAATTTTTCCGCCAAATGGTAAGCATTATATTTGTCATATTTTATCCAATTGTCATAATGAAAAAGTTGTTTTATTTTGCCCTTTTTTGAAAACTTTGTTTTTATCTTATCTAATTCCGTTGGCAAGCCTATTAATACTTTTTTCAAGTTTTCTTCATTTTCAAAAAAAATTTGTATTGCATAATCAATTCCTTTAATTTGTTGGATTTTCATATTAGTAATAGGTGGTTTATCTTTGAAATTATTACCTTTTATCCTTTTCTGGATAATGTATTTCATTATCTGATAGTGATAATCTCTTGCTCTTATTATATTCGGTTTATTTATATCTATGTAAATCATTTTCTTAATCTTTTTAGTTTTTTAATTTCTTCTTCGATGATTTGGTTGTGATAATGGTCATCGGGAACCAATTCAGTAATCATTTCGGTAAGTTTTAACTTTAGTACTCTTTCATCAATCAAATTGATGACTTTCTTATAATATTTCAATTCTTTTTCAAAATTTTCACCCTGATTGGTTTTATTTTCATTTATCCAAGTAATGGTTTCTTCTATTTTCGATTTTGCAAAATCACCAATCAATCCGTTCTCTACAAAGAAGGAGTGTGCTAACAAATCCGTAATATTTGCTCCAAATGTTTTTTGTACTTTGTTTTCTTCGGGAACAACTTCTAAAAAATCCCCCCGCCTTTGTATGAAAACCACATTATTCATTGGTAAATCCGACAAAGTCAAAGGGTCGTGCGTGGTAATGATAATTTGTAAATTAGGTTTTAGGAGTAGATTTTCAAAGAAATATGGCAACGCCTTCAAAATTGCATTCACATATTTTTTCTTCCAAAGTGGGTGAAAGCCCAAATCTGCTTCATCTAATAGTAAAATATAGTTTTGTGTATTGGATAAAAATTGTCTTTCTTCCACTAAATTCATATCAATAAAATCATATAATTTTGAAAATAAATTAAGTGTTGCCGTTTCCCCCGAACTCATATTTCTGTCTGTGGGATAAAACGATAAAAAACCTTCTACATAATCCATTTCATCTATTTTCCTCTCATATTTTGGATAATAATGGAAAAGATTGGTAATTATCTCTTTATGCAATTCTAATATCTCTTTTAATTCGCTTAAATCGAGCCAAATACTCTGTTTTGTTATTTTATCAGGATTTTTTTCTTTTTCGAAAAGAGTAAATAGTTTTTCAATAAATAATTTAATTTTTTCATATTCAAAAATTTTCTTTTTATGACCTCCTTTCTCAATAAAACTTTCTTTAATAAAATAAAGGAAAACATCTTTTGCAGAATGATTTGCAAACCTTTCCATTTGGTATGGCTCTGGTATATGCCCTTCTTCAAGCCAAGTATTATGTTTTTCCATTTGATTTATAATCATTGTCATAAAACATTGGATAACATATCTTTCTAATAGGTATTTATTTACTTTTTCTTGATTTGTAACGTTACTATTTTTATCAAAAATTCTTATGGAATGCCATTTTTTATATTCTTCTTGTAGTTTATCTAAAATTAACTGAATAATGGATTGTAAAGGCATCGGCGTATTCCAAAAATTCACTTTTCCCTTATCATCATAATCAATATTTGTTTCTCTAAAATACAATACGCCTATTTTATATTCAGGAAGATTAAAAATATCACGAAAAACAGAATTGTTTTGAAAAATAGATGATTGCATTAACTCAATCTGCCTCATAGACTCTTTAAACTTCAATTCTTCGTGCAGAGGATATTTCCACCCAGATTCGTTAGTTCCTTTTTTATCAATATTCTCCAAATCTTTTTGGATGTATTTATCAAGAGAAATATCATATTTATCCACTTCATCAAAATCCGGATTGTACTTTAAATCAAAATGGGGAGAGTAATAAATAGATTGGTATTCTTGTTTTGAAGCATATTCTAACTCTGATGTTTCACCACTATCAGATTTTATATAAATATTGGTATAACCTGCTTCATACAAAACCTTGGTTTGCCCATTCTCTTCCACCAAAACTACACAAAGATTATGAGGGAAAGCTCCGTTATAGCCAGAATTAGCAAATATATTTCGTATGATATCTAAAACAGATGACTTCCCAACACCATTTGCTCCAACAATAGCACTGAGTAAATTTATTTTACATTGGCTTCCAGAAATATTAAAAAAATCAGGAATGTATTTTTCATTCAACTTTTTTGTTACACACAGATTGCGACCTTGCTCTTCAAAATTATACAGATACTTTCCTCCAAAATTTAAGGTTTGGGGAGTTTCTAGCTTTAAAAATCCGTGTTCCTTCAGATATATACTTACGATCATTTTTCAATTATAAATAAGGTATTGCAAATATACAAATAATTCTTAACAACTGCCAATCCCTGCCATCTTCTTCCATTTGCTACCACTTTGATTTTCAGTGGATATTATGAATCTACTTTTGCCTTAAAATTTTAAAAACGTTAAAAAAATGACACGAAAATTAATTCAAAAAAAGTTGTTTTTATTGCTTTTGATGATGGCGAATTTTGCCTTTTCACAGGGCAATGGAGTGGGTGGTATCAATGAGGCTACCAAAATGGTTACCTCGTACTTTGACCCTGCTACCAAACTGATTTATGCCATAGGTGCCGTGGTGGGACTTATCGGTGGGGTAAAGGTGTATAACAAGTTCAGTAGTGGCGATCCGTTAAAATCATCTGTGTAGAATTCTTCCCCCGTATGTTTTCCAAAGGCTTGGAAGTAGGCATACCCACCTTTACAAACTACCATTTGATATAAGTTGAGCGTACTTGTGGGAGTGTTAAAATGGTTCGTTTCGTTGTTTTCGAGGCTCACAAATTGCCAATTTTTGTCCCCCAAAAGGGTATCTATATGGGGCGTGTCATCTTCATTAGTGGCGTAAAAACTCACGGCACTATCTCGAAACAAAACCGAAACAAGGTTAGGCATATCATCAATGAACTCAACTAATTTTAGCCGTTTTTTTAACTCTTTTTTCCACGCTTCATCTATTTGAATGATGGCAAAGTCGCAGGTATCCCAATCGCTATTGGTATGGGCTTTTATTAGGATATGTTTTGTATTTGTGTTTGCTATTTTCATCTTTTTTCTTTTTGGTTAATAATTATAGAAATAGTGGTTATTGTGTTCCATAAAATCCAAATCCCTTGCATAGGCTTCATAATCAAAATACATTGCCACCTCATCAGGAATATTTTGGAGTAGTCCTGTTTGTTCCGCATAATATTCGGCAAAATCCGTTTCAGTGGAAAAGTAACCGATATACCGCTCTTGGGCTTTTTCGATGGTCTGCTCATTTAGAGGTATTCCTGTTAGATAGATATAATTTTGTACGATTTCTATATCGTCATCGCTCATTTCTTCCAAAAGCAAAGCCATTTCAAAAATGCTTTTATCCAAATGGCATTCGCCTATAAATCCGTCAAAAATTGGAGGACATTTCCAATCTTGGAACATTAATTCGGGGTCTTCTTCATCTTGGTGCAATCGTTTGCAGTCGGCATAAAACGCCTCTATATCATCATAGTTCGATAAAGTAAACCATTTACCAAATAAATTACCCTCATTGTATTTTTTATATGTACCTACATAAATACGTATTTCATTTAGGATATAATTCATATCTCTTTGGTTTTAAAATGTTTAAAAAGGTAAATCGTCAAAATCTTCGTCCGTTGTTGTGGAGTGCTTTTGTTCTTGGAGTTGCGTGTTGGTGGTTGCTTCCGACTTTTTAACTTGATGCAATTTGATTTTTGAGGTATGAAAATTCAATCCTGCTTTGGGTTCGCCTTGTGCATTTATCCAAGCTCTTGCACTGACCCTGCCCGAAAGCTCCACCAAAGCCCCTTTGGTCAATATCTTAGCTACATTGACACTTATCCAATACGCACAATCAAAATACGTGGTTTGCTGTATGGTTTCTCCCTCTTTATTTCGGTAGTTATCATTGACCGCTACCGAAAAATTAACAACTTGTTTTTTGTTGGACAAGGTCTGCACCTGTGCATCACTTGTCAATCTTCCAATGATATTCATAGTGTTTTATGTGTTTAAGGTTTTTTAATTTCAATAATAAGGGATATTCTCCCATAAAGCATTGCCCGAAGGCTTGTTTTGTCAATCGCCTTGTATTCGTGCCATTGTTGGTATTGCAGTACCAAAAAAGTTTTTAAAACGTCTGAAAAATCAAAGCAGTATCCCATAATAGGAATGGCATTTTTGAAATACGCATTATGGTTGATTTGGTAGGTTATCCAGTTTTTATCCGCTCTTGACAGGGGTTGCTTCTCATTGAGTTTTTGCCGTAATATGTAGGCACGAGTGTCTTTTAATTGGTTTAAAGTACATACTTTCCACGATACGAATTTTGTGGCAATAGGTGTGTTTTCTCTTGTCATATTCTTTATTTTTGAGTGTGAATATTTGGGTTTTGAGTTGCGTTTTGCGAAATGTTTTGTCCGCCCTGCTTTTTCCACTCTCTATCTCTGAAAATTTTTAATTCGGCAATGAGAGGAAGAGCGAAGTCGTTTCATTAAAACAAGTAGTAAGCAGTGCGTTCATTTTTATCATTTTCGACATTTTTTTTATTCGTATAAAGAGCCGGAATATGCGGTTGTCGTTTCGAGAGCCTAAAAGGTCTGTGTTTAGCGGCTACAAGGTTTTTCAAAAAAATACAACCCCTGTTGAAAACGGGTGTGGAGATTTTTTTGAAAACCAGAGGCTTGACCTTGTGGCAGCGTTACAAACACAGAAATACCTTTGCTCTCGAGAACGAATACCCATTTCGGGTGATTACTTCATAAATAAAACAGGAGAAAATCCCATAAACAAACGCACACACCATTACTAATAAAATGAAACGAAGGAGTCTTCCTCTGCCGAATAAAATCCAATAAAAAAACCGATACAGAAATTGTAAATAATCCCTGTATCGGTTAATCTTAAAGACAAATATTTTATATTATCATATGAATTGCAGCAAATTATACTATAATGAAGCAACTAATCGCTCACCGAAATCATTAAATTTATAAGCGATTTTTTCCATATCCCTACTGATTTTTTCATTGGTGATTTTAGCATAAATCTGTGTGGTTTTCAAATTCTTGTGTCCCATCATTTTACTAACACTTTCCAAAGGAACGCCTTCTGTAAGAAATAAGGTGCCGAAAGTATGCCTTGCCCAATGAAAACTCAAAGGTTTCGTTTTGTCAATACCGACTTTCAAACTGATTTCTTTTAAATGAAAATTGGAACAAGAGTTACTCGGAACAGGAAACACAAAATCGCCTTTGCTGAAGGATTCGTATTTATCAATGATTTTTTGAGCGATGGGAAGTATGCGAACGTTGGAAGTGTTCCCTGTCTTTTGCCTACGGGAAAGAATCCAACGATTACCATCAAAAAAGGTTTGAATTTGACTCTTTTTGAGCTGTTTGATGTCAATATACGAAAGTCCCGTAAAACAGCTAAACACGAACAAATCACGCACCAATTCGCGGGTTTTACTCTTAAAAGTACAGCTCAACAACTGCTCAATTTCTTCTTTTAGCAAATAGCCTCGGTCTTTTTCCTGCATTGTGATTTCGTATTCTCGGAATGGATTCTTGTGAATCAAATCCTTTTCCAAAGCGATGTCAATCATCTTACGCAAAGGCATCATATATACCCATATTGTATTGTGTGTTAGTCTTTTATTGATACGAAGATAAAAATCAAAATCTTTAATGAAATCCGCTGTAAGCTCCCGAAAAGCCATATCTTTTCGATGGTATTTATAACCAATAAAATCTGAAAGATGTGTATATACATTTTGATATTTCGCTAATGTTTGTTTGCCTCTTACTCCTTTTTGAACCATTTTTTCAAAATCAACGTTGAAATTTTCAAAAACTTTTAAAAGCGAATCGTCCATTGTTCCAATGCCTAAAAAGCTGTTTTTAAGCTTTTCGGCAGTGGCAAATCCATCCATTTTCATCAGATGGTCATATTGATTGACCAAACGAGTTTTCAGCTCTTCCAATTTGCGATTTAATGAAAGAGCTTCTTCACTCTTACCTAAGACTTTGCCGAATTTCAAATCCCATTTATCAGGAAGAATTTCGAGCTTGGTACTAAATTGGGCAATTTTACCATCAATGGTAATCCTACCCATAATGGCCACTTTTCCGTTTTTCTTAGGAGCATTCTTTTTCAGATAGAAAAGCACTTTGAAGGTTGATTTTTTTACTTGCATAACTCAACTTTTTAAATTACAAAATTAATTTCTATTGAGTTACCATACGCTATGAAAACAAGTGCAAAACACTGAAATATAGTCTTTTATTCAAAATATTTAAAACTACCATTAGGTAACGATTTAGAAACCTAACTTTGTTTTTACCCGTCAAATTACCCTATGCCTTGCTTTCCAATACTTTCCTGATAACAAACTAAACCATTTAGTATGTGTATATTACATCTTTTTACTTACTTTCACAGTTTAGTTTTCTTTTTGTTTGAAAAAATTATTACTTTTGTCCACAAAATTATGTCATAACAAATGGAAAGCCAAATTGTCACTTTTTTGTTGTATTGTGTTCCTTCTGCCATTGTTGGTGTGGTTGCTTATTACTTCTTTTATTTACACACCAAAAATGAAGAAAAACGCCGTTTTTTTCTGTTGCAAAAAGAAAATCAGAAACTTTCGCTTCCGTTGCGTTTGCAGGCTTACGAGCGAATGGCTTTGTTTTTGGAGCGAATCAGTCCGCAACAATTATTACTTCGCATTCCTTCCCGCAACTTGCCTAAAAAAGAATATGAAGCGTTATTGGTAAATTCAATTGATGAGGAGTTTGAACATAATCTTTCACAGCAAATATATATGAGTGAAGATTTATGGAATGTTATCCGAACAGCCAAAATGGCAACTATTCAAGTGATTCGCAAAGCCACATATGATGAGGAATTGGCTGATTCCAAGGCTATGACCGAATTTATTTTTAAAGAGTTTATCAACAAACCATCACCTTCATCGAGTGCTTTGAGCCATTTAAAGGACGAAGTTCGTGAATTTTTACGCTAAATTTTGAAATTTCAAAAAAGAATACTTTGCTAAATTATCGGAGACAAATAATTTTATTGATAGGTTTATTAATCGCAACCAGTTTCTTTTGGTATGCGGAGTTGTTTGCTATCCGAAAGATGGATTATCGGGGTTTTTACACATTTTCGGTGTTGGATACTTTGAAACGTTCCAGAAGCTCAGCGAAGGACACTATCAAAAAAACAAATACGAAATCTGAAATTGATTCTCTTTCGCAAGAAAAAGATTCTTTAAAGAAAGATTCTTTGCAAAAACCAAAAGGAGCTTTGGAAGATATTGTTAAGTACAAAGCTAAGGACAGTATTGTATTTAATAAGGTGAAAAGTGAAATCATCTTGTACAACGAAACGCAAGTACAATATACTGATATTGATATATCTGCAGGAATTGAGCTTATTAAATTTGATATAGGAGAAGTTTACGCAGGGCGATTGAAAGATTCTGTTGGAGAATACACGCAACATCCTGTTTTTAAGCAAGGTGATGACGTGATTGAACCGGATTCCATCCGTTTTAATTACAAAACCCAAAGAGCAATCATCCGAAATGCTTACACTAAGCAAGATGAAAATAACATAAAAGGTGAAATCATTAAAAAAGAGAATGATTCTACCTATTTTATGAAGAATGCTATTATCACAACAGCGGAAGATTTGGACGACCCGGATTATTACATCAAAGTACGAAAAGCTAAGTTTGTTCCGCAGAAGAAGATAATAGCGGGGCTTAGCAATATGTATATTGTTGATGTTCCGACTCCTATAGCCATTCCTTTTGCATATTATCCGATGGTTTCAGGACGAGCATCAGGGCTTATTTTTCCTACTTTCGGAGAGGTAAATAATCGAGGATATTTTATACAAAACGGTGGATATTACTTCGTTATCAGTGACCATTTGGATTTGGCTCTCACAGGAGATTATTTCACCAACGGAAGTTACGGTTTCAGAGCACAGTCCGCATATAATAAACGATATAAATTTTCTGGTAATTTTAGTTTAAACTATGAAAATCAGATTTATAGTATCAAAGGACTTCCTGATTACAGTGGAACGACCTTATATAACATTCAATGGACACACTCAAAAGATGCAAAATCGAATCCTAATTCAAGTTTTTCGGCATCGGTGAATTTGGGAAGTAGTCGTTATTACCAAAATTCATACAATCAAATCAATTCGCCAAATGTTTTGAATAATACGTTATCCTCATCGATTTCTTATTCTAAAACTTTTCCGGTGTATCCTTCTGTAAATCTTTCTGTTACGGCTTCACATTCGCAAAATACTAATACACAAAGTATTGAAATGACTTTGCCTGCATTGCGTGCAAATTTGGAACGTATTTATCCTTTCGTCAAGCAAGGTCAATCCAAAAAAGGTTTTATAAAAAGCCTTAATTTTCAATATAGTATGCAGGCTGATAATAGGTTTTCAACAACTGATAGTTTGTTTTTTTCAAAAAAAATGTTCAATGATGCCAAAAACGGAGTGCGACATTCAATTCCTGTTAGTACTACGGCAAAATTGTTCAAATACATAACTTTAGGCTTGAATTCGTCTTTAAATGAAACTTGGCAATTTAAAACGATTCGTAAAAATGACTTCAATAGCAACGTAGGGAAATCTAAAATTGATACATTGAATGGCTTTGACCGTTTTCTTACATATAATTTGGGAGCGAGTTTGGGTACTACCGTTTATGGAACATTCCGATTTAAAAAAGATAGTAAGATACAGGCTATCAGGCACGTGATGCGTCCGTCTGTTAGTTATGGTTATACACCTGCTTTCGATCAATATTATGAGGATTATATTTCGGATGCTTTCGGGAATAAGTCGCAATACACTCGTTTTGAAGGGGGGATTTACGGAACACCGGGGCTTAATGAATCACAATCCATCAGCTTTTCATTGAGTAATACTTTGGAAGCAAAAGTGAAGCAAAAAGACAGCACACAAACCGAACCAAAGAAAATTATGTTGCTTAATAGCTTGAATTTCAGTTCGAGTTATAATGTAATTACAAAACAATTTAGCCCTATATCCGTAACGGGAGGAACTTCGTTTTTCGAAGGAAAATTGCCTATCAATTTCGGGATGACTTTGAATCCGTACGCAATTGATGAAAATGGAAGACAGATGGAAAAGTTTAATATTAATAATGGAGGAAGTCTTTTCCGTTTAACAAATGCCAATTTATCAACGAGTTATACTTTTTCAAACAGAGATAAAAGCAAAACAAAAAATAACGATAACACGGCTTCCGGAGGGCGTGCGGATGATTTGTTCGGTTCGTCCAAACCCATAAATGATATGCAGAATGAAGACGAAGATGAGGAAGCAGAAGAAAAACAAGAAAGAGACGAAAAGAAAAGTTCTTTCTATAATGCAAGCATTCCGTGGGATGTTAATTTGGCTTACTCCTTGACTTACAGTAATATGGCTCGTGAGGGAAGGATTTCGAATAATTCCATTATGTTTTCAAGTAATGTTGAACTTTCACCAAAATGGCAAGTGGGAATTTCAAGCGGATACGATTTTATAAATAAAGGAATTACTTACACGCAATTACGATTTGAACGTGATTTGAATAGTTTTAGGATGAGTTTTCACTTCACACCCATTGGATATAGGAATTCTTGGTATTTCTTCATAGGAATAAAATCCTCAATGCTGTCTGACTTGAAGTGGGATAAGAGCAAAGAACCGGACAGAAGATTACGTTAATATTTTGTGAATAATTTAAAGAGGAGCCTTTTCTTATATTCAAAATTATGATTTTTTTAATTTTGAAAGTGTATTTTTATGAAAAATTTTAAATTTTGTTTATATTTTTTATTGAATAAATAATTACCTTTGCATCTCGAAAATGAATATATCTACTAATAACAACATATAATTTCTTATGAAAAAATTTTTTGCTTATGTAGCTGTTGCATTGATGATTGTAATGACAGCTACAAATTGTTCCAAAAAGGATGAGGTTACCTATGATGACCTTAAATTGAGTGTAGCAGGTCAAAATCTTGCTGTTAGGGAAGGGGAGAATATTTCCTTTGATATTAAAGCTGGCAGTGGAGAGTATGAAGTGCTGAGTTCCAATAATGCCGTAATAAAACCTTCTCTTTCACAAACTAAAGTAGTTTTGACTGGGGTAGCCGAAGGAGAGGCAACAGTAACGGTACTTGATAAAAAAACTAATCAAAGGGCAACTGTGAAGATTGCCGTTAGTGAAGGTTTGGTGGATTTAGCTCTTGATGTAAATGAGTTGACTTTGTATTTAGGAGAAAACAAAGTTGCAAACATTTCTTCAGGAAACGGAGATTACGAAGTTTCGGTATCCGATTCTACCATTGCTACTGCAACTTTATCGCAAACAACAGTGGTTGTTGGTGGTGTGTCATCAGGTACAACAACGGTTAAGGTTAAAGATAAAGCAAGTAGTAAAGAAGTTACTTTCAATGTGATTGTGACAGAGAAACAGATTATTGGGCTAAATATTGAAGGAAATGATTTGATTGTTAGAGCTTTTACAGATATTGAAAGGGATCAAGCTGCGGTAAAAGGAGAGAAATTAGAAAATACGAAAATACAAATTACTTCAGGTGCAGGAAATTACACAGTGACATCAAGTGATGAGACCATAGCCAAGGTGAAAGTGGAAGGAGATATGGTTCATATTGATGGTTATAAGACAGGAGTAGTGACTATTACAATATCTAATGAGGTAAATGAACCTAGAGTGATTACAGCAAATGTATACGCACTAAGTCTTGAAGTGAGTAATATCAGTTTGAAGGTTAATGAATCAGTTGAAGTTCAGGTGATTGACGGTAGTGGTCAATATGAGCTGTTGGATAATTTACCAAATGATGTGAATGCAACAATTCGCGAAAACAAAATCATAATTACGGGTCTTGCTACCACGAAGGCTGATATTATCTTAAAAGACAAAGTCTCAGGTAAAGAGGCTGTTTTGGGAGTTTACGTGGTTGAAAATATCATAAAACCTGAAGAAATGGATACTGTATTGGTTGAAGGTGGGAGTTTTTTGATGGGAAGTGATGATGGAGATCCTGATGAAAGAGTTAGAAATACTGTGACTTTGAGTAGCTACAGAATCAGTAAATATGAGGTTACCAATGCACAATTTGCTAAGTTCTTAAACGAAAAGGGTAATAAAGTAGAACAAGGGATGTTTTACTATTATGGTGCTGATAAAGAGAGAGAAAGAGGTATTGTTAAAAATGGAAATACTTATGAAGTCGTAAAGGGGCGTGAAAATTATCCTGTAACTTACGTTTCTTGGTATGGAGCAAATGCTTATGCAGAATGGGTAGGTGGCAAATTGCCAACAGAAGCCCAATGGGAATTCGCTTCTTTGGGGGGAGTTAAAAGTAATAAGTTTAAATTTTCAGGAAGCAATATTGTTAATGAAGTAGGGTATCATTTAGGAAATTCAAAAGGACTTAATCCTGTTGGAACATTGAAAGCTAATGAATTAGGTATTCACGATATGAGTGGAAATGCTTGGGAATGGACATTGGATGAGTATAGTTCAAGATATACGCCAGAGGCAAAAGTAAACCCAGAACCATATAAAACGGATAATCCTAAAAAAGTGTTTGTTCGTCGCGGTGCTAGTGTGTATTGCAAACCAAATTATTGTCGTTCAGCAAATCGTGGAGCGAATGGTTCTTATCAAAATAACATAGGTTTCCGTGTTGTATTTAAAGAGTAATAAAGATTTAAAATGAAACTTTTACAAACATCCTTTCTTTTCTGAGAGGATGTTTTTTTATTTAAATTTAGAAAATTTTAAAAAGAGAGTATGTGTTTACGATTGAATAATTGCTACAATTGACGATTTTAGAACTCGAAATACAACAAAAAAAACTTTTTTATCTTCTTTTATAAATATAAAGTATTATATTTGTACCGAATTTTAATAAAACTAACTAACAATAATTTAACAGATATGTCAAACGACATCCGCATTCGAAAGGGGTTGGACATACACTTGGAAGGGGAGGCTGAGAAGATTACTCGGCAGCTTCCGCTTGCGAAAGTGTATGGTCTTAAACCCTCTGATTTTCATTCTGTTGTGCCGAAGCTTATCGCAAAGGAGGGCACAGAAGTTAAAGCCGGAGAAGCCGTTTTTCACGACAAAAAAGATGAGCGGGTTGTTTTCCCTTCTCCTGTGAGTGGGAAAATCGCCGAAGTTGTTCGTGGGGAACGTCGTAAGATTTTAGAAATCAAAATCTTACCGGATACGCAACAAGTGTTTAAGGACTTCGGAAGCAAAGACCCTGCAAAAATGTCAGCAGACGAAATCAAGAATTTCTTGCTTGAAAGTGGGGCTTGGACTTTCATTAAGCAACGTCCGTACGACATTATCGCAGGGGCTGACACTACCCCAAAAGCGATTTTTGTTTCGGCTTGCAAAACCAATCCGCTTGCTCCCGATTACAGCTATGTGCTTAACGGAAAAGAGAAATTCTTACAAGTGGCACTGACTGCCTTAGCCAAACTCACTACGGGCAAGGTACACGTATCAGTCTTCAAAAATGACCCGCAATCGCCACTCAGAAATCTTAAAGACATCGTGATTCACAACGTTTCAGGTCCACATCCTGCTGGAAATGTAAGTACACAAATTGCTAAAATTGACCCGATTAACAAGGGCGAAGTGGTTTGGGTGGTAACCCCGCAAGATTTGGTGGTTATCGGTGAACTTTTTGTAACTGGAAAGCTCAACCTTACTCGCACTGTGGCTCTTACGGGGGCTTGTGTGGAAAAACCGCAATACTTTTCGGCAGTTGCTGGTGCTCAGATGGATAGCCTTGTTTCCGGAAATCTTAAAAAGGAGAAATCACGTATCATCAGTGGTGATGTGCTTACGGGAGAAAAAGTTTCGGAAGGCGGATTTTTAGGGTATTACGATGACCAAATCACGGTAATTCCCGAAGGAGACGACTACGAGTTTTTCGGTTGGAACAAACCTATTTTTAATAAAGTTTCAACCACGAGGGCAATGACTTTCTCTTGGCTGAATCCGAAGAAAAAATACAACCTAAACACCAACACCAATGGCGAACATCGTGCCTTTGTGATGACGGGTATGTACGAAGAAGTTTTTCCGTTGGACATCTATCCGATGCAACTTTTAAAAGCGTGTTTGTACAAAGATTTGGACGAGTTGGAAAACTTGGGAGCTTACGAAATTGCCCCTGAGGATTTTGCCTTGACCGAGTTTGTTTGCGTTTCTAAACAACCACATCAAAAGATTATCCGCGAAGGATTGGATTTGATGATGCAAGAGTTAGGATAAGTTGGGCTGATGATTTTTCATTTTTCAGATGAAATACATTGCCATCGTTCTTTTAAAAACTGAAAAATAAGCAATTTTTACCAAAACTTATTGGGAGGTAATTTTTTAGAGTAAATCATAATTTTTGAATATACAAGTATTGTAAATGATTAAACTTAAATCAGAATTATATGGATGAGTTATCAGACTTTGATTTTCTGAATTTGATAGAAAAATCAAGAGCAAGTGCTCAAAGAGAGATACAACAAAAAAAGTATTTATCTCCCGAGAAGCTATTGTATAATGAAATTCGATCTAATTTGTTTTACCTTAATAATCACAATGCTCCATATTATTGCCAGATAGGAAATTTAGAAAATAAAACTTCTAATTTTCAAGAAGAAAGTTTTTTGATAAACATTCAAAGGGAATGGTAGGAGCAGGGATGGTAGCTTTGGGAAGTCCCATTATACGAAAAAAATTTGTTACGAAAGGAGCTGTTGGAGCAACTTCAATTGCATCAAGTTTTTTGTCAAAGACTTTCCCTCAAAAATTGCCTTTCCGTGTTTACACTATTAATGCAAAGTTTAGATTAGTTTCAACTAAAACGATGGGGAGGGCTCTTGGCAGATTGATACCCAATGTCGGAATGGTTTTACTGGTAATTGATGCAGTGAACATTTTGGTAGAGGTGTATAAAGATAATGATAAGAGGGATGCTTTTTCTCCTTTTTTTGGAGGAGGCTCAGGTGGAGGTGGAGGATCTTCTCATAATTGGTAATAAATATCGTACTTTATGTTAAGTGAGGAATTGCAAGAGTTTTTACGAAAAGAATTTCGGTATGAATCCCGCAAAATGGTCTTCACTCCTGAAATGAAACTTTACAAAAATTTCAAGATGGCGGGCGAAGATTTGGATGATTTCGTGGGGCGATTTATGAAGCGATTTAATGTAAAACTTGGCGAAGCGTTCAATTACGAAGAACGTTTTTACCCCGAAGGAAGTCCGATTTTGGAACTAATAAAAAACATCTTTTTAGGGAAGAAACAGGAAAAGGAAGAACGCAAAGACCTGAGTTTTGCCGAATTAGATGAGGCTATCAAAAGCGGGATTTTGGAGTAAACACGAAATATCCTATGACTTATAAAGGTGGATGGTGATTAGAAAAACTAATCCCTATTCCCTAATAACTAATTGTTTAAGTAATCATTCTTTATTATAAGAAAAATGAGTTTAAAAAGTAAATTACATACGTTAAAAGAAAAGTATAAGGGAACGAAGCTGGAAACGACGTTCAATGCTTTGCATACGTTCCTTTATTTGCCTAATGAAACGACCCACGGCGGTACGCACATTAAGGCAGCTGACGACCTCAAACGTACGATGAATACCGTGATTATGGCACTGGTTCCGTGTCTTATCTTCGGGATTTTTAACGTGGGGTATCAGCATTATGTAGCTACGGGAGCTTTATCGCACGCCGTAGGGCTACCTTTTTTTAGTCCCGAATTTTGGTCGTGGCAAAACTTCTCTTTCGGAGCTATAAAAGTGCTTCCGTTGGTGATAGTTTCTTACGCCGTTGGTTTGGGAATTGAATTTATCTTCGCTACACTTCGTGGACACGAAGTTGAGGAAGGATATTTGGTAACTGGAATGCTTGTTCCGCTTATCGTTCCTGTTGATTTACCACTTTGGATGCTTGCTGTTGCGGTGGCTTTCGGGGTAATTATCGGGAAAGAAGTTTTTGGAGGAACGGGAATGAATATCTTAAATCCGGCACTTACTATCCGTGCGTTTTTGTTCTTCGCTTATCCGACTTCGATGAGTGGCGACAAAATTTGGGTAGAAGGGGCTACTAAACGCGCTCAGGAAATCGCTTCCGGAGCAAATTTAGACGCTATTTCCGGAGAAACTATTCTTGGGCATTTGGCTCAGCAACACAACATTGCCGATAAATTTTCGGTTTCGGATATGTTCTTCGGGTTTACTCCGGGTTCAATCGGTGAAACTTCTACTTTGCTTATAATTTTAGCAGCTTTGTTCTTGATTTTCACTAAGATAGGAAGTTGGAGAATTATGCTAAGTATGGTACTTGGAGGTTTGGCAATGGGATATATTTTCAACGCTTTTGCTCCGTCAATGGAAGGAACGCAATTTTTCACCCTGTGGAGTATGCCGGCTTGGCAACACTTGCTCATCGGAGGATTTGCTTTCGGTACGGTGTTTATGGCGACAGACCCCGTTACAGCATCGCAAACCAATACGGGTAAATATATTTACGGATTTTTGGCAGGTTTCATTTCGATAATGATTCGTTGCTTCAATCCTGCTTATCCTGAGGGAGTTATGTTGGCAATCTTGTTGATGAACGTATTTGCTCCAACTATCGACCATTACGTGGTTCAGGCAAATGTGGCAAGAAGAAAAAAACGTCTAAAAGCTAAAACTGCATAGGTATGTCAAATAGAACTGAAAGTAATTCATATACAGTGATTTTTGCCATTATTATGGTAATTATCGTAGGAGCGTTGCTTGCGGGAGTTTCTTCGGCGTTGAGTGATAAAATCAGCGAGAACAAGAAGTTTGAAAAGCAGCAAAACGTACTTTACGCAATGGGCGTAAATAGAAATCAGAATACTAATTTGGGTGAGGGCGATGTAACTTTCGTTCCTACTTCTGAGGTAAAAGCCGAGTTTAACAAGTACATCAAACAACAATTGGTGATTGAAAACGGACAGGCATCGGAGCGTGATTTGATTGAAAATCCGCTTAAAAAAGGCGAAAACGGTCTGCCGCTTTTTGTAGGTGAGAAAGACAGCAAAACCTTCTACATCATTCCTGTTTCCGGAAAAGGACTTTGGGATGCTATTTGGGGATATGTAGCTGTGGATAAGAATCTTATCGTTCAGGGAGTTTTCTTCGACCACAAAGGAGAAACTGCCGGATTGGGTTCAAACATCAAAGAGCGTTTCTTTATGGACGATTTCATCGGGGAGCATTTGTTGGACGCTTCGGGGCATTTCCAAAGTGTTGAAGGTTCAAAATCAAACAGCGACCCTGAAAACAAACGTAAAGAAGACGGAAAAGTTGATGCCATTGCCGGAGCAACTCTTACCGTAAATGGTGTAAATGAGATGGTTAAAACAGGCGTTGGTGCGTATGTTGATTATATTAAAAACTTAAAAAACTAATATTATGGGACTATCAAAAAAAGACGTAAAATTGGTTACAGACCCGCTATGGGATAACAACCCGATTACCGTACAAGTATTGGGGATTTGTTCCGCGTTGGCGATTACGGCACAGCTTAAAGCGGCTATCGTTATGGGATTGTCCGTAATATTTGTACTCAGTGTGGGGAACGTGGTAATTTCTTTAATCAGAAACGTTATTCCTGGTAAAATTCGTATTATCGTGCAATTGTTGGTGGTTGCGGCGTTGGTAATCATTGTTGACCAAGTGCTGAAAGCCTTTTCGTATGAGTTAAGTAAGCAACTTTCTGTATTCGTGGGGCTTATCATCACGAACTGTATCATTATGGGACGTTTTGAGGCTTTCGCTTTGGGGAACACGCCTTGGAAATCGTTCTTGGATGGTATCGGAAACGCAGGAGGTTACGCCATTGCTCTTGTGATTGTGGCTTTCTTCCGTGAACTTTTGGGTTCGGGAACGCTTTTCGGAATCCAAGTATTGGGCGACCCTATCAAAAAGACAGGTTTGTACGCATTAGGATACGAAAATAACGGATTTATGCTACTTGCTCCAATGGCACTTATCACTTACGGAATCGTGATTTGGATTCAGCGTACACGTAACAAATCATTAATTGAGGAATAATTGGTTAACTTTATAAAGATTATAAAATGGAATATATTGAACTGATTTTTAAATCGATATTCGTAGATAATATGGTATTCGCTACCTTCTTGGGTATGTGTTCTTACCTTGCGGTATCCAAAAAAGTATCTACGGCAGTTGGTTTAGGAGCGGCGGTTATCTTCGTTTTGGCGGTAACGGTGCCTATCAACTGGTTGCTTAACGAATATTTGCTCAAAGAAGGAGCTTTGGCTTGGTTGGGTGAAGAGTATGCAAGCTATGATTTGAGCTTTTTGACCTACATTTTGTTCATCGCAACGGTGGCTACAATGGTTCAGTTAGTAGAAATCATTGTTGAAAAATTTGCTCCTGCATTGTACAACTCTTTGGGGATTTTCTTACCGCTTATTGCTGTAAACTGTGCGATTTTGGGAGGCTCGCTTTTTATGCAATCTCGTGAAATTCCGTCTATTGGTTTGGCGGCTACTTACGGATTGGCTTCGGGAATTGGTTGGTTCTTGGCAATTGTTGCCATTGCTGCCATTCGCGAGAAAATCCGTTATTCGAACGTTCCGCCTGCACTTCGTGGATTAGGGATTACCTTCATCATCACGGGGCTTATGGCTATCGGGTTTATGAGTTTCGGTGGTATGCTTACAGGCGGTACCAAAAAAGCTGAAGACGAGCAGACTAAAGCGATGATGGAGCAAAAAGTGGAGAAAAAGGAAAAATTAGCCCATAACACAAAAGATTTTTAAGAAATGATATTATCAAGCAGTATATTAGTAACAGTAGCAGTAACGGTGATTGCTTTGCTGGTCATTACGTTATTGTTGGTAGCTTTGTTGTTGGTAGTTAAGCAGAAATTAGCCCCGTCGGGTCCTGTGAAAATCACCATCAACAAAGAAAAAGTAATTGAAGTTCCTTCGGGAGGTTCATTGCTTTCTACCTTAGGAAATCAAAAGATATTTTTGCCTTCGGCTTGCGGTGGTGGAGGTTCTTGTATCCAATGTGAATGCCACGTGCTTTCAGGTGGAGGAGAGGCACTTCCTACCGAAACACCTCACTTCACTAAAAAAGAATTGAAAGAAGGAGCTCGTTTGGCTTGCCAAGTGAAGGTAAAACAAGATATGGAAATTTCAATTCCTGAAGAAATTTTTGGTATCAAAAAATGGGAAGCTGTGGTGGTACGTAACTACAACGTGGCTTCTTTTATTAAAGAATTTGTGGTAGAAATTCCTGAGGATATGGATTATAAACCGGGAGGATATATTCAGATTGAAATTCCGCCGTGCGAAATCAAATATTCGGATATTGATATTACAGCACATCCTGCTGAACACCCTGGCGAGCCTGACAAATTCAAAATGGAGTGGGATAAATTCAACCTTTGGCCTTTGGTGATGAAAAATACAGAAAGCGTAGAGCGTGCTTACTCAATGGCTTCGTATCCTGCCGAAGGACGCGAAATTATGTTGAATGTTCGTATCGCTACGCCACCTTGGGACAGAGCTAAAAACGGCTGGATGAGCGTGAACCCTGGGGTAGCTTCTTCATACATTTTCTCTCGTAAGAAAGGGGACAAAGTGGTAATTTCAGGACCTTACGGAGAGTTCTTTATCAACGAATCCAACGCCGAAATGTTGTATGTAGGTGGTGGAGCTGGTATGGCTCCGATGCGTTCGCACCTGTATCATTTGTTCAAAACATTGAAAACAGGACGTAAGGTAACGTATTGGTACGGAGGTCGTTCCAAACGAGAATTGTTCTACTTGGAGCATTTCTGGGAATTGGAGCGTGAGTTCCCGAACTTTAAGTTCTTCATTGTACTTTCCGAGCCGCTTCCTGAGGATAATTGGAAAGTGAAAAAAGACATTCACGATACGGAAGGAGACGGATTTACAGGGTTTGTTCACAATGCGGTAATTGACCAATATTTGAGCAAACACGATGCCCCCGAAGATATTGAGTTGTACTTCTGCGGACCTCCGATGATGAACAAAGCGGTACAAAAAATGGGTCAGGACTTCGGCTTGCCCGATGAAAATATCCGCTTCGATGACTTTGGTGGATAATAAAAACCGAAAGCGGTTAGAAATATTAAATGAAAAATCCTTTCTCAAATTTGAGAAAGGATTTTTTTGATTTTATACTCAATCAGTAAGGATTAAAAATCCTAGATTTATTAAAATTAGCCCTATTAGCTATATTTTTGAAGAAGATTTTGAGGTAAAACATTTTCAGAGAGCTTATTTAAAGTAAAAAGCCCCGCAGATAGGCGAGGCACTAGATGTTTTCACAACGGAATAATCCTTATTGTAAATTGCTTACTGCCACAAAGGTAAAAAAAAAATAGATACTGTAAAAATATTTAACTTTTTATTTGTACTTTTACACTTGTAAATTTTTAAAAGCTATAAATATGAAACACATACTTGGTCTTGATTTAGGGACAAACTCCATTGGTTGGGCAGTTGTAAAAGAAGCTCAAAACGATAATGAACAATCAGAAATTTTGGATGTTGGTGTTCGGGTTAATCCGCTAACAACCGATGAAAAAACAAATTTCGAGAAAGGGAAGCCCATTTCTACCAATGCCGATAGAACCCTGAAACGAAGTGCTAGACGCAACCTGCAACGCTATAAGCTCCGTAGAAAAGAACTCATCGAACTTTTGAAAGATCATCAACTCATTTCTGAAAATACAATTTTAACAGAAAACGGTAAAGGAACCACCTTCCAAACATTAGAATTACGAGCAAAATCGGCTAAAGAAAAAATATCTTTGGAAGAGTTGGCTCGTGTTTTTTTAACGATTAATAAAAAAAGAGGTTATAAAAGCAGTCGAAAGGCAAAAAACGAAGACGAAGGGCAACTGATTGACGGAATGGAAGTTGCAAAACGACTTTATGAAGAAAACCTAACCACAGGGCAATTGTCTTTACAACTTTTGAAAGAAGGTAAAAAATCCTTACCTGACTACTATCGTTCTGATTTACAGATAGAAATGGACAAAGTGTGGGATTTTCAAAAGCAGTTTCATTCGGATATTTTGACCGATGAATTTTACGCTCAACTTAAAGGTAAAGGACAAAGGGCAACCAGTGCTTTGTTTTTGGCAAAATACCAAATCTATACCGCTGAAAATAAAGGAAGTAGAGAAGATAAAAAATTACAAGCCTATCAATGGCGAGTAGATGCTCTCTCAAAGGAATTGACAAGGGAAGAATTGGCTTTTGTCATCACCGAAATCAATAATAATTTAAATAATTCCAGTGGTTATTTGGGAGCAATTTCAGACCGAAGCAAGGAACTTTACTTCAATAATGAAACCGTAGGCGAGTATCTTTGGAAGCAAATTGCAGCAAATCCACATACTTCGTTGAAAAATCAGGTGTTTTATCGCCAAGATTATTTAGATGAATTTGAACAAATTTGGAATACCCAAGCTCAATTTTATCCACAGATTTTGACCGACGAACTAAAAAAAGAACTTCGAGATGTAGTAATTTTCTACCAAAGAAAACTGAAATCGCAAAAATCATTGGTGAGTTTCTGTGAATTTGAAAATAAGGAAATAGAGATTAAAAAAGAAGATGGAACGAGTACCAAAAAAGTAATCGGTCTTAAAGTAGCTCCAAAATCATCGCCTCTGTTTCAAGAGTTTAAAATTTGGCAGAATTTAAACAATGTCTTGATTCGTAAAAAAGGAAGTAAAACGAAAAAAGTAGCTAAAAATCAACAAGCAGTTCTTTTTGAAGAAGAGAAAACAATTTTCGAATTGGATTTGGAAGCAAAACAAGTATTATTTAATGAGTTAAATCTCAAAGGAAATCTCAAAGCGGATTATTGCTTGGAAATTTTAGGGTATTCTCCCAAAGAATGGGAGATGAATTATCCTGAATTAGAGGGTAGTAGAACAAATAAAGCATTATACGAAGCATATTTGAAAATTACTGATTTAGAGGGATATGATGCAAAAAATCACCTCAAAGTAAAATTGAATAAAGATGAAGTGGAACTTGATGATTTGAAAGTTCCTGCATCGGAAATCAAGGATATGGTTCAAGCGATTTTTAAAGAGGCAGGTATCAACACGGATATTCTGCATTTCAATGCTGAATTAGACGGTAAAGATTTTGAAAATCAAGCAAGTTATCAGCTTTGGCATTTGCTGTATTCTTATGAAGGCGATGATTCTAAAAGTGGTAACGAATTGCTTTATAAATTGTTAGAAACAAAATTCGGTTTTAAAAAAGAGTATGCTCAAATTTTAGCGAATGTTTCTCTGTCAGATGATTATGGTAATCTTTCTACCAAAGCGATGCGGAAAATTTATCCATATATTAAGGAAAATAAATTCAGTACCGCCTGTGAATTAGCAGGTTACCGCCATTCTAAACATTCATTGACCAAAGAAGAAAACGATAATCGTGTGCTGAAAGATAGTTTGGAAGTCTTGAAAAAGAATAGTTTGCGTCAACCGGTAGTAGAAAAGATTCTAAATCAGATGATTAACTTGGTCAATGCGCTTTTAAAGAAATACCGAACAGAAAACCCTAACTTTAAATTCGATGAAATTCGTATAGAATTGGCTCGTGAACTGAAAAAAAATGCGGAAGAAAGAGCCAATATGACGGCAAACATCAATAAAGCGAAAACCGAACACGAGAAAATCATTAAGATTTTGAAGAATGAGTTTGGTTTACCAAATCCAACAAGAAATGATATTATCCGTTATCGCTTGTATGAAGAGTTGAAAGATAATGGATATAAAGATTTGTATAAAGGAGATTACATTCCAAGAGAGAAATTATTTAGTAAAGAAATTGATATAGAGCATATTATACCTAAAGCAAGAGTGTTTGATGATAGTTTTTCAAATAAAACGATTATTTATAGAAAAACGAATTTAGAAAAAGGTGAGCGAACTGCGTATGATTATATAGAAAGTTTGGGTGAAAAGCAATTGGAAGAGTTTCTTTCTAGAATAGAAAATTTATACGAAATAGGAAAACCTAGTAGATTGCATAATAGGAGAAATCCATTGAAAAAAGTTGAGGAAAAAGGAATATCTGATTCTAAGTATAAAAAATTATTGAAAAAAGAAAGTGAAATCGGAGATGGTTTTGTGGAAAGAGATTTGCGTGAAACACAATACATTGCTAAAAAAGCCAAAGAAATACTTTTGCAAATTACTCGAAATGTGCTTTCTACATCGGGGGGTATTACGGATAGATTGAGGGAAGATTGGGATTTGGTCAATGTGATGAAAGAACTCAACTTGCCGAAATACAGAGCCTTGGGGCTTACCGAAATGGAAGATCGTAAGTATGGTCAGCAAGTGGAAGTTATCATTGATTGGACAAAACGAAATGACCATCGCCATCACGCAATGGATGCTCTTACGGTGGCTTTTACCAAATACAATCATATTCAATATCTTAATTATCTGAATGCTCGTAAAAATGAAAAACATAAGGAACATAGCAATATTATGGGTATTCAGCAATTGGAAACCATAAAAGTAACCGATAAAAATGGTAATGAAAAAAGAGTTTTTAAAGCACCAATGCCCAATTTCCGTCAGGTAACCAAAGCCTTTTTGGAAAATGTTTTAATTTCTCATAAGGCTAAAAATAAGGTAGTTACCAAAAACAAGAATAAAGTTGCGGGAAGTAACAAAGTTCAGGAAGTTTTAACTCCTCGTGGACAATTGCATAAAGAAACAGTTTATGGGAAATACCAGTATTATGTACAAAAAGAGGAAAAAATTGGAGGGAAATTTGATTTGGAAACCATCAAAAAAGTAGCCAATCCACTGTATCAATCCTTGTTGAAAAAGAGATTAGAAGAAAATGGCGGCGATCCGAAAAAGGCTTTTACAGGTAAAAATTCATTGGCGAAAAATCCTATTTATTTAGATGATACCCAAACAGAACAACTGCCTGAAAAAGTGAAATTGGTATGGTTAGAAAATAGTTTTTCCATCCGAAAAGACATTACTCCTGAAAACTTTAAAGATGAAAAGTTAATCGACAAAATATTAGACGAAGGGGTAAAAAGAATTTTGAAAGAACGACTACAATCTTTTGGAAACGATGCTAAAAAAGCCTTTTCAGATTTAGACAAAAATCCGATATGGCTCAATAAAGAAAAGGGAATTGCGATAAAGCGTGTAACCATAAGCGGTGTAGCAAATGCCGAGCCTTTGCATACGAAAAAAGACCATTTAGGAAAAGAAATTTTGGATAAAGAAGGTAAGCCTATTCCTGTGGACTTTATCAGTACAGGAAACAATCATCATGTAGCGGTTTACTCTGATGATAAAGGGAATTTACAAGAAAAAGTAGTATCAGTTTTTGAAGCTGTCGTAAGAGCCAATCAAGGATTACCTATTATAGACAAAACATACAATCAGCATTTGGGTTGGGAATTTTTGTTCACAATGAAACAGAATGAAATGTTTGTTTTTCCGAATGAATCAACAGGATTTAATCCTAACGATATTGATTTATTGGATCCTAAAAACAAGAAAATAATAAGCCCAAATTTATTTAGGGTGCAAACTATATCTGTTGTGAAATATGGTAATGCGATAGTTCGTGATTTTAAATTCAGACATCATCTAGAAACGACAGTAGAAGATAAAAAAGAGTTGCAAGGAAAAACTTACCAACAAATTAAAAGTTTGTCACCTTTGAATGATATCATAAAGGTTAGAATCAATCATTTAGGAGATATTGTTAGTGTAGGAGAATATTAATTAAAAACGATGAAATTATGCTCTACCGCTCCATTTATATTGGTAATCCAGCGTATCTGAAGTTGAAAGACCAACAGATGAAAATCGTTTGTCCCGAAACCAAAGCAGAGAAAGGGAGCGTTCCGGTAGAAGATTTGGGTTTGTTGATGCTCGACCACTTTCAGATTACCATTTCCCATCAGCTGATACAGTGGCTGATGGGAAACAATGTGGTGATTATCAGTTGCGATGCCCATCATCTCCCACACGGACAAATGCTACCGCTCCACGGAAATGCGATTTATTCCCAACGCATAAAAGACCAGATAGAAGCCAGCGAACCGCTCAAAAAACAGCTGTGGAAACAAACCATAGAATGCAAAATAGCCAATCAAGCCGCTGTTTTGGAACGACTTGGAACTTACGCCAGTCCGATGTATGAGTATCTCAGCCAAGTGAAATCGGGCGACACCAGCAATATGGAAGGCATCGCTGCACAGCACTATTGGAAATACCTCATTCACCCCGATTTTTTACGCGAACGCTACGGCGATTCGCCCAATCAGTTTTTCAATTTTGGTTATTCCGTATTGAGAAGTATCGTGGCAAGAGCCATTGTAGAAACAGGTTTACTGCCCGTTTTGGGGATTTTTCACAAAAACAAATACAATGCTTATTGTTTGGCAGATGACCTAATGGAACCTTACCGTCCTTTTGTGGATTTATTGGTCATCCGATGGTTGGAAAAGAATCCTGAAGCCGAAGAACTGACCAAAGAAGCGAAAGCCTATTTTTTACAAATCGCTACCAAAGATGTGAAAATAGACGAGCAGGTGCGTCCGCTATTAGTCGCGGTAAAATCTACCGTTTCCTCTCTGTACAAATGCTATACGGGCGAAAAAAGACAAATTTCTTATCCTAAAATGTTATGAATTCCGAACGATTTAACGCTTATAGAATTATGTGGGTAATGGTTTTATACGATTTGCCAACCGAAACTAAGGCAATGCAAAAAGCAGCCAATCTCTTCCGAAAACGCTTGGAAGATGATGGATTTTCTTTATTTCAGTTTTCTATCTATTTGAGGCACTGTCCGAGTAGAGAAAATGCAGAAGTGCATAAAAAACGAGTAAAAATGATGCTTCCCAAATACGGGAAAGTAGCCGTAATGACGATTACAGATAAGCAGTTTGGTGATATGGAAATATTTCATTCTAAAGTACGCGAAGATCCGCCACCTACTTTTCAGCAGCTCGAGTTATTTTAGAAATAGAATGAAAAAAATGGATTTATCCAATCCAGTTTATTCTTTTTTTGCTCAATTTTTTATTTCTAAAAATAAAAATAATCCCCTGAAAAACAGGGGATTATTTTTTGAGGTTGTAACCAATCACAAAGTTACGAAAATTTGAAAGCAATTTACAACAAAGAATTACGCATTGAAAATTTCAAAGGCGTTGTAACCAATCACAAAGTTACGAAAATTTGAAAGCAATTTACAACTGTTTTGTTTAAATTTATTTCTAATCCTTTGTTGTAACCAATCACAAAGTTACGAAAATTTGAAAGCAATTTACAACCCACGAAATACCCGTTCCGATAAATTTCACGTTGTAACCAATCACAAAGTTACGAAAATTTGAAAGCAATTTACAACTCAATATAGTTAGTTAAAAATAAAAAAAACGTTGTAACCAATCACAAAGTTACGAAAATTTGAAAGCAATTTACAACTGCAGAAGAAAAAGTACAAGCACCAGCAGAGTTGTAACCAATCACAAAGTTACGAAAATTTGAAAGCAATTTACAACGTTCCATACGTCATAATAAATTATCCGATTGTTGTAACCAATCACAAAGTTACGAAAATTTGAAAGCAATTTACAACCCCGTTCGTGCTACTGACAAAAATTATTCTGTTGTAACCAATCACAAAGTTACGAAAATTTGAAAGCAATTTACAACTGTAGGATTTGTAGGAAAATTTTTTGTCTTGTTGTAACCAATCACAAAGTTACGAAAATTTGAAAGCAATTTACAACTATATCGCTAGCGGCATCATCTCTGCTGACGTTGTAACCAATCACAAAGTTACGAAAATTTGAAAGCAATTTACAACGAGTGCGGAGGCTTGATTCATCGTCAAGTCGTTGTAACCAATCACAAAGTTACGAAAATTTGAAAGCAATTTACAACATTTAGTAAGGACAAATGAAAGTAAAACCCGTTGTAACCAATCACAAAGTTACGAAAATTTGAAAGCAATTTACAACTTCTACACTTAGTCCATTAAAAGTATGTTCGTTGTAACCAATCACAAAGTTACGAAAATTTGAAAGCAATTTACAACGGAGATATGGAGATTATAGATTTATAAATTGTTGTAACCAATCACAAAGTTACGAAAATTTGAAAGCAATTTACAACAAACATTCATATAATCAACGAAGCGGCCTTGTTGTAACCAATCACAAAGTTACGAAAATTTGAAAGCAATTTACAACGGCCGGGACGCCTTCTTTAGTCACGGCTGCGTTGTAACCAATCACAAAGTTACGAAAATTTGAAAGCAATTTACAACGAAAATCAGCCTGTACCTATACAAGATTCCGTTGTAACCAATCACAAAGTTACGAAAATTTGAAAGCAATTTACAACGATTTATATCAGTTACACTTTTATTTTCTTGTTGTAACCAATCACAAAGTTACGAAAATTTGAAAGCAATTTACAACTAGGATTTTAAAAGAGGAATTTGAGCGGCGGTTGTAACCAATCACAAAGTTACGAAAATTTGAAAGCAATTTACAACCCCATCGGCTCTGGTAAGTTGTCAACAACTGTTGTAACCAATCACAAAGTTACGAAAATTTGAAAGCAATTTACAACGAAGAGCAACAAAAGCAATTACAAATTCAGGTTGTAACCAATCACAAAGTTACGAAAATTTGAAAGCAATTTACAACTATTTATTTTCGCATTAATTGCGATTGTTGGTTGTAACCAATCACAAAGTTACGAAAATTTGAAAGCAATTTACAACGAAGCACAATTAGTTAATAAACCAACAAAAGTTGTAACCAATCACAAAGTTACGAAAATTTGAAAGCAATTTACAACTGCCTTATTTAAAAAATTACTTTGAGCTTGGTTGTAACCAATCACAAAGTTACGAAAATTTGAAAGCAATTTACAACGAAGCACAATTAGTTAATAAACCAACAAAAGTTGTAACCAATCACAAAGTTACGAAAATTTGAAAGCAATTTACAACTGCCTTATTTAAAAAATTACTTTGAGCTTGGTTGTAACCAATCACAAAGTTACGAAAATTTGAAAGCAATTTACAACGAAATGATTTTCTGTTTTTTAGATACCCCAGTTGTAACCAATCACAAAGTTACGAAAATTTGAAAGCAATTTACAACGACTTTGGCGTACGGCAAGCCTGAACGTATGTTGTAACCAATCACAAAGTTACGAAAATTTGAAAGCAATTTACAACATGTAAAATGTGTGGTAATAAAAAAACACAGTTGTAACCAATCACAAAGTTACGAAAATTTGAAAGCAATTTACAACGACTTTGGCGTACGGCAAGCCTGAACGTATGTTGTAACCAATCACAAAGTTACGAAAATTTGAAAGCAATTTACAACATGTAAAATGTGTGGTAATAAAAAAACACAGTTGTAACCAATCACAAAGTTACGAAAATTTGAAAGCAATTTACAACAAGTATCTTAATTATGACAGACTTTTTTTAGTTGTAACCAATCACAAAGTTACGAAAATTTGAAAGCAATTTACAACTTACTTATACGTGTTCTTTATACACTATTTGTTGTAACCAATCACAAAGTTACGAAAATTTGAAAGCAATTTACAACAAATAATATACTTGCGTCTATTTCGGATTTGTTGTAACCAATCACAAAGTTACGAAAATTTGAAAGCAATTTACAACATTCAAAATTAAAGGATACATTTAACAATCGTTGTAACCAATCACAAAGTTACGAAAATTTGAAAGCAATTTACAACGGAAGTGCTATACACGTTTACGCTGGTAATGTTGTAACCAATCACAAAGTTACGAAAATTTGAAAGCAATTTACAACGGAAGTGCTATACACGTTTACGCTGGTAATGTTGTAACCAATCACAAAGTTACGAAAATTTGAAAGCAATTTACAACGCCAATGATTTACATCAAGAACTTGTGTAAGTTGTAACCAATCACAAAGTTACGAAAATTTGAAAGCAATTTACAACGAGATATTAATAGCAAAAAAAACAATCAACGTTGTAACCAATCACAAAGTTACGAAAATTTGAAAGCAATTTACAACATGTGCCTCGTGCGTCTTCAAATCCTCGTCGTTGTAACCAATCACAAAGTTACGAAAATTTGAAAGCAATTTACAACCCGGAACTTCACTAACAGCAAGCCCCATAAGTTGTAACCAATCACAAAGTTACGAAAATTTGAAAGCAATTTACAACTAATTACTCTTTCAGATTGGTCTTTGAGATGTTGTAACCAATCACAAAGTTACGAAAATTTGAAAGCAATTTACAACTTATAAACTCACGGCGTGAGGGTGTCGTATGTTGTAACCAATCACAAAGTTACGAAAATTTGAAAGCAATTTACAACTAACAATACCCGCTAATGCGCACATAATTCGTTGTAACCAATCACAAAGTTACGAAAATTTGAAAGCAATTTACAACTAGCGAACAAGAATTTCGATAAAGAACGTGGTTGTAACCAATCACAAAGTTACGAAAATTTGAAAGCAATTTACAACCTTCTTTAGCTTCTAAATATTCGCCTTCGTGTTGTAACCAATCACAAAGTTACGAAAATTTGAAAGCAATTTACAACTGTCCGTAGTTTCTCTAATTGTATGCCAACGTTGTAACCAATCACAAAGTTACGAAAATTTGAAAGCAATTTACAACTAAAGAACTAATTGATAAGTTAAAAGAAAAGTTGTAACCAATCACAAAGTTACGAAAATTTGAAAGCAATTTACAACATTCAGGAGCAGGATAAGAAACATAAAGAAGTTGTAACCAATCACAAAGTTACGAAAATTTGAAAGCAATTTACAACCACGATGTTCTCCTTACCGAACTGCTCCTCGTTGTAACCAATCACAAAGTTACGAAAATTTGAAAGCAATTTACAACATTGGGCGTTGTTGGTTCTGGCGAAAAGTGGTTGTAACCAATCACAAAGTTACGAAAATTTGAAAGCAATTTACAACAGAAAAAAAATATGGACTTGCAGCTCCCATGTTGTAACCAATCACAAAGTTACGAAAATTTGAAAGCAATTTACAACAGAAAAAAAATATGGACTTGCAGCTCCCATGTTGTAACCAATCACAAAGTTACGAAAATTTGAAAGCAATTTACAACCTACATCTTTTCTACTCAAAAATAACTTACGTTGTAACCAATCACAAAGTTACGAAAATTTGAAAGCAATTTACAACATCTCCAGCAGGACAAAAAAGCACATATTTGTTGTAACCAATCACAAAGTTACGAAAATTTGAAAGCAATTTACAACCACGATGTTCTCCTTACCGAACTGCTCCTCGTTGTAACCAATCACAAAGTTACGAAAATTTGAAAGCAATTTACAACATTGGGCGTTGTTGGTTCTGGCGAAAAGTGGTTGTAACCAATCACAAAGTTACGAAAATTTGAAAGCAATTTACAACTTATAAACTCACGGCGTGAGGGTGTCGTATGTTGTAACCAATCACAAAGTTACGAAAATTTGAAAGCAATTTACAACTTTATTTTGCATTGTTTTTAAGGCGTTTTGGTTGTAACCAATCACAAAGTTACGAAAATTTGAAAGCAATTTACAACCACGATGTTCTCCTTACCGAACTGCTCCTCGTTGTAACCAATCACAAAGTTACGAAAATTTGAAAGCCGTTACAATAATTTTTGTCAATCTACAAATACTTTATATCTTCGCGTAGTTTTGGTGGGGAATTTGTATTTTCGTTAAAAATAATCGGAAAGGCACAAATTTAAAAAATGTAGAAAAATGTATTCAACAACTAAGGCAATTGTAATTTCAGCTTTGAAATATGGAGATAATAGCTTGATAGTTAAATGTTTTACCGAAGATTTGGGTGTTCGTTCGTACTTGCTTCAAGGCGTTTTATCCTCAAAAAAAACAACATTAAAACCAGCTCTTTTTCAGCCTTTTATGCAACTGGAATTGGTGGTAAGTAACAGAAACACAGCCTCTTTGGAACGCATCAAGGAAGCAAAAGTAACCAAAGTTTATCAGTCCATACACACAGATATTTACAAAAGTTCCGTAACAATGCTCTTAGCCGAAATTTGTTCTTTTGCCTGTGCTAATGAGTATGCAGAACCTGATTTGTATCAATTTTTAGAGGAAAAATTATGTTTTTTTGATGAAAATGATTTCTTGCCCAACTTTCATTTAAAATTTTTGATTGATTTAACACGATTTTTAGGATTTTATCCCGATACTTCCAATGAGGATAATTTATTTTTCAGTTTGGAGGAAGGAACTTTCAGTCATTCCGATGAAACAAAACATTCTATTTCGGGCAAAGAACTTATTTTTTTTAAAAATATTATTTCTTGTGAATATTCTGATTTATATGAAATTAAATCTTCAAAAAATGAAAGAAATATTCTTTTAAATCATCTTTTAAAATATTATCAGTGGCACTTTCCCGGTTTTAGAAAGCCAAAATCTTTGGAAGTTTTGCAAGTTTTATTTTGATTTGAAGTTCTTTCAAAAAAATCCTTCTTAGTCAGCAAATTCAAAAAGTTTAATACTAAAAATAGCTTAAAATTTTATATAGTTCATTTTTTAATCTTAACTTTGCCAGTTGAGAGGTGAATTTTTCGGATATTGGATTTTCAGCTGATTTTCTGATGTTTGTAATTTTTCAGCTTTATATTTAAATTTTTTAAATGTTAATTCGAATATGAATATATTAATCAAATCTGCAAAAATTTTAGATAAACTAAGTGCTTTCCATAAAACTACTAAAGATATTTTAATTTCTGATGGAATTATTACAAAAATTTCAGATGCCATTACAGCTGAAAATGTAGATAAAATCATTGAAAATGTGTATGTTTCGCAAGGTTGGGCGGATAGTAGCGTTTGTTTTGGTGAGCCGGGATTTGAAGAACGAGAAACTCTGGAAAATGGAATGAAAACAGCCGAAAAAAGCGGTTTTACGCACGTGCTTGTTAATCCATTAACGAATCCGGTGACAGACACAAAGGCTTCCGTATTGTATATCAAGAATCAAACGAAAAATTTTGCAGCAACAGCACACCCCATCGGAGCTTTGACAGAGCAAAGTAAAGGAGAGGCTTTGGCTGAATTATTCGATATGAAAAGTGGTGGAGCTGTGGCTTTTGGCGATTATAAAAAAGCAATAGCAAATAATAATTTATTGAAAATAGCGTTGCAATATGTACAGAATTTCGGAGGAATAGTAATTTCTTTCCCCAATGATTCAAAAATAATGGGAAAAGGAGTTGTTAATGAGCATATTTCCGCAACCAAATTAGGGCTAAAGGGAATTCCTGCCTTAGCCGAAGAACTTTGCGTTGCTCGTGATTTGGCGGTATTGGAATATACGGGCGGTAAGTTGCACATTCCAACCATTTCAACGGCGAAATCTGTGGAATTGATTCGTGAAGCAAAGAACAAAGGACTTGATGTAACTTGCAGTGTTGCAGTTCATAATATTCATTTTACTGATGAGATTTTGGACGGATTTGATACCAATTTTAAAGTATTACCGCCATTACGTGATAAAGAAAATGTTGAAGCCTTACGTAAAGCTCTGAAAGAAGGAGTGATTGACTTTGTGACTTCCGACCATAATCCGTTAGATATTGAATTGAAATTCAAGGAGTTTGATTATGCATCATTTGGTACTATCGGTTTGGAAAATGTTTTTGGTATTGTAAATCAGTATGTTGATTTGGAAACAACAGTAGAATTACTGACTTCTGCCCGCAAGCGATTTGGAATAAAAACGGAGCCAATTTCAGAGAATATTCAAGCGGATTTAACGCTATTCACTCCGGAAAGAAATTATGTATTTGAAAAAGAAAATATCTTATCAACTTCAAAAAATTCGGCTTTTATCGGAGAAACTTTAAAAGGAAAAGTTGTTGGAATTATAGCTAATAATCAGTTTGTTATGAATGATTAATTTTTCAAAATGTGAATTTATAAATCGTTGTAAAATTCTGATTATAAGCAATTAATCTTTGTAAGTAAAAATAATAAAATAGAGAACAAAAATATGGAAACAAACAACTCTTTACCATTAAGGTATGTTATGCGTGAACCTTTGGTGAAAGTCAAGCGTTCGCCGGTTATTTTTATGCTTCACGGCTATGGAAGCAATGAAGAAGATTTATTTTCTTTTGCGGGAGAATTACCGAAAGAATATACAATCATCTCATTAAGAGCTCCGTACAGGCTTCCTGAGTTTGGATATGCTTGGTATTCAATCAATTTTGATGAGGAACAAGATAGGTGGAGCAATAATGAGCAAGCTATAAAATCACGTGATTTGGTGGTAGATTTCATCGATGAAGCGTGCAAATTGTTTAATTTGGATACGAAAAATATTACTTTGTTGGGATTCAGCCAAGGAAGCATTCTCAGTATGTCAATTGCAATTTCATATCCTCGTAAAATACGGAATGTGATAGCTTTAAGCGGATATTTAAATACAGAAATTTTGAAAGAGGACTACAATGAGGAGAATCATTCTGCTTTGCATTTTTATGTTTCGCACGGCACAAGCGATCAAGTAATTCCGATTGAATGGGCAAGAAAAACTCCGGAATTTTTAAAAAACTTAGGAATTGAGTGCGTGTATGAGGAATTTCCTGTTGGTCACGGAGTGGCTCCACAGAATTTCTATTCCTTTAGAAATTGGCTTTCAAATAATTAAAAATATAAAAATTTAGTGCTATATTGAAAATTTTGATGAGAAATTTCAAACAAAACCTTTAAAATTATGCGAGGTGTAATAAAATCAAAATACGATATTTTAAAACAACAGGCGTACGTTATCATTTATGGTACAAATACGCCTTTGGGTAAGCTTTTTGATATTGTTCTGCTGATACTTATTTTCCTCAGTGTAATTATGGTAATGCTTGAAACTGTGAAAGATATAGACCATCAAGCTCACGGAATTTTAGTGTTTTTAGAGTGGTTCATCACAGTTTTCTTTACACTTGAATACATTTTGAGAATTATTTCTAACAGAAAACCGTTACAATACATATTTAGTTTTTACGGAATAATCGACTTGATTTCTATTCTACCGATGTACTTATCGTTTTTTATTCCCGGTTCAAAAGCTCTTTCAGTGGTTCGGGCTTTGCGTCTGTTGCGTGTTTTTCGTATTTTGGAACTCGCAAACTTTATGAATCAAGGGGAAGAATTAAAAATGGCACTGCGAACCAGCCGAACCAAAATAATGGTTTTTATCTATTTTGTTTTGGTGATTTGTATTTTGTTAGGTTCTTTAATGTATGTTATTGAAAGTGAGGAAAGTGGATTTACCAGCATTCCTCGAAGTATCTATTGGTGTATAGTTACCTTAACCACAGTGGGTTACGGAGATATTGCTCCGGCAACGACACTCGGACAAATGGTAGCTTCGTTTGTAATGGTTTTGGGATATGGTATCATTGCCGTTCCAACGGGAATTGTCACAGCTGAATATTCACGAGTAAAAAGGAAAAATTTTGATGTTAGGGAAAGCGAGGAATACCAAAAAGAACAAGATGTAAACGCAGTTGTTTGCCCGAATTGCAGCAATGAAAATCATCAGGAAGGAGCTAAATTTTGCTGCAAATGTGGAGTTTTATTAGGAAGAGAAAAAGATGATAGAAGAACATAACAATTTGTTAATAACTGTTGTAGGTCCTACCGCTATTGGCAAAACGCGTTTGGCAATAGAATTAGCAAAACAATTTGATACAGAGATTATTTCGTGTGATTCTCGTCAATTTTTCAAGGAAATGCGAATTGGAACAGCAGTTCCCGAACCATCTGAGTTGGAAGCAGTAAAGCATCATTTTATTCAACATAAAAGTATTTTTGATTCTTATTCTGTTGGAGATTTTGAACGTGATGCAATCCAACTTCTTGAAGAGCTTTTTGAGAACAGAAAAGTTGTAGTGATGGTAGGAGGGAGCGGACTTTATGCTGATGCAGTTATAAAAGGGCTTGATGAATTTCCTGAAGTTCCCGAGGAAGTTCGTGCGGAATTAAATCAGAAATATCTTCAAAAAGGAATTGAATATCTGCAAGAAGAGTTAAAAAAGTTAGATTTTGTACAATATTCCCGAATGGATATACAAAATCCACAACGGCTGATTCGGGCTTTGGAGGTGTGTTTGGCAAGTGGAAAACCATATTCTTCTTTTTTAAATAGGAAAGAAACCAAAAGAAATTTTTCACATATAGAAATTGGACTTACTGCCGAGAGAGATATTGTATATCAGCGGATTAACCAACGAGTGGAACAAATGCTCGAACAAGGTTTGCTTTGTGAGGTTCAAGAATTAATTCCTTATAAAAATTTAAATGCTTTACAAACAGTAGGTTACAGGGAATTATTTCAGTTTTTTGAAGGAAAATATTCATTGGATTTTGCAATAGAGGAAATCAAAAAAAATACTCGGCGTTTTGCCAAGCGACAATATACTTGGTTTGGTAAAAATGAAAACATTAAATGGTTTGATTATCAGTGTAATATATCAGATGTTTTAAAACAAATTAACTTTAATCGAAGCGATTAAAATCTTTTCACAATAAAGATTAAAATTAATATTTTTAATTATTTATCTTTGAAAATTATTAAAGTTTTATTAAAAATTGAAATTTTGTTTTTTTGTATCTGTTTTCTAATTACATTTGCCCCAGAGATTAAACTAAAATAATTTTAAAACAAAAAATCAAGTAGTTATGGGATTTTTAAAAGAATTTAAAGAGTTTGCCGTAAAAGGAAACGTGATTGATTTGGCTGTCGGTGTTATCATCGGAGGGGCTTTTGGTTCAATTGTTAATTCAATGGTATCAGATGTGATTACGCCATTGTTATTGACTCCGGCTTTGGAAGCAGCAGGAGCAGACAGATTAGAGGAACTTGTTTGGAACGGAGTATCTTACGGTAAGTTTTTAGCGGCTGTTATTAACTTCATTTTCATTGCTTTCATATTGTTTGTGATGATTAAAGGAATTAATTCAATGAAGAAAAAAGAAGCGGAAGCTCCAGCACCTCCTGCAGGACCTACACAAGAGGAATTACTTGCGGAAATCAGAGATTTATTGAAAAAATAATAAAATAACGTATTTAATTAATACGTTTTGTTAAGGCTATCTTTTGTTAAGATGGCCTTATTTTTTGTCTTTCTACTTTTATTGTTTTATCTTTGTTGCACATTGCTAATTTGTTTAATATGGCATACATAGATTATTACAAAACTTTGGGCGTTGAAAAAACGGCAACTTCCGAAGAAATAAAGAAAGCGTATAGGAAGTTAGCCAGAAAATATCATCCGGATATGAATCCGGGAGATAAGGTTTCGGAGCAAAAATTCAAGGAAATTAATGAAGCTAACGAGGTGCTTAGCGATCCGGAAAACCGAGCGAAGTATGACAAATACGGAGAAAATTGGAAACACGGGGAGGAGTACGAAAAAGCACAACGTCAATATTCAAGAAATAACTTCGATGAGACAGATTATGAGAGTTCGGCGGATTATTCCGAGTTTTTCAGAGATATGTTTGGCGGAGCGGGCTTTGGCGGAAGTTCCTACAGCCGTGCATCAGGTAAGTTCAAGGGACAAGATATTTATGCCGAAGTATCACTTTCTTTCAGGGAAGCAGCTCAAAAGCAACAAAAGACGTTTTCTGTCAACGGAAGAAACATTCGTATCACTGTGCCGGCTGGGGTTCACGATGGGCAGCAAATAAAACTGAAAGGTTACGGAAGCAAAGGATACAACGGAGGACCGAGCGGAGATTTGTACATAACTTTTAATATTCAGCCTGATACGCAGTTTGAACGCGTGGGTAATGATTTGAAAACCAGAGTTTTGATTGATTTATACACAGCGATGTTGGGTGGAGAAATTCAAGTGGAAACCTTGGAAGGAAAAGTGAAACTAAAGGTACAGCCTGAAACTCAGAATGGTATGGTAGTACGCCTGAAAGGAAAAGGTTTTCCTGTGTACAAGAAGGAAGGAGAATTCGGAGATTTGTTTATCACATATGAAGTTCAGCTTCCTAAAAACTTGACAGACAAGCAAAAAGACCTATTCGAACAACTTAAAAATTCATAGATTATGGAAGGAAGAATTTCAAGAGAGGAAATTATCAGGATATACAACATTGAAATTGCTTTTTTCAATGAGTTGGAGGCTTGTGGGTTGATTCAAACTGAGGTCGTGGATGAAACTATTTATCTTAATTACGACCAGTTGTCTAATTTTGAGAGATTTACAAATTGGTATTATGATTTGGAAGTAAATATGCCAGGCTTGGAAATTATCCATCATTTGCTAAATCAAATTCAATCATTACAAGAAGAAAATAGGAAATTATTGGGCAGATAGAAAAGTTACCTTTTTATTTATTACCTTTGGCAAAAATTAATCTTTATGGAAAAAAAGCAAATCATTCAAAAAAGCTTGCTAAAAAGCATATCATACACAACCTACAGAAATCTTATTGATAAAATGGTTGAGGAAGGCAAAACAAGTGGTCCGGAACAAACTCAAGACCTTATTGATTATACGGCACTTAACGAGAAACGTTACAAGAGATTGGATAAAACTATAAAAATTTCAGAGGAAAAAGCTGAATTTTTTAAAAATTATTCAAAAAGTGTTACTTTTCTTGTAATTACGGAAACTTGGTGTGGAGACGCTGCTCAGATAGTTCCTGTTATTAACAAAATAGCAGAATTAAATCCTAAAATCACTCTAAAATTAGTGTTTAGAGATGAAAATGAGGAGCTTATGAATTTATTTCTTACCAACGGCGGAAAAGCAATCCCAATTGTTGTAGTTTTGGATTTGGAAGATAACGTGTTGGCATCGTGGGGCTCTCGTCCGTCAATTGCTACTAAAATGGTTGAAGATTATAAAGCTCAGCACGGAAAATTATCTGCGGAATTCAAAGAAGAATTACAGAAGTGGTACAACCAAGATAAAGGAAACAACATTGTTGATGATTTTATCAAAATATTAAGCGAGAAATAAATTTTTCTGAGAAATTATTTAGAATTGATAATCAACTCGGCGGTACGGTCACTTGCACCTGAACCTCCGAGTTTTTTTCGCAATTCGCTATAATCTTTGAGTATTTTCTCTCTGTGATTGTCATCTAAAATTTTGTCTAATTCAGTTTTTAAATTGTTTTTATTGAATTCATTTTGAATTAGTTCTGTAACAACAGGTTTATCCATTATCAGATTTACCAACGAAATGTATTTCAGGTTGATAATGCGTTTAGCAATTTGGTAAGATAGCCAATTTCCTTTGTAGCAAACCACTTCGGGAACGTTGAACAGAGCGGTTTCGAGTGTAGCCGTTCCGCTGGTAACTATTGCAGCAGTTGATATGGATAGTAAATCATATGTTTTTCCACTTACAAAATGAATATTTTCCGTATTGATGAATTGCCGGTAAAACGAAAATTCTTGTGAGGGTGCTCCTGCTATTACAAATTGATAATCACTATAACCCTCTGTAATAGAAGTCATAATAGCAAGCATTTTGGCAATTTCCTGTTTTCGACTTCCTGGCAAGAGAGCAATAATGGGGCGGTTATCTAATCCGTTTTCTTTCTTGAAGGTAATTTCATCTGTTTTCTGGTGCTGTGTGATGGAATCAAGTAAGGGATGACCTACAAAATGTACAGGAAATTGGTGTTTTTTTTCGTAAAAATCTTTTTCAAAAGGCAAAATAACGTACATATTGTCAATATCACGTTTTATGTCTTTAATACGATTTTCTTTCCAAGCCCAAATTTGTGGAGATATGTAGTAATTTGTTTGAATTTTTTGTTGTTTAGCCCATTTTGCAATTCGCATATTAAAGCCGGGATAATCAATAAAAATCAATTTATCAGGTTGATAATTTTCGATGTCTTTCTTGCAAAAATGAATATTACGTAGAATAGTTTTCAGGTTTGTGATAACTTCCCAAAACCCCATAAAAGCCAAATCACGATAATGCTTAACAATCGTTCCTCCAACTTGTTGCATTCTATCGCCACCCCAGAAACGAAATTCTGCTTTTGGGTCTTTTTTTACGATGGATTTCATCAAATTGGCTCCGTGTAAATCGCCAGAGGCTTCGCCTGCAATAATGTAATATTTCATTTGTTTTATGAAAAGTTTATTTTTTCTTTTTCAATTTGTAAAATAAACGAGTAATTCGCTCAAATTGGAAAATGGGTTTGTCTGTTGCTACACGTGAAGTTAGGTAAAATCCTAAAGGTAAGAGAATTAAAGTGGAAATCCACGGAGCAAATATAGGGCTTATCGAGTTGTTTTCTGCAATATTTTTGATAAACAAACCAATAAAGTAATATGACAGAAAAAGAAACATAGCCACAACCAAAGGCAAACCGATTCCTCCTTTGCGAATTAACGCACCCAAAGGAGCTGCCACGAAAAATAGCACAAAACAAGCCACAGTTAGGGCGAATTTGTCATTAAAGTTAATGATGTGCAGGTTCATCAGTTTGTAACGATATTCTACCTCATCTTGTCGGAATTTAAGATTGTCAAACTGACTTTTATTATTACTGACGGCAACATCCCAAATTTGGATTTTTTTATATTCATCAAGAAGATTGGTCAAATCATCGATTGATTTTACTTTAAATTTTTCTTTTTTTTCAGGTTCAGAATCTTTAGCTTCTTTTGTGTTATTGAGATTTAGAATTCCTGTACGGCGGAACATACTATTTCCTTGGTCAGTCAAATTTTGTTTGAAATCTGTTTTTAACGAATCAATGGCGTAACTTAACTGACCTACATTCATCATTTTATAGGTCGTTACATCTGATTTTTCATTGAAATCTACATTATTCAAATGTGAAAGGTCGAGATTGATAATGTACTTTTTGAAATGAACCTTAGCAAAAGGAAATCTTTCTTGTTGGGAGTAACTCCTTGTCTTAATATCCTCATAATAAGTGCCATCTTCCAGAATCAGCTGAAGAAAATCATTATTGTTTCCGCTTTTTAATTCTCCTCTTTCTGCGTTGATAACCACTCTGTTTACTTTGTCGGGCGTTTTTTTATGAATGATTACTTTTTCCAGAAATTCGCCATTTTCTCCGTGTTTATTGCTGACTTTGATGCTTATATCATCGCCAATATTTGAAAAAATTCCTTCAGGAATAGCCATAGAAGGTTTTACTTTTGCAATATTTCTTCGCAAATCATATACTTCGCGGTAAGCCACGGGGATAACATTGTTTACAAGGAAAAAAGTAATCCCGCTTAAGATTACCATCAGAACGATTAACGGACGCATTATTCTCATTAAGGAAATTCCTGAGGCTTTCATTGCGGCAAATTCGTAATGCTCAGAAAAAGAGCCAAAAGTCATTATTGAGGAGACAACGACAGCCAAAGGTAAGGTAATGGGAATTAACTGCGGAATGGAAAACAACAAAAACTTCCCAATTACCCACAGTTCCAGCCCACGACCAGCAAGTTCGTCGATATACGTCCAAATGGTTTGGAAAATAAAAATAAGGATTAAAATGGAAAGAGTTCCTAAAAAATTTTTTAGGAACTGTGTCAGGATATATCTATCTAAAATTTTCAAGGTTTGCGTTTTACAATTCTCAAATTTGATACTTTTTAAATGCTTGTAAGAAATCTTAATACGAACTAAGACTCACAAAAACTAAGAAATTTTATAATTCTGAAATATAATAGCCTTCTTTTTTGTACTTTTCTTTATCAAATTTGAAAAGATTAGCAGGAATAGGCTGATTTGTTTTAAAACTTGTTACGGTAATTGTGGTTTTCGTACTGTTTTTTCCTATTTCAATGAGGTTATAGATATGTTTTGTTTGTACATCAATCCCCAATAGGATTTGTTTTACATCAGAATTTGCTTTTTGGGGCTTTAATTCGATATACTGAATTTTTCTTCCGCGTACATTTTGCTCAATGTCCCATTTGTAGTTGTAGCCTTTTCTGTAGAAAGTTAGCATTTTTGAAGGAGTGATGGCAGCATCATCTTCGTTAGATGTAGTTTCAATTACAACTTCTTCATTTTCAGGAACTATTGTGTATGTTTTATTTCCGTCATATATTCTGGTGGAGCCTAAATAGTTCAAAACATATTTGTCTTTGGCTAAAGTGACGTTTCCTTTAGTTTCCTGACTGATGTTTTCAGCCATATTATCCAAATTATATTTAAAATCAATGTAAATGTTGTCGTAACTTGTGATTTTGTTATAAACTTCGTCTAACATTTTTTTTGCTCTATCACTATTTTGTCCGTTTGCAAAAAATCCACACAAAGCGATAAATACTAAAAATATTTTTTTCATTTTAATTTGTTATTTTTTGATGTTATATTTTGTTGTATCAATAATTGTTCCAAAAAACTTAATTTGTTAATTTACAGATTGAAATAATAACTACATTCCCTCTAAAAGTCTGTCCAAAGAAACGATATCTTGTATCAAAACTTGTCTGGCTTTGCTTCCTTCAAACGGACCTACAACACCAGCGTGTTCCAATTGGTCAATAAGTCTTCCGGCTCGGTTGTAGCCTAACTTCAATTTTCGCTGTAAAAGTGAAGCAGAACCTTGCTGTGTATTTACCACAATTTCAGCAGCTTCCCTAAAAAGAGGGTCTCTATCTTCTGGATTGAAATCCAAATCAAGACCTTCGCTTTCCCCACCAACGTATTCTGGTAGTAAATAAGCATCAGGATACGCCTTTTGGTTACCGATATATTCAGTAATGTGGTTTATTTCCGGAGTATCAACAAAGGCACATTGAATACGAATTGGCTCATTGCCTTGTGTGTAAAGCATATCCCCACGACCAATCAATTGTTCCGCTCCCGAGCCATCTAAGATGGTTTTGGAGTCAATCTTTGAAGTCACACGGAAAGCAATCCTTGCAGGGAAGTTAGCTTTGATGATACCTGTAATCACGTTTACAGACGGACGTTGTGTGGCGATAATCAAGTGAATACCAATTGCTCGTGCCAATTGTGCCAAGCGGGCAATAGGCAATTCAACTTCTTTCCCAGCAGTCATAATCAGGTCGGCAAATTCATCTACTATCAAAACAATATACGGTAAAAATCGGTGTCCCTCGTTTGGGTTTAATTGCCTTGCTTTGAACTTTGCGTTGTATTCCTTTATGTTACGAACCATAGCATTTTTCAGCAATTCGTAGCGATTATCCATCTCAATACAGAGTGAGTTCAAAGTATTTACAACTTTTTTATTATCCGTGATTATAGCATCCTCACTGTCAGGTAATTTGGCTAAAAAGTGACGTTCAATTTTGTTGAAAAGTGTAAGTTCCACCTTCTTTGGGTCGACCAATACAAATTTCACTTCCGCAGGGTGTTTTTTGTATAGTAAAGATGTTAAAACTACGTTCAAACCAACGGATTTTCCTTGTCCCGTAGCACCAGCCATCAAAAGATGTGGCATTTTGGTTAAATCGGCAACAAAAGTTTCGTTACTAATGGTTTTACCGAAAGCCACAGGCAGTTCCATTTCAGCGTGTTGAAACTTAGGAGAGGTTATCATCGAACGCATAAAAACCGTTGTAGGTTTTTTGTTAGGAACCTCAATACCGATAGTTCCTTTTCCGGGAATAGGAGCGATAATACGTATTCCTAAAGCTGCCAAGGAAAGAGCGATGTCATCTTCCAAATTTTTGATTTTGGAAATACGAATTCCTGCTGCTGGAACAATCTCATAAAGTGTAACAGTTGGCCCAATGGTTGCTTTTATTTGCGAAATTTCAATTTTATAATCCTTAAGTGTCTGAACGATAGTGTTTTTGTTTTCCTCTAATTCTTCCTGATTGATAATGATTCCGTTATCTTTCGGCTCAATTAGCAATTCAATTGAAGGAAATCTGTAATCGCTCAAATCCAATCTGGGATCATATTCGCCATAATTTTCAACCAATTTTTGAGCCAATAATTCAGGATCGATTTCTTCTGTTTTAGGTTTTTCTACCTCAAAATCAGGTTCTTTTATATTTGTTATGAAAAAATCGTCCTCAATTTCAATTTCTTGAGAAGCTTCATTTTGGAAATTATCAATGAAAGGAATTTCTTTTTTGTGAGTAAAAACATCCAATTTTTCAGCTTCTTTTTCCTTTATGAAAATATCTTTTTTATTTGCTTTTGTATCTTCTTTAATATCAATCTTTTCTGTTGATTTTTCTGTGCTGTTGTACGATGATTTTTCTCTTTTGAATTTTGATAATGTATCAGAAAAAATTGCACTAACTTTTTCAGGAGTTAGGTTAGCTTTGAAAACAACATATAAGGTTAAAAATAGTAATAAGACTAATATTGTGCCGAAACGCCCTAAATAATCCTGAAGGAAGTGATTGATTTCAAAACCTGAAACGCCTCCAAGAATACTTGCTTTTCCTGAGAAAAACCCCAAAAATGTAGCGATGAAAACAGTCCAAAGCACTCCCCAAAACCATCGATTTAGCATAGGAATTTTGAGGTTAAAAGCAATTTTTAATCCCGACAAAAACAACAAACTAATAGGAATAAGCGTCGCTAAACCAAACCCTTTATAAATGAGAATATACCCGAGATAAGCACCTATTTTGCTGGTAAGATTGTTGGCTTTTTCTTGTCGGTTACCAACCTCAGACCAAATGCTTTGGTCGGTTTGCCAAGTGAAAAAATAGGACACAAATGTGATAATTAAGAAAAGAGAAATGACAATCAAAACAATCCCGAAAATTAATTTTCGTTGTTTTGACTTATCAGATTGATTTTTAGGCTTTTTATCTGTTTGTTTTTGCTTTTTTTGTCCCATTTATATTTTTGAAAAATTGAAATTGAAGATGAACGAAAAAATTGAGAATGAATCTTTTTCACTCTCAATTTGTTGATTCCAAGGTTTTTATGTTATTTCAGTTTTGCCAATGCAGCCTCATAATCAGGTTCGTTGGTAGTTTCAGCCACTTGTTCCGTGTGAATAACATTTCCTTCTTCGTCTAAAACAACTATGGAACGAGACAGCAAGCCTTTCAAAGGTCCGTCAGTAATCGCTACTTCATAATGATTCCCAAAATCTCCTCTGAAATCAGAAAGCATTACCAAATTTTCAATGCCTTCCGCTCCGCAAAAACGCCCCAAAGCAAAAGGTAAATCTTTTGAAACACAGAGTATTTGCACATTATTTAAGTTGCTGAGTTCTTTGTGAAATCTGCGAACAGAAGCCGCACAAACTCCCGTGTCAATACTTGGGAAAATATTTAAAACGACTTTTTTCCCTTTAAAATCACTTAAAGAAACCTCTGCTAATCCTGTTGAAACTGCTGTAAAGTTAGGAGCTGATTTGCCTACTTTTGGTAACTCTCCCGCTGTGTGGATAGTATTACCTTTTAATGTGATTGTTGCCATAAAAATTTGAGTTCTAAAATTAATGAATACGGGCAAAGATAAGATAAAAAAATGGAAAGTTAAAAGTAAAAATGAAAAAGTCCGCAGTTCAGAATTATTGGAAAGAACTACGGACAAAAAATGTTGATTATATTTAAAATTAATTGAGCTTGTCGAAGCCTTTTCCATAAACGCCCATTACAGTTGCTTTGGTTACAAAAGCTTCAGGGTCAATGCTTCCTACTAATCGGAAAATAGAAGTGGCTTCAGTGCGGCGTGCTATTACAATTACTATTTTCTGAGGAGTTTGGGAATACCAACCAAGTCCGTCAATTACGGTGCATCCGCGTTTTATTTCTGTGTTGATGTGAGTAGCAATTTCGTCGTAATGTTTTGAGAATATGAAAAGTTGAACCGATTGGCGAGCTCCATTTATCACAATTTCAACCATTTGCCACATCAAAGGAAGAAGAATCAAGCCGTAAATCGTTCTTTCTAAAGTTTCTTTATCGCTATCTAAGATGAAATAAGATGAAACAACTATCAGAACGTCAACGATTAACAGAATTCGAGCGAGACTGATACGATAATATTTTGTCACCAAAGCACCTATAATGTCAGTTCCTCCCGTACTTCCATTTACTGAAAAAACAAGCCCCAAACCTGTACCGCAAAACAGCCCTCCTACAATTGCAGAAAGAAATTCATCGCTAACCGGTGGATTTTCAGAGAAATATGGTTGTAAATAAGATTCCCCAAAGCTCAACATTAATGATAATAAACCAATTCCTAACAATGTACGAATGACATATTGGCGGTTTACGGCACGAAAAGCAATCGCCAGTAAAACGATATTTACCACCAAAGTTGTTTTCCAGATTTCAATGCCTGTTACATATTTAACTATGATGGAAATTCCTGACAGTCCGCCGGTTACAATTCTGTTTGGAATGATGAACCCCGTCAACCCAATGGTGAAAAGAGCCAATCCTAAAATGATTACCAAATAATCTTTAATGTAGAAAGACTTCAGATATTTTATTCTACGACTTTTATTTTTTTTCATATTCTTAAAATATATCCATTTATTAAATTTGAGTGCAAAAATATTTAATATTTTTTAATTTGGGAGTTTTTTTCGACTGTTTTTTTTCATATCCTCAAAATGTATCTATAGTTTGTTTTTTAGTTTTATTTTTCTACTTTTGCACCCGAAAATAATGCTGGTAATCAAAATCATATTTTAGAGTTCTTAAATTTATGTTGACACGAAGACATATCAGAGTAAAGGTGATGCAATCCATTTATGCAATGACACAAAGTCAAAGTCAGAGCTTGGATAAAGAATTGAAGTTTTTACAAAATAGTGCGAACGATACGTTCAAACTTTATTTACTAACCTTCTCTCTTTTGAAAGAACTTCACAATATGGCTGTTACGCAGTTTGAAGTTGCACAGAAGAAATATTTAGCAACCACGCAGGATAAAAATTTGAATAAGAAAATAATTGATAATCAGGTTTTTATTCTTATTTCGAATAATGAGCTTCTGCAAGATGCAATCAATAATGCTCAGATGAATTGTTGGGATTTGGATAGCGAATATGTCAAAATTATTTATAAAAAGATTATAGAGAGTGACATATACAAAAGATATGTATCTGAAAAGAAATCCGATTTCAACACAGACAGAGACTTTGTTGTAGATGTATTTAAGGAAATTGTGGCTCCTAATGAAAAAATTTATGATTATATAGAAGGATTTAACTTAACTTGGATAGATGATTTTTCAATAGTTAATACTTTTATATTGAAGTTGTTAAAGAATGTAAAGCCAGATAGTAATGAAAAATATTTTGTGCCGAAACTCTTTAAAAATGATGACGACAAGTTATTTGCAACCGATTTACTGAAAAAGGTAACGCTAAATGACGAAAAATTACAGAGTTACATACACGAAAAAACAATTAATTGGGATAAAGATCGTATCGCTGTTTTGGATAATATAATCATCAAAATGGCTATTTGCGAGTTTTTGAAATTTCCGACAATTCCAGTGAAAGTAACTCTGAATGAATATCTTGAGATAGCTAAGGAATATTCAACAGAAAAAAGTAGTATTTTTATCAACGGAATTCTTGATAATTTATCCAAAGAATTTCAGGAAAGAAATGAGCTTAATAAAATAGGAAGAGGCTTGCTTTAAAAGCATACAAACACAAAAATAACTTAAAATTTAGATAATAATGGAAGTACTTAATCAATTTGGACCAATTATATTAATGTTTGCGGTACTTTATTTTCTTATGATTCGTCCGCAAATGAAGCGTCAAAAACAAGAAAAGAACTTTGTTCAAGAGATGAAAAAGGGAGATAACGTAATAACTAAGAGCGGTATGCACGGACGTATCGTTGAGCTTACTGATGATAGTTGCGTTATAGAAACTCTTGCTGGTAAAATCAAATTTGAGCGTTCGGCTATTTCTATGGAAATGTCAAAAAAATTGAACGCACCAAAAGAGGTGAAAAAATAATTAAATACGAAGAGTAAATTTAATTGCAAATATAAAAAATCCGTGAGTGTTTTTCATTTCACGGATTTTAAGTTTTTGTAGATTAGGATTTTTAAAAAAAGTTTAGATGGCAGTTCATAATGATTTTGGAAAAGAGGCTGAGCAAATTGCAGCAGATTTCTTGGTGAAAAATGGGCATCAAATTCTGGAACGTAATTTCACGTTTGGTCACGCCGAAATTGATATTATTTCACAAAAAGGAAATACTTTGCACATAGTTGAGGTTAAAGCCCGAACTTCAACAGCTTATGGAGAGCCAGAGAGCTTCGTTAGCAAACAAAAAATAAATTTGGTTATAAAAGCAACAAATAATTATATCGAAAAAAAAGATTTGGATTTAGAAGTTCAATTTGATATTATTTCAATTGTAAAAAATAGTATTGAATTCAATATCAATTACATAGAAGATGCGTTTTATTCTTTCTGAAAAGTTAAGAAAAAGTGAAAAAATAAATTCACTGTTACAAAATCATTTTTTGTTGTATTTTTGTAACAAAAATAAGATTAACTTTTTTAGAAAATAATTTGATGAAAACAGTATCGTCTGCCGTTGAAAATTATATCAAATCAAAGCCTTTTTTGCAAACCGCACTCTCTCAGGGGATTATTAATTTGACTTCTCTTGCGCGTATTATTCGCAAGGAAATTCAAAATGATACAACGCATCGCGAAGTGCGTAATGGTGCTATTGTGATGGCTTTGAAGCGATTGTCTACCGATATGGAGTTTCGTTCAACTCATCGCATTGTTAAGGTTCTGAAAAATATCGGAGAGATTATAGTTCGTTCAAATTTAACGGATTACACTTTTTTGGTATCCGAAACAATTTTGAATAGCCAAGCTGAATTGCTGAAAAAAATCCAAAATACCAAGGATGTTTTTTACGCAACATCAAGGGGAGTGAATGAAACCAGTTTGATTGTTAGCAACTCTACGGAAGCAATTGTTGAAGAAGTTTTTAAAAATGAAAGATGCTTGCATAAGTTTACAAATTTGGGTTCAATAAGTGTGAAACTTCCGGAAGAAAACATCTCAGTACCAGGTATTTATTATTTCATATTTCAGAAATTGGCTTGGGAAGGAGTTTCTATGAATGAAGTGATTTCTACAGCTAATGAATTTACTATCATTGTTCCTGAATATCAGGTAGATGTAGCATTTAAAGTGATTAAAGATTTGAAATTATTATAGTTAACAGAAGTTTAAAGATAATTACTAACCACTAAGAAACAAATTATGGTTCGAGTTCGATTTGCTCCAAGTCCAACAGGAGCATTACACATAGGCGGGGTGCGTACCGCTTTGTTCAATTATTTATTTGCTAAAAAACACGGAGGAGAATTTTTACTTCGTATAGAAGACACTGACCAAAATCGATATGTGGAAGGTGCTGAAAAGTACATTATTGATTCACTGAATTGGTGCGGAATTCCGTATGATGAGGGGGTGGGAAAAGAAGGAAAACACGCTCCGTATCGCCAAAGTGAACGTAAGGAAATCTACAAAAAATATGCCGATGAACTTATTGAAAAAGGCTGGGCATATTACGCTTTTGACACAGCAGAAGAACTTGATAATCAGAGAAAAAAATACGAATCCGAAGGAAATACTTTTATCTATAATTGGAGCAATCGGCAACAATTAAAAAATTCCTTATCACTTTCCAATGAAGAGGTACAAACACGAATCCAAAACGGAGAAGAGTTTGTAATTCGTTTTAAAATGCCGCACGATGAAGTTTTGAAAATGAACGATTTAATTCGTGGTGAGGTAACTGTTGATACTAAAACATTGGACGACAAGGTTTTATTCAAAAGCGACGGAATGCCAACATATCATTTGGCTAACATCGTTGATGACCATTTGATGGAGATTTCGCACGTGATTCGTGGGGAAGAATGGTTACCGTCAATGCCATTGCATATTTTGTTGTATCGTGCTTTTGGTTGGGAAGCTCCACAATTTGCACATTTGCCATTGATTTTGAAGCCAGTAGGAAATGGAAAGCTAAGTAAACGCGATGGAATTAAGTTAGGTTTTCCGGTTTTCCCGATGGATTGGCAAGAAGAAAGCGGAATGCTCAAAGGCTTCAGAGGAGAGGGCTATTTTCCGGAAGCTTTGGTGAACTTTTTAGCTCTTTTAGGCTGGAATCCTGGTAATGATGAAGAAATTTTTTCATTAGAACAACTTACTCAATTTTTTGATTTGGAGCGAGTTCATAAAGCAGGGGCAAGATTTAATATTGAAAAGGCTCAGTGGTTCAATCATCAGTATTTGCAGAAGAAATCAAATACCGAATTAGCGAACGAATTTCAAAAAATCCTCCACGAAAAGAATATTTCAAAACCAATTGAAATAGTTGAGAAAATAGTTTCGTTAATTAAAGAAAGAGCAACTTTTGTTTCTGATTTTTGGGAATTAGGAAATTATTTCTTCCAAAAACCTGAAAAATATGATGAAAAGGCATTGAAAAAGCAATGGAAAGAAAATACGGCTGAAATTATTTCGGAAGTAGCTGAAATCATCAAAAACACAGCCGATTTTTCTTCATCAGTTTTGGAAGAAAATGTCAAAAAATACATCTCTGAAAAAGGTTACGGATTTGGTCAGGTAATGCCTCCGCTTCGGTTGGCTTTGGTGGGAGAAATGAAGGGAGCGCATATATTTGATATTATGGAAGTTATCGGAAAAGAAGATACACTTAACCGATTGTCAGCCATTTTGGAAGAAAACAAATAATTAAAATTTTAAACAAAATGACATTCTTGAGTTTTATTTGGAATCCGGATGAGGCTTTATTTACCATTCCTATTTTGAATGTAGGTGTGCGTTATTACAGCCTGATGTTTGTGGTGGCTTTTGGGTTGGGCTGGTATTTAACAAAAAAAATATATCTGAATGAAGGAAAAACTTTGCAGCAGTTAGATACGTTATTCATTTACACAGCTTTAGCTACGTTGATAGGTGCTCGGCTTGGGCATTGTTTTTTCTACGATTGGGATTATTTCAAGCATCATATTCTGGAAATTTTCCTACCTGTAAGGTTTGAACCTGAATTTCAATTCACTGGATTTTCGGGGTTGGCAAGTCACGGAGCGGCGGTGGGGATTATCATTGCGATGGTTTTGTACGTCAGAAAATACAAAGATATTTCACTTTCGTGGATTTTGGATAGGGTAGTAATTCCTATTTCTATCGGAGGAATGTTCGTTCGGTTTGGGAATTTCTTTAATTCTGAAATTAACGGGAAAGTGGTGAGTGAAAGTTTTCCGCTGGGAGTGAAGTTTGTTCAAGGGGGAACGATTTCTCCTCGTGAGGCGATGAAAATCACAGGAACGAATACCCCTGACGCGGCTTATGATTTAATTGCTTCGGACCCTCGTTTTTCTGAAGTGTTAGCAAGCATTCCGTATCAACATCCGGCACAATTGTATGAGGCTTTCGGTTATTTCATATTATTCTGGATTTTATGGTATTTTTATTGGAAAACGGACAAAAAACAGCAACCTTATTTCATCTTTGGTTTGTTTTTGATTATTCTTTGGGGCATTCGTTTTGCAGTAGAATTTGTGAAGGAAAGCCAAGGCGGATTTGAAAGCAGTTTGGGATTATTCTCAACAGGACAATGGCTCAGCATTCCGTTTATCATCGCCGGTTTTTATTTCTTGCTTAGAAAAACCAAATAAAAATTTTTAAGAATAATTAGAAAAGTGATTTTTTAAATTAGAAATATTATTAGATAATGAATTTTTTTAGAAAATATTTTGTGCATTTGGCATTAGGACTTGTTGGAATTGCAGCATTGGCATATGTTTTGCCCGTACTTTTTTCATCTGAGGAAAAGAAAGTTATATTTCAAGAAACTGAAATTAAAGCTCCTGAAATTGAGTTTACAAGAGAAGCCGAATTATCAATATTTAAAAATGGTAACTTGCTGAAAAAGATAGATGTAGAGTTTGCTGATACACCTGAAGAGACAAGCTTGGGACTGATGTATCGTAAAGGAATGGATGAAAATCAAGGAATGTTATTCATTTTTCCGGAGGAAGAAATGCGTTCATTTTATATGAAAAATACTGAGTTTCCGCTTGATATTATTTATTTAGATGCTCAAAAACAAGTAGTTAGTATTGCGAAAAGAGCTAAACCTTATGATGAAACTTCGCTTCCGTCAGAAAAACCGGCAATGTACGTTTTGGAGATAAATGGCGGACTTTCAGATAAATGGGGAATCGAGGCAGGAGATACAATTACATTTGAGAAAATTAGATAAAATCAAAAATGGAAGAAAAAGTAATTCTGGTAGATGAACAAAACAATCCTATTGGCTTGATGCCCAAGCTGGAAGCACACGAAAAGGCATTGCTTCATAGGGCTTTTTCAGTTTTCGTAATGAATCAAAAAGGAGAAGTGATGTTACAACAACGAGCTTTACATAAATATCACTCTCCGGGTTTGTGGACAAATACTTGTTGTAGCCATCAGCGTGAAAATGAAACTAATGTGGAGGCTGGAAAGCGTCGTTTGCAAGAAGAAATGGGATTCACAACCGAGCTGACGGACGTAATTTCTTTCATTTATAAAGCTCCTTTTGATAATGGGCTTACTGAACACGAATATGACCACGTTTTGCTGGGATATTACGAAGAAAATCCTAATATAAACACGGAAGAGGTTGCCAACTGGAAATGGGAACTCCCTGAAAACATAAAAAAAGATATCGAACAAAATCCGCAAAAATACACCGAATGGTTTAAAATTATTTTTGAAAAATTCTACGATTATTTGTTTGATAAGAAAATAGAAAAATAGTAAAATTGAAAAACTTAATCTCGGAATACTTTTAGGGATTAAGTTTTTGTTTTTTACGTAAAACATTTTATTTTTGCCGTATGAATCATTTTGTAGTATCCGCAAGAAAATATCGCCCGCAGTCGTTTCGTGATGTGGTTGGGCAACAGGCAATTACCAATACGCTTATGAATGCCATTGAGAATAATCATTTGGCTCAGGCTCTTCTGTTTACGGGACCTCGTGGGGTAGGGAAGACTACTTGTGCAAGGATTTTGGCAAAGAAAATCAATGAGCAAACTTCGGGAGTACAAGATGATAATGACTTCGCATTCAATGTATTTGAGTTAGATGCTGCTTCTAACAATAGTGTGGATGATATTCGCAGGCTTATCGACCAAGTGCGTATTCCGCCTCAGGTAGGAAAATACAAAGTATATATCATTGACGAGGTGCATATGCTTTCAACGGCAGCTTTCAATGCTTTTTTGAAAACTTTGGAAGAACCCCCTAAGCACGCTATTTTCATACTGGCAACAACTGAAAAACACAAAATCATCCCAACGATTCTTTCGAGATGTCAAATATTTGATTTCAAGAGAATTACTGTAAATGATGCTCGCGAGTATTTGAAATATATTGCTCAAGAACAAGGCATCGAAGCCGAAGATGAGGCACTCCAAATTATTGCTCAAAAAGCAGACGGAGCGATGCGTGATGCTCTTTCTATTTTTGATAGAGTGGTTAGTTTTTCCGGAAATAAAATTACACGTCAAGCCACTTCCGAAATACTGAATGTGCTTGATTATGAAACATATTTTGCCATCACAGATCTTATTTTGGGAAATAAACTTCCTGATTTGCTAAAGGCTTTCAATGACATTATTGCACAAGGGTTTGATGGTCATCATTTTATTTCTGGTTTAGCAAGTCATTTCAGAGATTTGATGGTTTGTAAAAATCCCATCACCATCGCACTTATGGAGGTAAGTGAGGAAACGCAGAAAAAATATTCACAACAAACTCAAAGAACTACCGTTCCATTTTTGATGGAAGCTATCAATATTGCAAACGATTGTGATTTGAAGTACAGAAGTAGTAAAAATCCACGATTGTTGGTTGAAATTGCTTTGATGCAACTTGCATCTTTGACCTTTGAAGGTGATAAAAAAAAAATGATGGACGCTTCATAATTCCGGCGTATGTATTTAATAAACAGGAAGAAATACAACCGTCATCCGTAACAGCTAATGAGCAAAAATCGGTTACGCAAATAACAACTTCCAGACTTCACGCTAACATCCCAACAATAACAAAACAGGAACGAACTGAGGTAATTTCAAGTTTTTCAATACGAAGTGTTCAATTAAAGACAGAAGTAAAGAAGAACTCGAAAGAGGAAATTATTGACCCAAATTCTCTGCCTCGGGAAGAATTTTCTGAAACGGATTTTCTCCGTTTTTGGAATAATTATATCGAAAATTTATTGGCAAAAGGAGAACGAATCCAAGCTTCGTACTTGCAAATGAGTGTTCCCGTACTCAAAGAGAAAGAGATTCATTTAGAGGTTTCTAACGATACTGCTCATACGGAAATTTTACAGAATGAAAGCAGATTACTTGATTATTTACGCAAATCACTATGTAATTATGATATTTCTTTGAAGCTTATTAAAAATGAAGAATTAGCGAAAAAGATTTTGGTCACTCCTGATGATAAATATGAAAAATTACTTGAAATCAATCCTTTACTGAAAGAATTTCGAGAAGCATTTAACTTAAATTTAGGATTTTAACCAATTGCGAATTAAATGTAAATTTAACTTTTAAGCTTGAAAAATAATAAAAGAGAGTTTATATAAAATAAATTTCTATATTTGTGGGGTTTAACTTAAATGACAAATTATGTTATATATTTATATTCTTATTACAGCACAGATAATCAATGGATTATTTTTTTGGAAAGGCTATGAAAAGGCAGGTTATAAGGCGTGGCAAGCCTTTGTTCCTTTTTACAATAATGTTATATTTTTAAAAATTATAGAACGTCCGTGGTGGTGGCTCTTTCTGATGTATTTGCCTGTAATTGGGAATATTATGCTCATCGTGATGAATTACGAGTGGTTGCACGTTTTTGGCTATCGTAGAAAGAGATATACTTTGCTTTCTGTTCTTACTTTAGGAATATTTACAGCTTACGTAACTTATTTGCCTACAACTAAATACATTGGTAAGGATAATGAAGTAATTAAGAAAAACGTATCTTCGTGGATAAGTGCTACACTTTTTGCTGTGGTTGCGGCTTCGGCAATTCATACGTATTTTATTCAGCCGTATATGATTCCGACTTCATCTTTGGAAAAAACTTTGTTAGTTGGTGATTTTCTGTTTGTTAGTAAGTTTCATTACGGAGTTCGTGTGCCGATGACGCCACTTTCGTTGCCTATGGTTCACGATTCTATTCCGTTGGTGGGTACAAAATCATATTTGAAAGTTCCGCAGTTGCCTTATTTGCGTTTGCCTGCATTGCAAAAAATTGAGCGTAACGATATTACGGTTTTTAACTGGCCTACAGATACGGTGCGTTTTTTCCGCGATAATTCTAATATTCACGTTGACAAACCAATCGATAAAAAATCGAATTACGTGAAAAGAACTGTTGCCATTCCGGGAGATAAATTTGAAATCAAAGATGGAGATGTTTACATCAACGGAAAGAAAGAAATCTATCCCGTTAGAGCAAAATTGCAAACATCTTATGTTGTTGAAACTAAGCCTAATATTGGTCAGTTAACTCCTGCTTTTATGTACCAACAGTTTGATGTAACTGATTATTTTACACAAATTCAGCCTAATATTTACGTGTTTTCGTCATTAACTGAGGAAGTAGCCGAAGCTCTGAGAAAAAGCCCTAATGTGGTTTCTGTAAAAAAACGAATTGAGGAGGCAGGGAAGTACAATCAGGCTGTGTTTCCGCATTCTGAAAAATTTCCGTGGAACGAAGACCAATACGGACCTGTAACAATTCCTGCTGAAGGACAAACAATTACACTCTCTGTTGAAAATTTACCACTTTACAAACGAATTATTGAAGTTTACGAGAATAATTCTTTGGAAATCAAAGGAAATGATATTATCATAAATGGACAAAACACAAATTCTTACACATTCAAGCAAAATTATTATTGGATGATGGGGGATAATCGCCACAACTCGGAGGATAGTCGCTTCTGGGGATTTGTTCCTGAAGATCACGTACTTGGAAAACCTGTTCTGATTTGGATGAGTACAGACAAAAATGCTTCAGGTTTGAATAAAATCCGTTGGAATAGGCTTTTTACCACTGTTAATGGCGAAGGTGAACCCGTTTCGTACAGATATTACGCCCTTGTGCTAATTGTTCTGGTTTGGGGTGGATATGAATTTTATTCCAGAAAGAGAAAGAAAGCGAAAGAATCCAAATAAAACGTAAAAGAATAGAATAATCGTTATAAAATTCAAAGAAGTTGTGTTGAATTTGTGCATTATTCAACCCGAATTGAATTTCAAAAAGAAAAATAATATAAAATGTATCAGGCATTAATTCACCCGACATATTTCCCGAGCATTGCTCAATTTCATTTGATGCTCACACATCCTTGTGTTTTGGAAGTTTCGGATAATTATCAAAAACAAACACTCCGAAACCGAGCCTATATTTACGGAGCTAACGGAAAATTGGCGTTAAATCTGCCTATTAAGCACGTTGGGGGCGAAACCGGAAGACAACTTTTCAAAGATGTGCGTGTGGAAAATCATTTTCCTTGGCAGCGATTGCATTGGAAGAGCCTCGAAACGGCGTATCGAACTTCACCTTTCTTCGAGTATTATGAAGATGATTTATATCCGCTTTTTGAGAAGAAATATACGTTTCTGTTGGATGTAAATATGGACACAATCGAAACTGTTTTGGCTTGTTTGCAAACCGATATTAATTTTGACAAAACAAAAAGCTACGAAGCAGAACCTAAGGAAGTTATAGATTTCCGTTTTCTGACTTCTGCCAAAAAAGAATTTCCTTTGCAAATGGAAGAGTATCATCAAATTTTTTCCGATAAGCACGGATTTTTGCCTAATCTGAGTGTATTGGACTTACTTTTCCACGAAGGACCTAACACGGAGGATTATTTGATAAACAAAGTACAGTTATAAACATAAAAATCAATCTAAAAATCACATTTTTAGAGCATAAAGAAGTAAAATGAAGTTTCCGCAACCCTACACATTAAAGCAAATTGCCACCATCATCAAGAGTTCTTTCGTGGGTGATGAGAATTTTCCCGTGCTTGGGATGAATGAAATCCACGTGGTGGAAGAGGGCGACATCGTTTTTGTTGACCACCCGAAGTATTACGACAAAGCTTTGCAATCCAGAGCTACAATCGTCTTGATTAACAAAGAAGTAGAATGCCCCGAAGGAAAAGCACTCCTCATCTCCGATGACCCGTTCAGGGATTTCAATAAATTGACCGACTTTTTCAAACCGTTTGAGAAATCCACAGCGTTGGTTGCTCCGTCGGCTCAAATTGGAGAAAATACCGTCATACAACACGGAGCATTCATTGGGAATAATGTAAAAATCGGGAAGAATTGCACGATTCACCCTAACGTGAGCATTTACGATGATTGCATTATTGGTGATAACGTAACCATTCACGCAGGAACTGTGCTGGGGGCTGATGCATTTTACTATAAAAAGCGTCCGGAAGGTTTCGACAAGCTCAAATCGGGTGGAAGAGTAGTGATTGAGGACAATGTGGATTTGGGAGCTTTGTGTACTATTGACCGAGGCGTTACAGGCGACACGACAATCAAACGCGGAACGAAGATAGACAATCAAGTTCACGTGGGTCACGATACAATTATCGGGGAAAAATGCTTGATTGCTTCACAAACCGGCATTGCAGGATGTGTAGTTATTGAAAATGAAGTAACTATTTGGGGGCAAGTGGGAATAACCAGCGGAATTACCATTGGAGCGAAAGCAGTTATTCTGGCACAAAGCGGAATTTCCAAATCATTGGAAGGCGGACTAACGTACTTCGGTTATCCGGCTGAGGAAGCTCGTAAAAAATACAAGGAAATGAGTGCCTTACGAAGATTAATCAAATAAAATAAAGCTCCGTCACAATTAAAAATAACAAAAATCAGTACAAAGGACGATGGAAAAACCTGTATTAGAGCTAAAGAACACATCAATATATCAACGTTCGAGTTTAATTCTCACCGAAATCAACCTAACAATAAACAAGGGCGAATTGGTTTACCTTATCGGGAAGACGGGAACCGGAAAAAGCAGTTTAATAAAGCTCCTCTACGGTGATTTGCCTCTGGAAAAAGGTGAGGGGAGTGTTGTCGGCTTTAATTTGAAGAACCTCAAAGAAAGCGAAATCCCGCTTTTGCGAAGAAAACTGGGCGTGGTGTTTCAGGACTTTAAGCTGCTTTCGGACAGGAGTGTTTTTAACAATTTGTCGTTCGTGTTAAAGGCAACGGGCTGGCAAGATAAAGAAAAAATCAAACAACGCATAGAAACCGTTCTTGCTAAGGTAAAAATGCAGGATAAGGCGAAAAAATTTCCGCACGAATTATCCGGAGGAGAGCAGCAACGCGTTGCAATTGCACGTGCTTTGCTCAATGACCCCGAACTTATTTTAGCAGACGAGCCTACGGGAAACTTAGACCCCGAAACCAGCGTTGAAATTATGCAAGTTCTGAAGGAAATCAATGCTTCGGGGCGTACAATTTTGATGGCAACGCACGATTATGCTCTTATTTTGAAGTTTCCGTCCAAAACGCTCAAGTGCGATGATAAAAGAGTGTTTGAGGTAGTGCAAAAACGCCCTACAATATAAAAAAATCATACTTAAATACTACAAAAACAATTGGCAGACGAATAGGAATTTCTCTTATTCGTCTTTTCTTTTTGTTAAAAATTTGGAAATTAAAAATATAAACTATAAGTTTGTCATATATTTGAAAATGAATTATATAAAACAAAAATACATCAAACGGAAATAAAGCTCGGTTTGTGTGCGTTTTTGAAAGCTCTGATGCAAGAATGAAGTAATCTATCAGAAATGAATCGTCATCCGATGGAAATGAATCGTCATCCGATGGAAATGAATCGTCATCTGATGGAAATGGAACGTCATCTGATGGAAATGGAGCGTCCTCTGATGGAAATGGAGCGTCATCCGATGGAAATGAAGCGTCCTCCGATGGAAATGGAACGTCATCCGATAAAAGAGAAACATAAAATTGAAATAAAATGAGAAAACATTACTACACAATCGCAGGAATGATACAGAATTTCGGAATTCTGTTTGAAAATTTGAAAAATAATGCCGAAATTGCCCAAGAAATGGCAGAATATGGCTATGGAGAGACAGAAATTGCACAAGGAAAGGCTTTGTATGATAAGGCTATCGAATTGCATCAAGCCAATCTGAAGGAAACCAAAGAAGAAACGGAGTCGTATGCCGATTTCGACAAGAAATTCAACTCCGTCTTGTCCGTTTTTATGAAAGACCGCAAGAAGGGAAAAATCGTTTTTAAAGACCAAGAAGCCAATTTGCGTACACTTCGTTTGAAAGCCTTACCCTCAAAGAGCATCGCTTCACTGATGGAGGAGATGAAGAATTTTTATAACGTGCTCGACCAAGATGAAGCCTTACGCCAAGCTATTTCCCGCTTAAAAGTTGATGAATCACACATCAAATCGCAGTTGGAAGGCATCGTACAAGCCGAGAAAGCCTACGCCGCATATCAGAATGAAAAAGGAGAGGCACAACAAGCCACAAAAAACAAAGATGCTGCATTCAGCGAGCTGGAAAAATGGGTGCGTGAACTGTACAGCGTGGCAAAAATAGCGTTGGAAGACAAGCCTCAACTGTTGGAAAGCATCGCAAAATCGGTTCGGAGCTAAAAATAACGAAATAATGTATTATCTTTGCCGAAGTTTTAATACTTTGGCAAAGATTTTTTAATAAGGCAACCTATTAAATACATTAATTAATCATATTGATTGTCAGGTTGAGCAAAGTCACTGTCAGGCTGAGTGAATTTATTGTCAGGCTGAGCGAAGTCGAAGCCCTATCAATTAAATTGAATGTCAAACTGAAAGAATTTATTGTCAGGCTGAGCGAATTTATTGTCAGGCTGAGCGAATTTATTGTCAGGCTGAGCGAAGTCACTGTCAGGCTGAGCGAATTTATTGTCAGGCTGAGCGAAGTCGAAGCCCTATCAATTAAATTGAATGTCAAACTGAAAGAATTTATTGTCAGGCTGAGCGAATTTATTGTCAGGCTGAGCGAAGTCGAAGCCTCTTTACACAAAAAAATGAATTTCGTTCAATTTAATAGTGAAAAAACCTTATTTTAATAAGCAAAATCATTTAAAACTAATAAAAAACACATAAAAAGAAACAAATTTCAATAAAAAACATCGAATCACAGAATATGAAACTATCACTAACGGCCGTATGGTCGCTATTACTATGCTCATTTTCATTTGCACAAACAGATTTCGCCTCTCCGCTGGACATTCCGTTGCTCTTATCGGGCAATTTTGGGGAATTACGCCCTAATCATTTCCACGCGGGAGTTGATTTTAAAACTCAGGGACGCGAAGGACTTAACATATACGCTATAAAAGAAGGATATGTATCACGAATTAAGGTAGGTGCGTACGGATATGGCAAAGCTCTGTACATAACCCACCCTAACGGATATACAAGCGTGTACGCACACTTGCAAAAATTTGCTCCGGCGATTGAGGCTTACATCAAAAAACGACAATATGCACGCAAATCGTTTGAAATTGACGCCTATCCGAAAGAAAATGAGTTAGTGGTGAAGAAAGGACAGCTCGTGGGGCTTGGTGGAAATACGGGAAGCAGTGCAGGGCCACATTTGCATTTTGAAATCCGCGATGCCAGCTCCAATGCGGTCAATCCGCTGTTGTACGGATATGAAATAAAGGATAATATTCCGCCTGATGTGTATCAAGTGATGGCATATCCGCTCGGAAGAGAAGCCCAGATAAATCAATCGCAGCTTCCGCAGACTGTAAAGCTCACCAAGCAACCCGACGGCTCGTATCTTGCGGATAAAGTTTTTGCCAGCGGAACGATAGGATTTGGTTTGCAGTCCATAGACAAGCAAAATGACACACATCACCAGAACGGCGTGTACAAAGTGACCTTATCGGTGAACGGAGAACCGCATTTTCAGTATATATTTGACAAACTTAGCTTTAACGAGGCTCGTTACATCAATACATTTATTGATTATCAAACGTATGTGGATAAAAAGTCACGTGTGCAGTTGCTCTATCGTGGTAAAGGGAACAGAATTTCCACCATTTACACGGTCAATAAAAACGAAGGACAGCTTGAGGTTAAGGAAAATATGGGATATCTTGTAACAATTACTGCCGAGGATATCAAGGGGAATGTTTCTAAGATTAGTATTCCGGTGGAAGGCAAGAAGTTGGACGTGAAAGAGCCTCGACCTGTGGTAAACGGAGAGGTTATAGTCTCGGGACGCGACCAATATTTCACCTTCGATGGCGGGAATATCTATTTTCCTGAGAGAACCTTCTACAATGACTTTCTGATACAGATAGAGAGCAAAAATGACACGCTAACCTTGCATAATCCTGCAACAGCCGTGCATAAGTTCTTTAATTTATCATTCGATAATAAGAAATTCAGCGAAAAAGAAGCCAAACAGGTGTTCATTGCTCGGTTAGACGAGAAAAACAGACCTTCAGCCGAACGAACTATTTATAAAAACAAACTCTTTACAACCCGAACGCGTAATTTGGGAAGGTTTACGCTGATGAAAGATACTATCGCCCCGACTTTACGTCCGTTAAACTTTAAAAATAATGCGACAGTCACTGCATCTACTCTGAAAGTGGAGATAAAAGATGATTTAAGCGGGATAGAAAGCTATTCGGCAACGTTAAACGGGCAGTGGATTTTGTTTGAATATGAACCGAAGACGCAAACTCTTACATTCGACTTTTCGGACATTGATACGAAGAAGACAGATACCTACAAACTGGAAATGATTGCCAAAGATGGGGTCGGAAATGTGCAAAAGCTCGATGTATCTTTCAAAAAGAAGTAAGAATTAACACATTAACAATTAAGTAAATAATTAAAAACAAGTAAATATATGAAACGTATTATTTTTACAGAAAACGCTCCTGCTCCAATTGGTCCTTATAATCAGGCAACTTTGGCAGGTAACACTTTGTATGTGTCAGGACAAATTCCGGTTGACCCTAAAACGAACGAAGTTGTAAAAGGAATTGAAGCGGCTACGGTTCAGGTAATGGAAAACTTAAAAGCGGTGCTTGAAGCTGCCGGAGCTACCTTTGAAAATGTGGTAAAAACGACCATATTTTTAGCAGATATGAATCAGTTTGGAGAAGTAAACGCTGTGTATGGCAGATATTTTGACGAAAAAACAGCTCCTGCTCGTGAAACGGTTCAAGTAGCGAACTTACCTAAGTTTGTTGAGGTTGAAATTTCGTGTATTGCGGTTTTATAATTCCTAAATCGATATAAAAAATCCGAAGAACGTTATAAATTCTTCGGATTTTTTTATGAATTTGTCAATCAACGATAAATAAATCTGCGGCAATTCCGTCGGATAGGAACTTTCCTTCACGAGTTACTACAAGATGCTTGTCTTTTAAAGCAAGTAATCCGTTCGTAATATGCTTTTTGGCTTGTAAATGCAGATAATCGGCGTATTTTTTCCCGAAAACGGCTTCAACTTCTTCAACAGAAATGCCAATCATCGTTCGGATTCGTGTAATAATGAGTTCGTTGTATCGGTCGTTTAGTGAAAGCACTTCTTTTTCTGCGGGAATTACGCCTTTTTGTATGTGTTCGATGTATTTTATATTATTGGCGATGTTCCAACTGCGTTCGGTTCCGTTAAAACTATGAGCCGAAGGACCAATTCCCATATATTTCTTCCCAAACCAATAAGCGGTGTTGTTACGGCTGAAGTATCCTTCCTTCCCGAAGTTGGAAAATTCGTAGTGAATGAAGCCTTCTTCTTCCAAAATAGAAAGCATCGTTACGAAATGTGCGTGAGCTTGCTGCTCATTAACGTCAGGGATTTTCCCCAGAGCGATAAATTTGTGCAGAGCGGTTTTAGGCTCAACAGTTAATGCGTACGCCGATACGTGAGGAATGCCAAACGACAGAGCTTTACGAATATTGCTTTGCCAACGCTCGTCGGTCATATTCGGGATACCATAAATCAAATCAATGGTGATATTATCAAAGAATTTCGGAGCTTCCGAAAGGAGTAATTCTGCTTGTGTAGCGTTATGAGCTCGATTCATAAGGCGTAAATCTTCTTCATAAAAAGATTGCACACCAATACTCAACCGATTTATGCCCAATTGCTTCAAATTTGAAAGCAATCCGGTAGGAGAGGAGCTATCTCTGAAAAAATCATCAGGATTTGCTTCTAAAGTGATTTCCGCATTGGGGCTAATTTCGTAATTTTCGCGAATAGTTTGCAGAATGCTTTGTAATTCTTCAAAAGAAAGTATGCTGGGAGTCCCCCCTCCGAAATAAATAGTCTGTAATTGGCTGTTGGTGGCTTCTTGTTTTCGTAAAATCAATTCTTTACAAATAGCGTTGACCACTTCGCCTTTTCGTTTTAAGGTTGTTGAGAAGTGAAAGTCACAATAGTGGCACGCTTGCCTGCAAAAGGGGATATGAATGTAAAGGCTGTACAATTTTTAAGTGTGTTATCTAACCCGATTTTCGTTCTGTTTTACAAAAGCTTCCCAACTGTTGTATGATTTTTGTGAAGAAACTCGTCCGCTATTGAAAAAGTGACATACAGCCACAGCCAATCCGTCAGTGGAATCGAAGTATTTCGGTAATTCTTTAAGATTCAGCAGTTGTTGAAGCATCTTAGCGACTTGTTCTTTGGAAGCATTTCCGTTACCGGTGATAGCCATTTTTACTTTTTTAGGCTCATATTCAGTAATGGGAATTTGGCGAGAAAGACCGGCAGCCATAGCAACTCCCTGAGCTCTTCCCAGCTTGAGCATTGATTGAACGTTCTTCCCGAAAAAAGGTGCTTCAATTGCCAATTCATCAGGATGATAAGTGTCGATAAGTTCTAAAGTTCGCTCGAAAATAATGCGGAGCTTTAGATAATGGTCGGAATATTTTTTTAGTTGTAATTCATTGAGTTGCAATAACTCCATTTGTTGTTTTTCGACCTTGATAAGCCCAAAACCCATCACGGTAGTGCCGGGGTCAACTCCTAAAATTATTTTTTCCAAAATTATTTTACGTTAATAGCAATAGGAATTGTAAATTGAGTGCTTACCTCCAATCCTTGTTTTGTTGCAGGAATTACCGGATTTTCTTTTGAAATATTATTTAAGTGTGTAGCCAAAATTTCCTCAAAAGATTGTTCGGCTGTTGCCAAAGTTTTGGTAACCTTATCAGAAGCTTCCAAACCAACAAGCACGATGCTTCCTGAGTTATCAACTTTGATGTTTACCAATATCTTTTCGTTAATTGTTTCCAAAGCCTCAAGTTTTTCTTTTTGAAGTTTTTCAGTAAGCAATTTCACGAAAGAATTTTCAAAACATTTCTTTTGTTCCTCTTTAGCCAAAGAGTCAGAGCAAAGCCCTCTGAATATAGGAAAAGTATCCACTTCGTCTTTGTTGATTTCATTGAGTTTCACTTCAACGATAGAGTCCAGCTTCGCTTTTTTTATTTTTTCTTTTTCTTGGCTTGACAGATTTGAATTATTCCCATTGCACGAAATAAATATAAAAGGCAAGCATAAAAACCAAAAACAATATTTCATAAATAGATGTTTTAGAAATTAGGTTCCAAAAATAGTATAAAAAATGATACAAAAAAAATAAAACCGATTTTTTTATTATTAAACTTGTTTAAACTTTTCGAATAAATGTTAGTATAATCCCTAGATACAACATAGCCATCCAAGTTGTGTTTAGGGTTTCATATCTTATAATCAATCCTTTAAAACCATCAAGCCACGCAAAACTTCTCTCTATTTTAAACCGATTTTTATATAATTCTTCGTCAAAATAAATATTTTCATTTTGTCCATTTCTGGGATTTTGTTTGATATTAGGTATTATTTCTTTTTCCTGTAAAAAACTTTTTAAGTCTCGGCTATCAAAACCTGCATCTGCATTGACAAACAAGCCTTTATGCTCTATTTTCGCTTCCTCCAAAAGATTCAAAATCTCTTTTAAAACAAAGTCTATATTATTCAAATCGTGATGATTACCGGATTTTGGACTACCCATTGCTAAAATTTGCCCCAAATTATCACACAGAAAGATAGAATTCGTGGTCTTTGACTTTTTTCTTAACTGATAACCAACAGATTGTCCTCCCATTCGACATCGAGTATGACTACCATCAAGTTGGACGCTTGATAAATCTAATTTTCTCCGATTCTCAAGCAACAAATTAAGCCAAATTCGCTTAAAACTACCATCTTTACTCCATTTATTGAAATAATAATAGACTGTTTGATAGCTTATTTTTTGGTCTTTAAAATACACTTCTACCGGAAGTTCCCTCCACTGGCAACCTGTTTTTAATCGTTTGACTATCAGAAGAAAAATTAATGATAAATCAAATTTTGTTTTAAATCCTCTTTTTCCAATACTCAAATGGGAAATAATCCATTTTTTTATTATATCTTTGCTCAAAGTTCCTTGATTTTCATTTTGTTATGCAAAACAAAAATGCTAAAAATTCTTGGAACTTTTAATTTTCCTCTTAAAAAGTTTAGACAGGTTTATTTGTAAAATTTTATATCTTTGTGGACTGTAGGCGGGAATGTTTGAAAAAATGTAATTTTGTGAGGTTCTGTAGAAATTATTTTTTACTGAAAATTAGTTTTTTTATGTTTTTTTAATTCCTTGTTAATCAGATGAGATAATATAAACAAAAGGATATGAAATACAAAAGGATTTTGTTGAAATTGAGCGGTGAAGCCTTGATGGGAGGACGTCAATACGGGATAGATCCGGCTCGTTTAAAAGAGTATGCAACTGAAATCAAACAAGTTGTTGAAAAAGGTGTTGAAGTAGCGATTGTTATTGGAGGAGGAAATATTTTCCGCGGGGTTGCGGGAGCAAGTAATGGAATGGACAGAGTACAAGGCGACTATATGGGAATGTTAGCAACGGTTATAAATTCGCTTGCTTTGCAGAGTGCTTTGGAAGAAGAGGGGGTTTTCACACGTTTACAAACAGCCATCACGATGGAAGCCATTGCAGAGCCTTTTATCCGTCGTAGGGCGGTACGTCACTTGGAGAAAGGGCGCGTTGTGATTTTTGGTGCAGGAACCGGAAATCCGTACTTTACAACCGATTCGGCTGCGGTTTTGAGAGCTATCGAAATCAATGCTGATGTAATCTTAAAAGGAACACGCGTGGATGGAATCTACACAGCTGACCCTGAGAAAGATAAAAATGCGGTGAAATTTGACAACATTACTTTTGAGGAGGTAATGAATAAAGGTTTGAAGGTTATGGATATGACAGCCTTTACACTGAGTCAGGAAAATGAATTGCCGATAATTGTTTTCGATATGAACAAAAAAGGCAATTTGTTGAAAGTGGTTTCGGGTGATAATGTAGGAACTACTGTAAATTTGTAAAAAAATATTATTGAAAATAAAACTTTGTAAAGTAAATCGATTTATATGAATGAAGAAATAGATATTATTCTGGACAGTACAGAGGAGGCAATGCAAGGGTCTTTAGCACACTTGGATAAGGCTTTGGGGAATATCCGTGCGGGAAAAGCAAGTCCGCAAATGGTGGGAAGTGTTTTCGTTGATTACTATGGTTCACAAACTCCGTTGAGCCAAGTGGCGAACGTAAGTGCACCGGATTCACGTACCATTACAATTCAGCCGTGGGAGAAAAAAATGATTCAGCCTATTGAAAAAGCAATTATGTTGGCAAATTTAGGCTTCAACCCGATGAATAACGGTGATGTGGTTATCATCAGTGTGCCGCCCCTAACCGAAGAACGTCGTAAAGAACTTGTTAAACAAGCTAAAGGTGAGGGAGAAGACGCAAAAATCAGTATCCGAAATGCTCGTCAGGAAGCAAATAAAGAAATCAAAAAAACAGAAGCTTCCGAAGACGTGAAAAAAGGAGCAGAGGAAAGCGTACAGAAACTTACTGATAAGTATATCAAGAAAGTAGAAGAAGTTTTGGCAGCGAAGGAAGCCGAAATCTTGAAAGTGTAACTTTTTGTACCAGATGCTATATAAGAAAAAGAACAGTGGAGCTTATTTTCATTGTTCTTTTTTATTTTTTAGAAAAAGTAAAAAATACAGTTGCAAATGATTATAACAGAAATGAATACATTTATTCCGTTTTGAATAATTTTGATTTTTTGAAAATTATCTTGATTTTTTATTGAAAAAATATTAATTTTACCACGATAAAACTTTAATATATGGAGAAACATCTGATAGACCGGCTAACCTCTCCGATTCACAGATTTACCAAACAGGCAAAATCGGGGGGGATTGTATTAGGAATTAATGTTATCATAGCTCTTGTATTAGCAAACTCGCCTTGGGCAGAACATTATTTCCATTTTTTTGAACATCATTTAGGATTTACCTTTGATGGAAAAACATATTTAGATATGCCATTACACCATTGGATTAACGATGGATTGATGGCATTGTTTTTTTTCGTTGTGGGGCTCGAATTAAAACGTGAAATTGTTGCAGGAGAATTGTCTAATCCTCGGAAAGCATTGTTGCCAATCGGGGCAGCTATTGGCGGGATGCTCGTGCCTGCAATCATATATATATCATTAAACCCAACGGGAGAAGTACACGGAGGTTGGGGAATTCCTATGGCAACGGATATAGCTTTTTCGCTCGGGGTACTGTATTTATTAGGAGATAAAGTGCCAATATCATTGAAGGTGTTTTTGACTGCATTGGCAATTGTTGATGACCTTGGTGCGGTGCTTGTAATTGCTTTTTTCTACACTTCCGAAATTTCGTTGGCAAACTTAGGAATTGGTTTGGGAATGTTGTTCATTCTTTATTTAGGAAAACGAATTGGCATCCGTCACGTATTGTTTTACGCACTGATAGGAGCTGTTATTTGGTGTGCATTTTTGCTTTCAGGGGTTCACGCTACCATTGCCGCAGTGTTGATTGCTTTTATGATTCCTACCGATGTGCAAATGAAAGAAAACGAATACATACACAACATACAAAGTTATTTGAAGAAATTCAAGCGATTAGACCCTAATAATAAAATTCTGACGCTTACTGAAAAACAATTGCATTTATTGGAGAAAATAAATGTTGATACACGCAGGTCAATTCCTCCGTTACAACGTTTGGAACACGCAATGCATCCGTTTGTTACTTTTGTGGTAATCCCGATTTTTGCTTTGGCAAATGCAGGAGTTTCTCTATCGATAGATGTAGAGCAATTGTTCAGCACTAATATTGCTTTAGGGGTTGCACTTGGTTTGTTCTTCGGAAAAGTAATCGGGGTTTCAGGATTTACAGTATTTATGGTAAAAGTTCTTAAATTGTCACCTTATCCGAGGGGAATGAATTTCCGCAATCTTGTTGGATTAGGGCTTTTGGCAGCTATTGGTTTTACAATGTCGCTATTTGTAACTACATTGGCTTTCAAAAATCCGCTTTATATGGATCAAGCTAAAATAGGTATTTTTGTAGCTTCTCTTTTGGGAGGAACTTTAGGGTATATAGTTCTGAACAAGAAAGGAAATAAAGCAAACAAAGATGAAAAAGTAGAAGTAAGCCAATCGGAAGAGAAATAAATTAGATTACAAAAAGGAGCGAAGAATTGATTTTCGCTCTTTTCTTTTATAAAGAAAAATCCCTTCAAGTTCTGTTTTGAAGGGATTTTTAGTTAGAATTATATTTTATAAAATTCTCTAATTTTTTGTTGTGTAAATTTTAAAATTTAGCCGAGAAAATCTTCGGATTGATATTCAAACTGCACCAGAACCAATCTTGATAACCTCTTGCATTAGGCGTTTTTTTCAAGGTTTTTAGTGCATCGGTGGTAAAGTAGGTAGAATAGCCCATTTGTAGCCCAATATAAGGCTGTACTTTAAGGGTGTACACCAAATCGATTTCGTTACCTAAACCACGTTTTTTATTGCCTTTGCTATTGAGAACAGTTCCTGCAGAGGCGAAATTATGCCACGTAGCAGAAAGATTGCTTTTTTCGCCGGTGCGGAAATTGGCTGTCAAGTACGGATTGATAAGCCCCGAAGGATTTACAGCAGGAACATAGTAATAGTCCATAAATCCGTAGAATTTGTGATTAGTTCCCGAGAACGGGTTAAAAGCCTTGTCCTTGCCCGAAGTATCATCGGCATTTCTTCCGCTTAGGTAATCAATTCCTCCTGAAAGGCTAAAAATATCCGAAAATTTGTATCCCGCATTCAGAGCGAACATATAAGCACTTTTGGTAGCTCCGCTTGCATTTTTTCCGGTTTGGAAGTATGAAGTCAGCCCATATTTCCAATCGTTTGCAGCTCCCACATAATGAAACCCGAAAGTTTGCATATTATGAACTTTATTGGAAGTATTATCATCTTTAAAACCTAAATTACTCAATAAGAATGAAATTCGGTTGCTTTGCGAGATGTTGTACAACCCATAGAAAGTTTCCATATGCTGATAAGGTTGTGCTGCTGAAGGGCTAAAGTGTTGCACAGCTGGGCTGTTGATATTCATTGCTTTATCTGCATAATTCTGGTTGAAAGCAAAAAAAGTACGAAGCAAAAATTTGTCGGAAGCTTTCCAATCTAAATTAACCGCATCGTGGCTTCTGCCGGCAGGATGCCAATCCAACGAACCAAAAATACGATCGTCATCCAGAACAATCATTTGCCTACCAATTTTAGCTTTCCATTTTTCTGCGATAGGGAAAGAGGCATAAGCTTCAAAAATAGAAGTTCCTCCTGTTTTGTCAGATACCTGAATTTGAGGAGCTTGCCCCCAAATATTTACATTTTGTAAAGAAACATACAAACGCAACTGATTTTCATTTTTGTAATCAAAATTCAATCGTGTACGATTGTTTACCAAAATTGCAGGTTCTTCGCCTTCTTGCAAAGGACGATAAGCTCCGTTACGATACTCAAAACGCGGACGGATTTGAGCCGAAAGCGAAAATTCATTGTTTGTTTCTTGGGCATTTGCCGAAGGTGAACACAGAGTTAGAAGAACTCCATACGTTACTACTGAAAATAAACGTGTTCTCATATTTAGTTAATTTTAAGTTTCAAGTGCATTCATATTAATAATCAATATGTTGTGTTATGTGATAAAAACCCCTTATTTAGAATGAAGATAAAATACTGCTAATCTCAAAAAGTACAGGATTTTGTATTGCAAATGTAGCCAAAAGTTTCTAAATTTGCAACAATAAGATACAAATATCTTTTTTAGCGATGGCAACAACAAATAAAGAAACAAAACAGGTTAAAAAGAATGGGTATTTTAAATACTTGATTCCTTCTTTGGTGGGGATATTGCTTGGGCTTAGCGGATACATCTTCTACATCTCCAAGGCGTATTCTTACCTGTCTGATGATCCTAAAGCCTGTGTGAATTGCCATATTATGGCACCGGAGTATTCTACTTGGTTTCACTCCTCACACGGACGAAACACCGTATGTAACGATTGTCACGTTCCGCACGACAATTTCTTCAGAAAGTATTATTTTAAAGCAAGCGATGGTTTACGACACGCAACGATGTTTACTTTCCGTATGGAACCGCAAGTGATAACGATGCACAAACCCGGGCAAATGGTGGTTCAGGAGAACTGTATCCGCTGCCACAGTGAACTTAATAGTGTTGTGGGTACAGGAAATGTAACAGCTCAGATGGCTCACGCCGATCAAGGAAAACTCTGTTGGGAGTGCCACACCGATGTACCTCACGGAAACGTTCGCGGGCTGAATTCGGCTCCGAATGCCAGAGTGCCACTTGCCTCAGAGCCAGTACCCGAGTGGCTTCAAAATATGGTTAAAAACCAGCAAAAAGGAAAGTAATCTGATTTATGGATGAAATATAAAATATTGACTGACAATTAATACACTTAGCGATGAAAAAGAAAAATTGGTTAATCGTAGGAATTCTGGCTATAGTGACGTTTCTTTTAGGAATGCTTGCTAATTCCATTATGGGAAGAAAAGCCGAAGCACAAATCATTTCAAGAGCAAATACCGATATCGGCGAATTTGAAGCTCGAAATGAAATCTGGGGAGAGTATTATCAACGTGAGTACCAATCTTGGTTACAAACTGCTGATACTACTTTCAGAGCCAAGTATATGAGTAGTGACAATGATGACTTGTTGGCTGAACGTCCGGAAATGGTAATTTTGTGGGCGGGGTATGCGTTCTCAAAAGACTATACGGCTCCTCGTGGGCATATGCACGCCATTGCCGATGTTACTCATACACTTCGTACTGGAGCACCAACCGATTCAACACACTCACCACAACCGGGTACTTGTTGGACTTGTAAAAGCCCCGATGTACCTCGAGTGATGAACAAGATTGGTATTGAGAATTATTACAAAGGACACTGGGATGACCTTGGAAGTGAGGTAGTTAACCCTATTGGTTGTGCTAACTGTCACGACCCTAAAACAATGAATTTGACCATTGCACAACCTGCTCTCATTGAAGCTTTTAATCGTCAAGGGAAGGATATTACCAAGGCTACTCATCAGGAAATGCGTTCATTAGTGTGTGCACAATGTCACGTAGAGTACTATTTCAAAGGAGATACTAAGTATTTGACATTCCCTTGGGATGAAGGAAAAAAAGTGGAAGATATCGAGAAATTCTATGATAACGTGGCTTGGACAGACTTCGTGCATAAAGTGAGTCGTGCTCCAATTCTTAAAGCACAACACCCTGATTATGAGATATTCCAATTAGGAATTCACGCTCAACGAGGCGTTTCTTGTTCAGACTGTCATATGCCTTATAAAACAGAAGGCGGAGTGAAATACACTGACCACCACATTAGCAGTCCGCTCAGAAATGTAAATGCGAGTTGCCAAGTTTGCCACAGACAACCTGAAGATGAGTTGATTAAAAACGTATATGAGCGTCAAGATTACGTGTTCACACTCCGAAATCGTTTGGAAAAACAATTGGCAAAAGTACACTTCCAAGCTAAATTCTTGTGGGATAACGGAGCTACCGAAGAGCAAATGAAACCGATTTTAGACCTTATCCGCAAATCACAATGGCGTTGGGATTTCATCACAGCTTCTCACGGTGCGGCTTTCCACGCTCCAATCGAATCACAAAAAGTATTGGGTGACGGTATGTTCTTCGCTATGCAAGCCGAATCGGATATGAATGGATTGACAGACAAACTTAAAATCACTACCAAATTCGAAATGCCAGATATCAGCACAAAAGCCAAAGCACAAGCAATCATTGGTTTAGATATGGAGAAAGAAGAGAAAGCGAAAAAAGAATTTATGAAAACCATCGTTCCGAAATGGATAAAAGAAGCCAAAGAAAAAGGTAATTTAGTTTCTCAGCGATAGTTTTTAAACACAAAAATAGTTCTAACCGTTGCAGATTATTTTGAAAAACAAGACTCTGCAACGGTTTTTTTATAGTAATTGAATTCTAAAAAAATAGAAAAACAAATTTTGGTTACGTAACTTATGAATTTAGACAAAGAATTTCACAAAAGCAATCAGTATAGGTACTCTATCATCATTTCTGCGATATCTCTTTTGCTGGGAGCGTTGTTGCAATATTTCTTCGGAAGTATTCCTAAAAGCTGGTTTAGTTTCCCTTATAACATCGTAGGCGGATTTATTTTTATACTATTAAATACAGCTATCTTCTTTATTTTCAAGAAGAAAAATTTCGTCAATTTGCATTCAAGTACGCCCTTTGCCATCGTAACGGTTATCACGCTCGGGGTGCTGACTATCGGGCTGGGGAGTATCAGCGTTGGGCAGGAGCATCACACAAATGCTTTTTGGCTGAATTTTGGTTTGGACGATATCACCAAAACTTGGTATTTTGCACTTATTTACCTGATGGCACTTACTAATCTTTGGATGGCAATCCTCAAGCGTTCAATGGTTTATCAGGCTAAGAATATCACTTTTCTGCTGAATCATTTCGGGTTGTGGCTCATTATGTTTGCAGGAGTTTTGGGGCAGGGCGATTTGGTTCGTCTTAAAATGGATTTGCGAAAAGATAAAGTGGAGTGGAGAGCCACAGACGATGCCGGAAACATCATTGAGCTACCCATTGCGATGGAGCTAAAATCCTTTGACATAGATATTTATCCCAATAAATTATTCATAATTGATTCTCTCGGAAATTCCCTACCGAAAAGCAAGCCTGAAGGATTTATGCTTGAAAAGGACGGCTCAGAAGGGAAAATTCTGGATTGGAAAATTACGCAACATCAGTACTTTGAAAAGGCTGTTCCTGAGACGGATAGCACTTATGTAAATCACGGAATGTGGGGGGCTACCAATGCGGCTTTTGTTACGGTCGAAAATGTGAAAACGGGAGAAAAGAAGCAGGAATGGATTTCGGCAGGGAATTTCCAGCTTCCACCGAGAACCATTCAGCTTGATGCCGAGCATACACTTGTAATGGCTCCTGCCGAGGCTCGGAAGTTTCAATCGGAAGTAATTATTTATCAGAAAGATACAGAGCAAGTCCGAAATGAAAAAATTGAAGTAAATCATCCTGTAAAAGTTGATGATTGGAAAATATACCAGGTCAGTTATGATGAACGTATGGGGCGTTGGTCAGACCTTAGCGTCGTAGAATTGATTTTAGACCCTTGGTTGCCAGTTGTTTATACTGGGATATTTATCTTGATGGCTGGTGGAGTGGCATTTTTATTTGTAAATAGGAAATAGTTATGTGGCAGTATTTTAATTATATTACGTTTGTGACTTTGGCTTTATGGATAGTTTCAGGAATTTTTATCTATTCTAAAAGTCCGATATACAGGAAATTAAGTTTATTTTTTCATCTTTTGGCAACTGTAATTATTGGTGTTTTCATAGCCAAATTATGGATAGAACTCGACCGTCCGCCACTCAGAACTTTGGCAGAAACGCGCATTTGGTACGCCTTTTTTATGGGGCTGATTGGCTTTTCCATTTATTTGCTGTACCGCCAAAAATGGATGCTGAATTATTCGGCTTTGATGGGTGTTGTGTTTATGCTTGTAACGTTTTTCCGACCCGATACGATGAACAAAACGCTAATGCCTGCACTGCAAAGCGTTTGGTTTATTCCGCACGTTATTGTGTATATTTTTGCCTATGCGATGTTGGGAATGGCTTCACTTACTGCTATTTACGGAATGTACCTCTGCAAAAAGCAAAAGGACACGGAAAAAACCGCTTTAGTAACCGACCAGCTCATCAAAATAGGTTATGCTTTTCTGACTTTTGGGCTACTTTTCGGGGCTTTGTGGGCAAAAGAAGCTTGGGGACATTACTGGACTTGGGACCCAAAAGAAACTTGGGCTTTCATCACTTGGCTTGCCTATTTGGTCTATATCCATTACAAATACAAACACAAAGAAAAGAAACAATTCAATAATTTCTTGATTGTGGTAATTGCTTTCTTATTGCTTTTAGTTTGCTGGTTTGGAGTGAATTACCTCCCAACGGCACAAATGAGCGTACATACTTATTCAGGATAAGATAAAATGAAAGAAAGCAAAAATAAGCAGATTTCTCTACGGATAAATCTGCTTGTTTTTTTGTTGAAAATTATCTAATTTCTAAAAATTGAATTAATTTTTTATTTTCTCCTGAAAATGATATATTTGTATCGGAATGTTAATTTTTAGAAGTTATGAAGCGTTTTTCTACATTTAATCGAAATCAACGAGTGGGAATTGTTATTCTGCTTCTTATCATTGTTGTTCTGCAAGTTATTTATTTTACTGTTGATTTTTCAGAAGATAAAATTAGCATTGAAAAACAGCAGTTTACAGAGTTGAACAAGGAATTGGATTCATTACGGAAAGTAGCTTTGAAGCCTAAAAAAGATACGATTCTTCCATTTAACCCGAATTTTATAACTGATTATAAGGGATTTACCTTAGGAATGAAGTCCGAAGAAATAGATAGATTGTTGGCTTTTCGGAAAGAAAATAAGTTTGTAAATTCAGCAAAAGAGTTTCAGGAAGTTACAAAAATTTCGGATAGTTTGCTTTTGAAAATTTCCCCTTATTTTAAATTTCCTGATTGGGTAAATAAATCAAAATCAATTGAAAATAAGAGTTTTAATCCGGAAGTTAAGCCTAAAGTAATAACCAAAAAAGATGTGAATTTGGCATCAAAGGAAGATTTTATGGAAATACGTGGCATTGGAGATGTTCTTTCTGACCGAATTTTAAAATATCGAGAAAAATTACAAGGATTTTCTGAAATTATGCAAGTTTCTGAGGTATATGGTTTGGAAAAAGAGGTTTTTAATAGAGTCGCTGAACAGTTTGAAGTGAAAACGCTACCAAACATTCAAAAAAAGAATCTTAACGAGTTAAATATGTACGAATTAGCTAAAATTCCGTATATTAAATTTGATGAGGCCAAGAAGATTATCGCACTTCGTTCCGAATTAGTAAATATTAAAAGTTTTGAAGAACTTTTGAAAATCAGTGAATTTAATCAGGAAAAGATAAGAAAAATTCAAATGTATCTGTATATTGACTGATTTAATGTTTTTTGTAAATTCAAATATTTTTCGTAAAATTGCACGTTTTTTTGCGTAGAGATTTTATAATTAAAGCAGGATTAGAAATGAATTTTAGCTATTCTGAAACACAAAAGATGATAGCCGAATTGGCACGGGATTTTTCTGAAAAATATATTCGTCCTAACGTTATGAAATGGGATGAAAGTCAGGAATTTCCATTGGAAATATTTAAAAAAGCAGGCGAAATGGGCTTTATGGGCGTTTTGGTTCCTGAAATTTATGGAGGTTCGGGCTTGAATTATCACGATTATATCGCTATTATTGAGGAAATTTCAAAGGTTGATCCTTCTATCGGATTATCTGTTGCAGCTCATAATTCTTTGTGTGTTAATCATATACTTGAATTTGGAGATGAAAATCAGAAAAATAAATGGTTGCCTAAACTGGCTTCCGGCGAGTGGATTGGTGCTTGGGGACTTACGGAACACAACACAGGTTCGGACGCAGGAGGAATGAGTACTACTGCCGTAAAAGATGGAGATTTTTGGGTTTTAAATGGAGCTAAAAATTTTATAACTCACGGAAAATCAGGAGATGTTGCTGTGGTTATTACCAGAACAGGAAAAAAAGGTGACAAACACGGGATTTCGGCTTTTGTTGTGGAACGTGGTACGGAAGGATTCAGTAGCGGAAAAAAAGAAAATAAATTGGGTATGCGTGCCAGCGAAACGGCTGAAATGATTTTTCAAAATTGCCGTATCCCTGCGGAAAATTTGTTAGGTGAAGTAGGGGAAGGGTTCATTCAGGCGATGAAAGTATTGGACGGCGGACGCATTTCTATCGGGGCTTTATCGCTCGGAATTGCTAAGGGAGCTTACGAGGCTTCGGTTAAGTACGCGAAAGAACGTACACAATTTGAGAAAAGATTGGTTGATTTCCAAGCTATTGCATTTAAGCTCGCAGATATGGCAACCGAAATTGAAGCTTCGGAATTGTTGTTGCACAAAGCAGCTTATTTGAAAAATAATAAAGAAAAAGTAACACAAGCAGGAGCAATGGCAAAAATGTACGCTTCGGAAGTTTGTGTGAAAGTAGCTACAGAAGCCGTTCAAATTCACGGAGGTTATGGCTATACAAAAGATTTTCCTGTTGAAAAATTCTTCCGCGATTCAAAACTTTGCACCATTGGCGAAGGAACTACTGAAATCCAAAAATTGGTTATCAGTAGGCATATTGATAAAAAATAATTTTCAGTTTATAGAATCAATAAAAAAAGGAAATTTTAAATCATTGACTTAAAATTTCCTTTTTTAGTTTTCTTTTAAAAATAATTACTTCAATTCCTCAGCCGATTTTAGCACGGCTTGTTTTAATTCTTCTTTGTAAGCAATGATTTTTTCTAAGACTTTAGGTTGCTGTGCTGCAATGATTTGTGCTGCAAGAATTCCTGCATTTTTTCCACCATTGAGGGCAACTGTCGCCACGGGAACTCCTCCAGGCATTTGTAAGATAGATAGTACCGAATCCCAACCGTCAATGGAATTACTGCTTTTCACAGGAACGCCAATCACCGGCAGGGGCGACATTGAAGCCACCATTCCGGGCAGGTGAGCCGCTCCGCCCGCTCCGGCAATAATTACCGAAATTCCTCTTTTGTGTGCATTGGTGCTGAAATCCATCAGTTTTTCAGGGGTGCGATGTGCTGAAACAATATCTACAAATACTTCAATATCAAATGATTCTAAAATGGTAATGGCTTCTTGCATTACAGGCAGGTCGCTTTTGCTTCCCATAACAACAGCTACTTTCATAGGTCTTTTATGTTTTATTGTATTGATTCTTAAATTATTACTCTTGTGTTACTTCAAATTGTTTCAATTGAATATCATAGGTTTGCTTTGAATGATTTATGAAACGTACGAACTTGGCATTTCCTAAATTTTCCGAATTTTGCCAACGTGTCTTTTTGAAGATTCCATTTATGGATTTCCAACGATTTCCGTCTGTTGAAATTTGAATTTTCCCTTTGGCTATGCGTGCTTCTCCACCAAAATCAACTACAATTGACTTTAAGCTAACCACTTTCTCAAACTCAATTCCCAAAAAATTATTGTTTTTCAGTGAAATATATTCCAAGGCAGGAGATATTCGTAAGGTTTTTCCTTTTTGCCAAAGTGGTTGGCTTTCCAATTGTTTGATGTTGGTAATCAGTGTATTGGGGTTGAAATTAAGTGAAAGTTTTAAATTTTCACTGGTTTCAGCATTGAATTTTGAAATCGTGTGTGTAAGCAATTGATTTAAAAGAGGTTCAACTACCAAAGTTGCCGTTTTTACCCCAGGTTGATACGGATTTTGATTGTAATTTTGGTCGGTTTCAAACATCTGTTTTTGTAAATCTTGAACCTTTACGTAAGCCGACTTAAATTGCTGATAATCCTTGTTATTCAGGGAATTATACATTTCCATTACAGAAACGCCCGTTTTTCCTACCAACTGAAATTGCAACAGCCAAGGATGTAATTCTTCTGTAAGATATTTATTTTCAGAAGTTTTCAAAAGCTGTTCGGAAGCCCAAACCATTTTTTCGAATTCTTGTGTAACAGCCTTAGTTTCAGGATTATTCAACGTTTCCAAATTCTTCAAGAAACTTGCTGCAATAGGCTTAAATTCAACCGATTCATCTCTTCGGTAGCGGTGACCATTAGCTCCTAAATCCGAGTTGTGTTTGGCAAAAGTGAGCAATGCTTCTTGGTTTTGTGGCATCATTTCGGCAATGGCATTTTTCCAAGCGGTATTTGAATTGTATTTTTCTAAATTCCAAGTATAATCGGCTACTCCGTAAATGGCTATTTTTGAGGCTTCTGGGTGTTCCATAGGATTGGAAACAAAGCCGGACATATCGTCTTTAATATTGGTAGTGTTTCCGTAGGCAGGACCTAAAAGCATATGATTTCGCACATAATCCGAAACGGGGAAATTCCACCAAATGTAGGCTTTTCGCTTGATTTTGGCGTTAATCCATTCCATTGTAGGTCTGTCAATATCTGCAACCACAGTGTTTCCCGTCCACATAATTTCGATGGAAGGATGCAAGGTTTCGCCCAATGTTTCCAAATAGCGTTTTTCAGGATTTGACCAAGCTTTGTTGTACTCTGTTGGACACATAATCAGCGGATTAACATCTTTTTTGCGAGCTACGAATTCATTGTGAAGAAAATTAAGCAGTTCGGCTTGTTTTTGCGGGTTGGTACCTTCGCCCGAAATATCGTCGAAGAAAACGGCAAACGCCCGAACGCCCAAAGCGTACATTTTTTCGAATTTTTTTAACAGATTTTGCCGGTCTTCGTCATTCCAACGGATATCCTTTCCGGGGTGAATTGCCCAAACGAAATCCACATAATTTTCTTTGGATTTTTGCACCAATGCTTTGAGTTGCTCGGCTTCCTTTTCAGGATATGGAAGTCGCCAATTTGGTGAACTGTGGTAAGGGTCGTCCTTTGGTCCGTAAATATAGGTGTTGAGTTTGTGTTTTCCGTAGAATTCGATTTGTCGCAAACGTTTTTCGTGGCTCCAAGGCGTTCCGTAAAAACCTTCCACTACGCCGCGGCTGGGCAAATCTGGGTAGTCAATAATCTCTCCCAGAGGAAGTTCTGTTTTTGAAAGTAATTGTTCCAAAGTTCGAAGTCCGTAATATGTACCTCGTTGGTCGTTACCCATTACGTAAATGTTGTTTTTCTCAATTCGCAAGTAGTAACCTTCTTTTCGGTTAGGAATTTTTGAGGCGAATTTTTTTACCGACCGTGAATTTTTGTCCGCAATGTAGATGTTCATCACGTGTTTTTTGCCTTTTCGCTGTGAAAGAATTTCTTTCAAAATGGGAGATTCTGAAAAAACAGTCTTCGTTTTTAACAGAAAATGAGTGGGTTTGACAAAGTCACCTTCAAAGGTAAAATACTGAGGATTAGGACTAATAGTCTGTCCCCAAGCAATGATAGAAATAAACATTAATAAGGTAAAAAATAAATTTTTCATTGGAAAATGGATTAAAGTTCAGCCTGCAAAAGTATGATTTTTAGTGCGGATTTCAAAGAATAAAATTTTTCAATTGATGATGGAGTTTTTTTTACTTTAAGAGTATTTTCCGTAAAAATAATTCTTTTTTTAAAAAGTTAACTTTTAAGTTAAGTATTTGTCAATCAAAAAATTGTGATTATATACTTAAAAAAATATTAAAAAAGTTAAATAAATAAATAAAAAAAATTAGGAGATTAAATATTTTGTTGTACCTTTAGGTCGTGTTTTACTTAAAGTTAAGGACAAAATAACTATAAATCATTAAACTTATGTCAGAACTAAAGAAGGATAATCTGCAACCAACAGAAGAAGGAGGGAATTTTCATAAGAAAGAAAATCTTGGAGGAAATGTTAATTTAACTGCAGAAGGCGGTAACACTACTGAGTATTTGGATGAAATTCATCAAGAAAATGCTGAAGATGCCGAAGATTTTGAGAATTCAAAACGGCACGAGATTCCTATGCTGAATTATGAAGCAATGCCGTTGGAGGCTCTTTCAAAGGAATTTAAGAGACTGCTTCATACCGAAAAAGTACAGGCAATCAAAAAACACGCTGAGGCAATTCGGCAAGAATTTGACAAAAAATACGAAGAACTTCTTGAGGAGAAAAAGGAAGAATACATTGCCGATGGAGGAGAAGAGTATGATTTTAAGTACGAAAGCCCTATCCACAGAACTTTTTATGGCTTGTTTAATGAATATCGTGAAAAACGAAATAATTATCACAAAGAATTAGAAAAAATTCATAAAGAAAACCTGAAAGAACGTCAGGAAATTATTGAGGAAATCAAAAAATTGATAAATGTAGAGGAAGATATTAACACCACGTTCAAGACTTTCCAGCAATTGCAGGAGCGTTGGCGTAAGGCGGGACCTGTTTCGCGTAAAGATTACGATGTTTTATGGGGAAATTATCATCATCACGTTGAAAATTTTTATGATTTCATTGATTTGAGTCGTGACCTGCGAGATATCGATTTCAAAAGAAATTTAGAAGAAAAATTAAAAATAATTGAAAAAGCCGAAGCTCTTTGCAAAGAAGACGTAGATGCTTTGAAGGCTTTCCGAGAGTTGCAGATTTTGCACAAAGTTTGGAAAGAAGAAATTGGTCCTGTGGCTCGTGAATATCGTGAAGAAGTTTGGCAAAGATTCAGCGAAGCTACAAAAAATATTCACAAGAAAAGACAATATTATTTTGATAATTTAGACAAAGTTTACGAGCAAAATGCAGTAAAAAGAGCCGAAATTATTGCAAAAATTAAAGAAATTGCAGATAAAGAAATTACCTCTCATAATGGTTGGCAAAAAGGAATCAAGGAAGTAGATGCTTTGCGTGAAGCGTTTTTAAACATAGGAAAAGTTCCGGCTCGCCTTACCGATGAAATTTGGGATAAATTCAAGGAATCGGTGCGTTCTTTCAATCGTAAGAAGAATAATTATTACAAAAATCTGAAAAAGGAACAGCAAGAAAATCTTGAAAAAAAATTAGCATTATTAGAAATAGCTAAGGCTAATAAAAATAGTAGAGATTGGGACGCTGTGACTCCTGTGATGAAAAAAATTCAGGAAGATTGGAAGGAAATAGGAAATGTTCCGAAGAAAAACGCTGATAAAATTTGGAAAGAATTCCGAAAAGCTTGTAACGAATATTTTGACGAGTTACACAAAGCCATAAAAAGTAGTCAAAATGAGGAATATGCAGCTCTTGACAAGAAAAAAGAATTTCTTGATAAGATAAAAGAACACAAGCTTACGCAAGATAAAGAAAAGGAAATTGAAATTTTGCAAGGATTTGTAAGCCAGTGGAATGACTTAGGAAAAGTACCTCACGCAAAAAGAGGAATTGATACGAAATTCTACAAAGTTATTGATGCTTTCTATAAAAAATTGGATTTTGATAAACAAGAAATTGAACTTATAAAATACAATAATAAGTTAGAAAAATTAGCCAGTGAAGATGATGAAAATTCATTGAATCAGGAGATGTTCTTTGTTCGTCGCCGAATTGATGAACTTAAGTTGGAAATCTTGCAATTGGAGAATAACTTACAGTTTTTCAATAATGTAGATGAAAGCAATCCGTTGTTCCGTGAGGTTATCAAGAATCTGAATAATCAAAAGGAAAATCTTGAAACTTGGACTGCAAAATTGCGTGAATTGAAAAATTTGCAGCATACGCAAACGGGAGAAGTGGAAGAAGAGAGTAAGGAAGGATAATTTATTTTTCATAATTTTGTTGAACGAAGAGGTATATGTGCTCAAACCAATATACCTCTTTTTCTTGTCTAAATAATAAAAATAACGGAAATGCGTAAACTTGTTTTTGCTACACATAATCATAACAAAATGAAAGAGATACAATCTCTTATGCCTGATGATATTCAGCTTTTGAGCTTGGACGACATTGATTGCTTTGAAGATATTGAGGAAACGGAATCAACCATTGAAGGGAATGCGATTTTGAAGGCAAAATATATCAAAAAGAAATATGGTTATGATGTTTTTGCTGATGATACTGGTCTGGAAGTGAAAGTATTAGCTGGTCAGCCTGGGGTTTATTCGGCAAGGTATGCAGGAAATCACAAAAGTGATGCCAACAATATGCGATTACTTCTTCAAAATATGGAAGGAAAAACAGACAGGGAAGCCCAATTTAAAACGGTGATTGCCTTATGTTTAGGAGATGATACACACGTATTTGAGGGAATCGTAAAAGGAACGATTACTAACGCTCCAATAGGAACAAATGGCTTTGGTTATGACCCTGTTTTTCAGCCAATTGGTTTTTCGGAAACTTTTGCTCAACTTCCGCTTACTACTAAAAATGAAATAGGTCATCGGGGAAAAGCATTCAAGGAATTGCTCGATTTTTTGAGAAAAATATAAAATTTTATGTCTATATTTAAAATATTTCAAAATAAATCAAAAAGAAATGAAATTCCTTTGGAGGAAGTTCGGTTTGTGGTTTTTGATACGGAAACCACAGGATTTAAATTTTCTACCGACAGAATATTATCCATAGGAGCTGTCACTGTTTTAAATGGTCGTATTGATTTGAAAAACAGCATTGAATTCTTTTTGGAGCAAGAAAAATCAAATCCGGAAAGCATTCCTATTCACGGCATTATAAAAAATCATAAATATTCAAAACTATCTGAAAAAGAGGCTCTTATTAAATTTTTAGAATATACAGAAAATGCCGTTTTGGTGGGGCATCACGTAGGATACGACATAAAAATGATAAATGCCGCATTACAGCGAAACGAATTATCTCCTCTGAAAAACAAACATTTAGATACTAATTATTTGTTTAAAAAAACGAAAGTAATCAATTATCTTTTGAAAAATGATAAAAATTATAGCTTGGATGAAATTTGCCAAGAATTGAACATAACAACCCACGACCGACATAATGCGGCAGGGGATGCTTTTTTAACGGCAATTGCTTTTTTGAAAATTGTAAATAAGCTGAAAATAAACACTTTAGGTGCTTTACTGAAATTATAGATGAAAAGTTTAAATTACGGTAAGTTTGGCAAACTTCAATAAAATCTTTTTGATTCCGCCTACTTCAAAATTGATTTCGGCTTTTTTGTCATTTCCAGCCCCTTCCAAAGATAATATTTTTCCGCGTCCAAAACGCTCGTGCTGCACTAACATTCCTACTTCTAATTGCGAATCAGAGCTTGAACCCACCGCTGATGAAGTTCCATTAATTGGTTTTAATTTTCGCAATCGTTGTAAAGCCTCTCCTGTTGGGGCATTGGCTGTTGGAGGCGTTGAACTTATTGGCTTTTGTAAACGTAATTTGCTTTTATCTACTTCTCCAAAAATATCTCTGTTAATCAATGGTTTATATCGATAATTTGGGTTGCTAATAGGAGGAGTTAAATATTGCACATATTTTGAATCAATTTCATCAATGAAGCGACTTGGCTCACTATCAACTATTTTGCCCCATCGGTAACGGCTTTCGGCATAAGTCAGATATGCTTGTTTTTCGGCTCTTGTTAAGGCAACGTAAAAAAGTCGGCGTTCTTCCTCTAGTTCCGAACGAGAATGCACGCTCATCCCAGACGGAAACAAATCTTCTTCCATCCCAACGATGTACACATAAGGGAATTCCAGTCCTTTTGCAAGGTGAATCGTCATTAGAGCTACACGGTCATCGTCTTCAATTTCTTTATCCATATCGGTAGCCAAGGAAACGTCCTCCAGATATTCAGAAAGGCTGGCAGTGCTATCGGCAACATCCTGCTGTCCTTCCACAAAATCTTTGATTCCGTTGAGCATTTCCTCGATATTTTCCATTTTAGCAATGCCTTCAGGAGTTCCATCTTTTTTAAATTCTTGTAATAGTCCGGTTTTTCGGGCTACTTGTTCAGCTATGTCGAAAGCGTTGGCTTGTTTGCTGAATTCCTGAAAGTTACGAATCATTACGACAAATTCCGTTAATCGCTGTTTGATGCCAGCACCGATGTTTAACCCTTCAATTCGATTAATGTTGTACATTACATCAAAGATGGATTTTTTGTAATGATTTGCTGTCAGAGTCAGTTTTTCGATGGTTGAACTCCCGATTCCTCTTGCTGGAAAATTGATAATTCGAATGAGAGCTTCTTCATCATTTGGATTGACAATCAGGCGTAAATAAGCCAACATATCTTTGATTTCTTTACGTTGATAGAACGACAAACCACCGTAAATTCTGTAAGGAATGTCGCGTTTTCGCAAAGCATCTTCAATGGCACGAGATTGGGAATTGGTTCGGTAAAGCACGGCAAACTGCCCATTTTGCATTTGATGTAACATTTTATTTTCAAAAATGGAACTTGCCACGAATCGCCCCTCGTCAGAATCGGTTGCACTGCGATGTATTTTTACAGGTTCTCCCAATTCGTTGGCTGTCCAAACCACTTTTTCTAAGCGAGTTTTGTTGTGTTCGATGACAGAATTTGCGGCTTCCACGATATTTTTGGTAGAACGATAATTCTGTTCCAGTCGATATACTTGAACATTTTGATAGTCCCGTTGAAAATTCAGAATATTATTGATATTTGCTCCTCGAAAAGCATAAATACTTTGTGCGTCATCGCCCACAACACAAATATTTTGAAAGCGGTCAGCCAAAGCCTTTACAATTAAGTATTGAGAATGGTTAGTGTCCTGATACTCATCTACTAAAATGTACCGAAAGCGATTCTGATATTTAGCCAAAACATCAGGATGCATATTTAGCAGTTCATTGGTTTTCAGTAGTAAATCATCAAAATCCATTGCTCCAGCTTTGAAGCAACGTTCCACGTAATTTTGATAAATTTCTCCCATTCGCGGGCGTTTTGCCATTGCATCGGCTTCCATTAATTCAGGATTGTTAAAATACGCCCGAACAGTTATCAAACTATTTTTAAAAGATGAAATACGAGATTGGATTTGCTTGTATTTATAAATATCCTTATCAAGTTCCATCTCGCGAATGATTGCACTTATCAGACGCTGAGAATCTTGTGTATCGTAAATGGTGAAATTTTGCGGATAACCTAATTTATCAGCTTCAATACGTAAAATTTTTGCAAAAACCGAATGGAAAGTTCCCATCCACAGGTTTTTAGCCTCACTATTTCCTACAATTTCTGCGATACGTTTTTTCATTTCGTTGGCAGCCTTGTTGGTAAATGTAAGAGCTAAGATATTGAAAGCATCAACTCCCAAATGCATCAAATTGGCTATACGATAGGTTAGTACTCTCGTTTTTCCGGAACCTGCACCCGCAATAACCATTAAAGGTCCATCTTTTTGAAGTACAGGAGCTTTTTGAGCATCGTTGAGTAGTGATAAATATTGTTCCATAATCAATTTTTTGAAGGGACAAAAATAGGAAAATAATTGAAAATTGGCAATGAATCAGAAGATACAAACCGGTACAAAAAAATATTGCTGACTTGAAGAAAATCAGCAATATTTTAGTTTTGATTATGAAAAAGTATGATTTACTAATTTATTGAAAATAACCGAGTGAAAAAATTTCTGCGTCTCGTATCTTCACTTTTTTCCTCGTTAAAAATATCATCAGAAATTTCTTTAAGAGGCATAATTTCATCGTCAGGTTTTTTGTAATTGGCAACAACTTGAGCAACTTTTGCCGTTGTGTCCTCGCCCACAATATCCATTATGTACTCAACATACGATTTTCCTTGCTTGTCCAGAAATCCTTTGAAGTAACGATTACTTAAGTCCGTTCCACCAATCTTTTCCAGCTTTAGAAGCGTTTCATAAAGAGGCACAATATGTTCATTAATAACATTTTCTGCCACAGCTCTCCTTCTTGCAGAAAAAGAAATAATTTCTCCTTCAGTATTTCTATTTACTTCAAAATCAGTGATTACCCAATAGTACTTTCCTGATTTTGAAATGTTTTTAAGAATTACGTGAAAATTTCTTCCTGCGAGAATATTCTCCCAAAGAATCTTAAAAAGAATCTTAGGAGAGTCAGGATGCCGAATGATATTATGCGGCTGTCCTAATACTTCTTCAATTGAATATCCACAAACATCTAAAAATGTTTGATTGACATCAATAATAGTCCCAAATTTGTCAGTAGTAGAAACAATAGTTTTTGTCTTGTCCCAAACAACTTCTTGATCAACGGGAATCGGCTTACAGATAGATTGCTTTATCATATAGCATAGTAATATTAAACTTGTTTAAACTTTTCGAATAAATGTTAGTATAATCCCTAGATACAACATAGCCATCCAAGTTGTGTTTAGGGTTTCATATCTTATAATCAATCCTTTAAAACCATCAAGCCACGCAAAACTTCTCTCTATTTTAAACCGATTTTTATATAATTCTTCGTCAAAATAAATATTTTCATTTTGTCCATTTCTGGGATTTTGTTTGATATTAGGTATTATTTCTTTTTCCTGTAAAAAACTTTTTAAGTCTCGGCTATCAAAACCTGCATCTGCATTGACAAACAAGCCTTTATGCTCTATTTTCGCTTCCTCCAAAAGATTCAAAATCTCTTTTAAAATAAAGTCTATATTATTCAAATCGTGATGATTACCGGATTTTGGACTACCCATTGCTAAAATTTGCCCCAAATTATCACACAGAAAGATAGAATTCGTGGTCTTTGACTTTTTTCTTAACTGATAACCAACAGATTGTCCTCCCATTCGACATCGAGTATGACTACCATCAAGTTGGACGCTTGATAAATCTAATTTTCTCCGATTCTCAAGCAACAAATTAAGCCAAATTCGCTTAAAACTACCATCTTTACTCCATTTATTGAAATAATAATAGACTGTTTGATAGCTTATTTTTTGGTCTTTAAAATACACTTCTACCGGAAGTTCCCTCCACTGGCAACCTGTTTTTAATCGTTTGACTATCAGAAGAAAAATTAATGATAAATCAAATTTTGTTTTAAATCCTCTTTTTCCAATACTCAAATGGGAAATAATCCATTTTTTTATTATATCTTTGCTCAAAGTTCCTTGATTTTCATTTTGTTATGCAAAACAAAAATGCTAAAAATTCTTGGAACTTTTAATTTTCCTCTTAAAAAGTTTAGACAGGTTTATTATATATTCGGGGCAAAAGTAATAAAAAAATGTGAAAAGAAAAATGTAAAATGTTAAAATTTTTCACATTTGCTTCTTTTGTAAATATATATTTTAATGGTTTGTTGTTTTATTGTTTTGATTTATAGTGTTTTATATTTTTATCTGGAAGAAATAAAAAGTTAAAAAAATATAATTTTAGAAACTTAAAAACTGCTTTATAAATTCTTTTTTGATTTAAAAAGCAGTTTTTTAATATTTATATAGTTTCATTCAAATATGCTTTCAGCATCCAGATATTCTTCTCTTGGTCTGCTATTAGCTCCCCAATCAAGGCGATAGTTCCTTCATCATTAGCTTCATCGGCTGTGTTGAGCAAGTTACGTTCTATTTTAAGAAGTTCAGAAATGCTATCCATAATTAACCGAACAGTTTCATCATCATTAAAAACATTATGCCCAACAGGTACTTTTGAATTTTTTACATATTCTTCGAATGTGTGGAAAGGAGTAAACCCTAATGTTAAAATACGCTCTGCTATTTCATCAACGTGAAGTTGAGCAGCGTTGTAAAGTTCTTCAAATTTTACGTGAAGTTCAAAGAAACGCTTTCCTTTGATGTTCCAATGTACGCCTCTCAAATTCTGATAGTAAGTTTGAAAGTTTGCTAAAAGAACATTCAATTCACTTGCTACATTTTCTACTTTTGACTTTTCAAGTCCTAATGCATTATAACTCATAACGTTAATATTTTTTGATTTCCTAATGCAAAGATAAGAAAATTAATCTGGTGTGAATGAAATTGGGATTGATTTTTCTTATAGCACTATTTTGTTTTTTTAATAAATTGATTTTTAGTATTGTAGAAGGTCTATCTTCTGGTAGATTTCAATAAGTATACAGCTAAAATGAAAAATATAACATTTGGGATAGCCACTGCTATTAGGGGAGATAACCCCGAAGTTTCAGCAAGAGTTCCGAAAATACGGTCAAAAAACACAAAAACAAATCCTATAACAATTCCGAAAGCTAAATTTATTCCCATTCCTCCTCGTCGTTTTACGGAAGAAACCGCAACACCTATGATAGTTAAAATAAATGCAGTAATCATTAGCCCCCAACGACGGTATTTCACTAAAAGATAGAGATTTAAGTTGGGCGAACCTTTCATTCTCTCGCGTTCGATGAATTTGTTTAATTCAAAAATATTTTTGCTTTCGGCGGCATATTCCACCGGCATTAAATCATCAACTTCGAAAGTGAAAAGCGTGTCCAATGTTTGTTTTCTTTCAATAATATCTTCATTTTCACCAACAGTTCGTTTTACATAATCGGTTAATCGATAGGTTTTTACACTGTCATTTTCAATCCATTTTATAGATTGAGCCATTATTTTTTCCTTTAAATGAATTCCATCAAAATGCTCAACTGAAAAATTATATCCCATTTTTTCTTCATAATTGAAAGAACTGACGTAGAGATAATCATTTTCCGAGAACTGATTATACAAATCGGTTACACTTGTTACGGATTTTCCTTGCAAGTATTTGTTATAGAATTCATTATAGTATTTACTTGCTGCCGGAACTATGAACATTCCCATAAAGAATACCACAACCGAAACCACAGACGCCCCAATAAAGAAAGGACGCAAAAAACGATTGAAAGAAATCCCCGAACTTAAAATAGCGATGATTTCCGTGTTGTTAGCCAATTTTGATGTAAACCATATGATGGATAAAAATAACAGAATTGGAAATAGAATATTCGCAAAATAAATTGAAAAAGACCCGTAATACATCAACACTTCGTCAATGGGAGCCTTTCGGTCAATCATTTTATCAACTTTTTCCGATAAATCCACAACAATTCCAATAGGTACGAAAAGCAACATTAACATTGAAAATGTCATCAAATACCTCTTTAATATGTACCAATCCAGTATTTTCATTTGTATCCGTAGATTTTTAATCCGTTTTTATCTTTTTCGTAACAAAATTGTGCCAAATTACTCATCGTTTCCTCAATTTCATCAATGGGATTTTCCTTGTATTAAGAAGTTAGCTTTTCTTGTCTGTTAAATCTCTCTATTTCAAATTTTCGAGGAATAAAAATCCATTCAATTTCCTTAAAGGAGAATACCCCAAAAATAGTATCCATATAATTTTCTCCAATATATCCGATGCTAAAATCATAAATTTTATCCTCTAATAAAAATTTGATTTTGCTTCCGTTTATCGAAAATCTGCAAACTGAAAGTTCCTCAAATAATTTGTGCCATTTAGTGTCGTTCATAAAAGATGCCCGACAAGAAATTTCTTTATCAAGCCTTTTTTGATAGATGTCGTAAGGCGTTTTTGTTTTCATTTTATGAACTTCTATAAATTTTGATTTACAGACGATTAGCCATTTGTTTTACCATATTTTCTTTCCAAATAGGAAAATCGCCAGCCAAAATACGTCTTCGAGCCTCACGAACTAACCACAAATAGAACCCTAAATTGTGAATAGAAGCGATTTGCTTGCCTAAAAATTCATTAGCTGCGAATAGATGACGTAAGTAAGCCTTTGTGTAATAGGTATCTACGTACGTATGTCCGTCAGGGTCAATGGGTGAAAAATCATTTTCCCATTTTTTATTTTTGATATTAATGATTCCTTGCGAGGTGAAAAGCATTCCGTTACGGGCATTTCGTGTTGGCATTACACAATCGAACATATCTACTCCTAAAGCAATGTTTTCCAGTATGTTAATAGGTGTTCCAACTCCCATCAAGTAGCGTGGTTTATCCTTTGGTAAGATGTCACAAACCAAATCTGTCATCTCGTACATATCTTCAGCGGGTTCACCCACGGAAAGCCCTCCGATGGCGTTCCCGTCAGCTCCCTTGGAGGCAATGTATTCAGCCGATTGCTGACGTAAATCTTTGTACACCGAACCTTGAACAATTGGGAAAAGCGATTGCGAATAACCGTACTTTGGCGGAACTTTTTCCAAATGTGAAATACAGCGGTCGAGCCAACGATGCGTCATATGCATCGATTTTTTAGCATATTGATAATCACAAGGATATGGAGTGCATTCGTCAAAAGCCATTATGATATCCGCCCCGATGCTTCGTTGTGTTTCCATCACATTTTCAGGTGAAAAGAAGTGATATGAACCGTCAATATGGCTTTTGAATTTAACACCTTCTTCCTTAATTTTTCGCGTATCGGAAAGTGAATATACCTGATAACCACCACTATCGGTAAGGATATTTCTGTCCCAATTCATAAATTTGTGAAGTCCTCCTGCTTGTTCCAAAATATGTGTGGTAGGACGCAGATATAAATGGTAAGTATTTCCTAAAATAATATCAGGATTGATGTCTTCTTTGAGTTCCCGCTGATGAACACCTTTAACCGATGCGACCGTTCCAACGGGCATAAATATCGGAGTTTCAATTACTCCGTGGTCTGTTGTGATTTTTCCGGCACGAGCTTTAGTATGTGGGTCTGTTTTTAATAATTCAAATTGCATTTGTTTATAATATTGTAAGATACAATTAGTTATGTGGCTGAAAAATTAAATATTCAAAAATTCAGTACATAAATAGAGGTATTAGCGAGCAAAAATACAAATAAAATTGAATAATTCTTTAAAAAAGTAATTTCAATATTGATTTTATGCATTTTGAAACATTTAAAGATTGTTAATATCAGAACGAATATTATTTTTTGCATTTTTAGTTATAATTGTAAGTAGCTAAAATGAAAATAATTCATTTATAATTGTTTATGTAGTTAGTAATTTCTCATTTTCGTGCTTTGTTTTTGGCGTCTTGAAGAAAATATTTTCTATCTTTGCGGAATCTAACACAATTAGAAAATGAAATATTTACTACTCATAACTTCGATATGGACGATGCTCTCGGTTTATTCATACAGCCAAACGCCTTCTCAGGAATTCAACATTAGGTATGAAACTTCCGTGCGGGGAGAAATGAAAATAATAGGAAATAATATCGTTAATAGGCAAGACAGGCGAAATAGTGCAAACGTTCCTTTTGATGACCGTTCCAACAAGGTGAAAATGAACGATGAGCTTGATATGCAATACATTGATATTGATGATAATCCGGATACGTTTTCTTCAAGTAGTGCAAGTTTTTCCTTTGAAGATAAAGAAAATGCAAAAGTGATTTACGCCGGACTTTATTGGACGGCAACCTATCCGTATGCTTTAGGAGTGCTTAAAGGGAAAAATTACAAAGCTAAAAAATCAAATCGTGAATTTGCTGATAATGTGCTGATTAAAATTCCGTCAAGCGAGAAATATCTATCAGTAAAAGGAGAACTTATTTTCGATGGAATTGAGGATTCCTCATTGGAAGGAGTGGCTCCGTACGTTTACTATGCTGATGTATCTCAATTACTTACAGAATCTTCAATGGTAGAAGGAGAATACACGGTGGCTAATATAAGAGCTGCAAATGGTCATATTGCGGGAGGCGTTGCGGCAGGTTGGGCTTTGGTACTGGTTTATGAGAGTTTGGAAAGTAGTGAGAAAAAAATCATAACCTATGATGGCTTTTCAATTATTAATAATAAGCCTAAAACGTTTAATTTCAGCGGATTTTTAACTCCAAAAGAAAATGCTTTTCACACTAAAGTTTTGGGAGCTGTGTTAGAAGGTGATTTTAGTATAGCAGGAGATAAAGTTATGATTTACAATCCGATAACTGAAGTTTCTTTGGATTTGGAAACAGAAACTCGTTCTCCGAGAAATTTCTTCAATAGTGGAATTACGGAAAATAATACTTTTGTAACAAGCAGAAATCCGGCAAGTAAAAATACGTTAGGTTTTGATATTTTTAGTTTTGATATTCCTAATGAAAATCAATTACTTATCCCGAATGGAACAAGTTCATTGGATTTGACGTTCACACGAAGTGCAGACCAGTATTATCTGTTTCTCACTGCATTACAAATAGAAAATATTCGCAAAGAAATGGACGAGAATCAATTTTCGGAAACAGATTCAGAAAATTCCAATTTTAAATATTATGTGGTTGTGGGAGTGTATATAAATCATCATAATACGCTGAAACAAATAGAAAAACTTAAAAAATTAGGATACGAAGCACATACAATTTATAATGAAGACCGAAATCTCAACTATATTTATATTGAAAAATATGACACTTACAAGGAAGCTTCGTTAAAAGCAGAGGAAGTTAAAGCGATAGCCAATATCCCTGATACTTGGGTGCTAAAAATGGAAGATTTATCAGAATAAAATTATTATTGTATTTTTGCACCGCAATAATTGTTTACAATGTTAGATAAAGAAACACAAAAAGCTGTGGAAAAAGGAGAAATGCTTCCGTTGATGGAGGCATTTTATACGATTCAAGGGGAGGGATACCATAAAGGGTCAGCTGCTTATTTTATTCGTGTAGGAGGCTGTGATGTAGGTTGTCACTGGTGCGATGTCAAAGAAAGTTGGGATGCCGAAAAACATCCTCCAACGCATATAGATACAATTGTAAGTGAGGCTGTCAAATACTCCAAAACGATTGTAATTACTGGAGGAGAACCACTAATGTGGAATATGTTTCCTTTAACTGAAAAACTAAAAGAGAATGGAGTAAAAACACATATTGAAACATCTGGTTCTCATCCGCTTACAGGCGTTTGGGATTGGATTTGTTTGTCGCCTAAGAAAATGAAATTGCCAACTCCTGAAATTTTTAAAGAAGCTGATGAATTGAAGATAATTGTTTACAATAATCACGATTTTATTTTTGCTGAAGAAATGGCTTCAAAAGTGTCGGATAAATGTATTTTGTATTTGCAACCGGAGTGGAGTAGACGCGAAAAAGTGATTCCCGAGATTGTGGATTTTGTGATGAAAAATCCTAAGTGGAAAGTTTCTCTTCAAACACATAAATATTTAAATATTCCTTAGTAATTAAGAGGTTATCCAAATTTTATTATTTTGATTAAATACCATTGGAAAAATTTGTCAATTGTTAAATTTTAAGATTTTTTTTGATACTATTTTTAATAGTATTACTTTTACGGCCTTATTTTACACTAATATAAATTTAAGTTAATACATTTTATGGAAAAATTTGTACTCTATCTTCCATTAGTCCTTGCAATTTTTGGACTTATTTTTATGATTATCAAAGCTTTGTGGATTAATAAGCAAACCACAGGCAACGAAAAAATGCAGAGTATTTCTGAAAAAATTCAGGAAGGAGCTTTGGCTTTTTTGAATGCAGAGTATCGTATTTTGGCTATTTTCGTGGTAATCGCCTCAGTGGCTCTTTTTATAGTTTCCCGAATGGTTGAAACCTCACATTGGCTTATTGTTGTGGCTTTTGTTTTTGGGGCTTTATTTTCGGCTTTGGCAGGAAACATCGGTATGCGAATTGCCACTAAATCAAATGTTCGCACTACAGAAGCAGCTCGTACCAGCCTTCCGAAAGCTTTGAAAGTTTCTTTCGGTGGAGGAACCGTAATGGGGTTGGGAGTTGCAGGCTTGGCTGTACTTGGGCTAAGTTTGTTTTTCATTATTTTTGTTAATGTTTTCTTACAAGGGAGCAAAAGTTTTTATGACGAAATGACTATCGTTTTGGAGGCTTTGGCAGGATTTTCACTTGGTGCTGAATCCATTGCACTTTTTGCTCGTGTTGGTGGGGGTATTTATACAAAGGCAGCTGACGTTGGTGCGGATTTGGTAGGAAAAGTAGAAGCCGGAATCCCTGAAGACGACCCTCGAAATCCGGCAACTATTGCTGATAACGTGGGAGATAACGTGGGAGACGTAGCAGGTATGGGAGCTGACCTTTTTGGGTCGTACGTGGCTACTGTGTTGGCTTCGATGGTATTGGGAAATTATATCATTAAAGATATTACAGAAGCAACGGGCGTTGCTTATTCGGATAATTTTGACGGATTAGGACCTATTTTACTTCCGCTTGTAATTGCCGGAGTGGGGGTTATTGCTTCTATCGTGGGAACATTTTTTGTAAGCATCAAAAATAACGAGGCTAAAGAAAAGCAAGTACAACAGTCATTAAATATGGGTAACTATGTGGCTTTGGCTTTGACATTGATTTCTTGCTGGTTCTTAATTGATATGATGTTACCGGAAACTATCCAGATGAAGTTTTTTGGTGAAGGAGTGAAAAGCATTCCAAGTAGTAACGTTTTCTTTGCTACTGTGGTTGGTTTGGCTGTTGGTTTATTGATATCTGCTTTTACAGAATATTTTACAGCTTTGGGTAAAAAACCGGTTTTGAATATCGTTCAGAATTCATCAACCGGTGCCGCAACTAACATTATTGCAGGTTTGGCAACAGGGATGAAATCAACGTTCTCTTCTGTTTTGCTTTTTGCTGTGGCAATTTGGGGTTCTTATGAATTAGCTGGTTTCTACGGAGTTGCGATTGCTGCTTCGGCGATGATGGCTACTACGGCAATGCAGTTAGCTATTGATGCTTTCGGACCGATTGCAGACAATGCGGGAGGTATTGCCGAAATGAGCGAATTACCAAAGGAAGTGCGTCAACGCACCGATATTTTAGATTCGGTAGGGAATACAACAGCTGCGGTTGGTAAAGGATTTGCTATTGCATCGGCAGCGCTTACAGCATTGGCTTTGTTCGCGGCATACGTAACTTTCACAGGTATTGACGGAATTAACATTTTCAAGGCTGACGTTTTAGCGGCTCTTTTCATCGGAGGTATGATTCCTGTTGTTTTCTCTGCTTTGGCTATGCAATCGGTAGGAAAGGCAGCGATGGATATGGTTCAAGAAGTTCGTCGTCAGTTCCGTGAAATCCCTGGTATTATGGAAGGTAAAGGCACTCCTGAATATGGAAAATGTGTTGATATTTCAACCAAAGCAGCACTTCGTGAGATGATGCTTCCCGGTGCGATTACTATCGTTACACCTATAATAATAGGCTTCGTGATGGGAGCAGAGGCTTTGGGTGCATATATGGCGGGCGTTGCTGTGTCAGGGGTTCTTTGGGCTATTTTCCAAAACAACGCAGGTGGAGCTTGGGATAACGCTAAAAAATCTTTTGAAGCAGGTGTTGAAATCAACGGACAAATGACTTACAAAGGTTCTGACGCTCATAAAGCAGCTGTAACCGGTGATACTGTGGGAGATCCTTTCAAAGATACATCAGGACCTTCAATGAACATTTTAATCAAATTGACTTGTTTGGTGGGCTTGGTCATCGCTCCGATTTTGGGAGGACACACATCAACTGCAAGTAATTCTGAATCAACTAAAGTTGAAATGAAAGAAGAGGCTATGCAAGCCGCTCAAATAGAAAATACGGAAGATAATTCGGATAAGGAGTTGTTAGATGCTTACGGAAATTACAAATATGATGTAGGAGAGGTTTCTGCACTTAGCTTGCCGGATAACAACGGACTTCAAGTAGGTTTGAATTCTTCTGAAAGAAAGATTGTCAATTTGTTGTTAGATGAAAATTTCGATGTAGAAAGAGATGCAAAACAGAATTGGATTACCCTTGATAGGACTTACTTTAAATCAGGAAGTGACGAATTAACATCTGATTCTGAGGCACAATTGATAAACATAGTTACAATTCTGAAAGCTTTTCCTAAAGCAGGGCTTCGCGTTGGCGGATATACTGATAATTCGGGAGATGCTCAAAAAAATATCGAATTATCAAAAAGACGTGCCGAGTCCGTAAAGTCAAAATTAGTAGCTTTGGGAGCAAATGAATCTCAATTGAGTGCAGAGGGCTACGGAGACAAACATCCTATCTGTCCTGAAAACGATACGCCTGAATGTAGAGCAAAAAACAGACGTGTTGATGTTCGATTGTTTGCTAAATAATTAAAAAGGTAAATAGAAATAAGAAAAGTACAGAGTTTAAAATAAACTTTGTACTTTTTCTTTTTTAGGGAAATTAGAAATTTCAAAAATCACTAAAAAACTTTCTCAATTTATCAAATCAGGAAGAAATTAAGTGAAAGCTGCTTTCTTTTTTAAAGAATATTGCAAAGAAATTTTCCATTTGAGATATTGTTATTTTGCCGAAAATGTATAATTTTTTCTACAACAAAAATTTTCTGAAAAAAGTGTGTAAATTTTCTTTATTGTAAAATATTGAAAATAAATATGATGAAAAAAAATGTAAAAAAATCATTAAAAAAACTTCAAATTTATTTGCACAAGAAAAAATAACATTCTATATTTGCACTCGCAAAACAGAAACAAAGACGTTCACAACAAATAAAGGAGAGGTGCCGGAGTGGTAACGGAGCAGATTGCTAATCTGTCATCGGGTAACCGATGCCTGGGTTCGAGTCCCAGTCTCTCCGCATCAAAATAAAAATTCTCGGGGCGTAGCGTAGTCCGGTCATCGCGCCTGGTTTGGGACCAGGAGGTCGCAGGTTCGAATCCTGCCGCCCCGACTGAAGAATAAAATATATTTCACAAATGTTTCAATATTGCATTTTGGGAATATATTTTTTTGGTTAAAGGGGTCACGTAGCTCAGCTGGATAGAGCATCTGCCTTCTAAGCAGACGGTCGCAGGTTCGAATCCTGCCGTGATCACGAGAATTTGTTTCATTTTGTATTAAAATTTATGTTCAGGTAACGCAGGGCGAAAGTCCTGCGTTATTTTTTTGTGTTTCTAATTTATGAATCTTATCTTTGCACAGCAATTAAAAAAATAAACCAATGAAAAACTGTTTTTATGTTCTACTCGTTGCTGTGGGCTTGATGGCAAGCTGTGCAGTTAAGCAGTCACAAACATTACAAGTGGCGGAAGAAACCCAAAACTATTCTCCCGTTATCAAAAATGAAATAGAAAGAATTGCGGGAAACCAAGATTCCAAAAAAAGTATCATTTTGCAAAAGGGAGTTTATCACTTCTATCCTGAAGGAAGCCACGAAAAAACGCTTTACATTTCCAACCACGACCAAAACAATCCTAAAAAAGTTGCCTTCTATTTGGAGAATCTTCAAAATGTAACCATTGACGGTAACGGAAGTGAGTTCATCTTTCACGGAACGATGATTCCTTTCGTTGTTAAGAATTGCCAAAATGTAGTTCTTAAGAATTTTTCAATAGACTTTGAAAATCCGCATCTAAGGCAATTGGAAATTCTGGAAGTAGATAAAGAAAATAATATTACCATAGCAGAATTACACCCGAGGCAAAATTACCAAATAGAAAATGATAAACTAATACTTTTTGGAGAAGACTATAAAATCAGTCCGATAGTTGCAATGGCTTTCAGAGAAGATGGAAAACTTACATATCAACGTGGAGATGTTGATTTTACACCTCGAAAAGTAAGTGAGCTTCGTCCTGATGTGTTAAAGATAGAAGGCTGGCAACAAAATCCATTTACAGAAGTAGGCGAGAGGTTTGCTTTACGCACGTATAATCGTCCTGCACCTGGAATTGTACTTGATTATTGCAAAAATACACGTATCGAAAACGTAAAAGTACATTACGCTTGGGGAATGGGACTATTAGCTCAGCTTTCGGAAGATATAATACTCGATAAGTTTTCTGTCTGTTTAAAAGAAAATGATTCTCGATACTTCACTACACAAGCCGATGCAACTCATTTTTCTGCCTGCAAAGGGTTTATACGTTCCGAGAACGGTTTGTATGAAGGAATGGCAGATGATGCAATTAACGTACACGGAACGTATCTTAAAGTAATCGAGCGGACAAATGAAAACACTGTTAAGGCACGTTATATGCATCATCAGGCTTGGGGATTTTTGTGGGGAGAAGTAGGCGATGAGGTTCAGTTCATTTCCTCAAACACAATGGACTTGGTGGATAACAAAATCTACAAGATAAAAAGCATTAAAGCAGTGGATAAGCCTTCGGAATTTGGTGCTAAGGTGTTCGAAATCTCGTTTAATGAGAATATCCCTCAGGAAATTGATCCAAGCAAGCCTTTCGGAATTGAAAACCTAACGTGGACGCCCGAAGTTATCTTCAGCAACAACGTAATCAGGAATAACAGAGCTCGCGGAGCGTTGTTCAGCACGCCCAAAAAGGTGGTTTGCGAGAAAAACCTGTTTGACCACACGCACGGAGCTGCGATTTTGCTTTGCGGAGACTGCAACGGATGGTATGAAACAGGTGCTTGCCGAAATGTCATCATCAGAAATAACAAATTCATCAATGCTTTAACGGCAAGATATCAGTTTACGAACGCCGTCATTTCAATTTATCCTGAAATCCCGAATTTAAAAGACCAAAAACAGTATTTCCATTCGGGGATTGTGATTGAGAACAATGTTTTTGAGATGTTCGATGAGCCTATTTTGTACGCTAAGTCAGTGGATAATCTTATTTTTAAGAATAATAAAGTTATCAAAAACAAAGATTACGAGCCTTATCACTGGAACAAGAATAAATTTTTATTCGAACACGTGAAAAATGTGACAATCAAAGGCAATCAGTTTGAAAAACCTCTTACTGAAGATGATATCAAATTGAATTTATCCAATAAAGAAGATGTAAATTGGAGCAAATAGATTTCTTCAGATAAAGTAAATATCTTTTACATAAAAACTTTGTTATAAAATGTTTAAAAGTACATTTATAACAAAGTTTTTTATTTGTATTTTGTTTCTTCCCACTTGGAATTTATCTCTTCTCACTTGGAATTTGTCTCTTCCTACTTGGAATTTGTTTCATTCTACTTGGAATTTATCTCTTCCCACTTGAAATTTGTTTTTTCCCACTTGGATTTTGTTTCATTCTATTTGGAATTTGTTTCATTCCACTTGGAATTTGTCTATTCCCACTTGGAATTTGTCTCTTCCTACTTGGAATTTGTATCTTCCTACTTGGAATTTGTCTCTTCCCACTTGGGATTTGTTTCATTCCACTTGGAATTTATCTCTTCCCACTTGGAATTTATCTCTTCCCACTTGGGATTTGTTTCTTCTCACTTGTAACTTGTCTCTTTTTACTTGTATCTTTCATCCTTCTACTTCGTTTTTACAATTTTACAAAAGAAAAATCCTTCAAAGAATGAATAAATAAAGTATATTCACGTCGATGAAGGATTTTTATAGATGAATAAGAACAAAATTTTGTAGGAATCACTTCTTGTCATTGATTCCGAATTTCTTCCACACAACGATATCAATGTCAATCTTCACTCTTTTTCGGATATCATTGTAGGATACCTCCATTTCCTTAGTTTTTTTGTTAATAAGGTTAGTGAGTTGCTTTGCTTCTGCCTTTGCACTCTCTTTTTGACTGTTGAGGCTCTCTAATTCCGCTTTGAATTTCTCTAATTTAACAATGCTTTCCTCTGTAACACCGGCAGGAAGATTGTCTTTAAACTGTTTTAATCCGTCAATTAGAAGTTGTAACTGAACTAATTTCTCTGCAAAAGATTTAGCCATAATGTTAAGTGTTTAGAATTGAACAAATTTATTCTTTATTATTCAGAAAAACAAATTTTTATGATAATTTTAATTCTTGCAGATGTTTCCTAAAAGTAAAAACAAATCACTTATTTAAAGAATTGCATACATTGTTTGGACTTTATTCTGTGTTTCGTCCCATTCCGCTTGCGAGTTGGATTCTTTCAGAATGCCTCCGCCTACATATATGAAAACTTGCTCATTTTCAATTTGCATACATCGCAAGTTAACATAAAAATCAATAGAATGCTCGTTACTATCAACAATGCCACAGTATCCCGAATAGTAGGAACGATTGTAATGCTCATTTTCTAAGATGAATTGCTTTGCTTCATCGTGAGGAAAACCGCAAACGGCAGGGGTTGGGTGTAATTTCTGAACGATAACAAACGGATTCTCATTACTTTTCAATTTCCCGACAATGTCAGTACAAAGATGCACTACATTTCCCGCTCGGACGGTCTTCACCGGCGAAACATCAAGATTATCTACGTGCGGAGCTATTTTATGAACAATTACATTAGTCACGATTTGTTGTTCGTCTTTCTCTTTTTCTTTCCAAATATGGTTTCCGCTTTCGTTGTAAGGCTGCGTTCCGGCAAGAGCCATCGTGTAAATGTGATTTTCATTCAGGTTTAGAAGCTTTTCAGGAGTTGCGGCAATCCAAATGCCTATTTTAGGGTGAGAAAACAGATAACAAAAAGCTAAAGGATAGTATTTTGTAATATTTTCAAATACTTCTACGGGATTTGTTTTGTGATTTAGAGTTATTTTTCGAGAAAGAACCACTTTTTCAAAGTTTCCTTTCTGCATTTGCATAATAGCCTTTTCAATTAATTCGATATGTTTTTGTTTTTCATTATTGTCGGAAGGAATTTCCTTTTTGGCAGGAAAACCAATGTGATTGTTTTTTAAATCTTCCTGATATTTTTTGTCTGCTTTTATGATAACGGAAGAATTCTCATCTTTGTGAAAAGGAGCTAACACGAATCCGCTAAGCGAAAATGTATCGTCAAAGAAATAAACCACATTGTCCGATTGCTCAAATACTTGCACAATGCTTGAATTTGGCTTTCTGAACGCTACAAAAGGAATGCTGGAACGATATAATTCGTTGATTTTATTGAAAATGGACATATTAAATCGTTTAGTAATGATGATTAAAAAGAAATTAAACTGTTTTTTGTATTATTCTTTTATTTTGATGGTTGTAAACTTACAGAATGAAATCAATTTATCATCTTGATTGGTAATTTTTATCTCCCAAAGCTGTAAAGTACGCCCGGGATTGATGCAAGTAGCCTTAGCGAAGACCGTTTCTCCTACTTTTGCGGCTCTTACGTGATTGCCACTTAGCTCGATGCCTCGTATGCTTTCACCTTCCTTTCGGTAAAGGATCCAAGCAGCGATGCTTCCTGCACTTTCTGCCAGTGCAAGCGTTGCTCCGCCGTGTAAAACGCCATCAATTTGAGTGACTTTCTCCGTGACAGGCATTTTCAAGATTATGTAATCCTTTCCCAAATCTACGAAATCAACTTCCCAGAATTTCATCAGATTGTCATTGGAGGTTTCTTTCCATTTTTTTAGTAAAGCATTTTTATTTTCTTCCATAGAATTATCGTTTAAAGTGTAAAGATATAAAATTTTTCAAATCTTTTTATATTCCGTAAAAATAAATTATATTTGCGTGAAATCTGGAAGAAATTATGAAAAAATATCTATTTGCTTTGGCTTTAATTCTTAGTTGGAATTTACATTCGCAAGAATTAAATTGTTTGGTTACAATTAACACACAAAAAGTGAGTGTTACCAATAAATCTGTTTTTAAAACTCTTGAAAAATCATTACAAGAATTTATAAATAAAACACAATGGACAAACCAAAAAGTACGAGAAAATGAACGCATTCAATGTAGTTTTACATTTGTGATTAATAAATATGAAGGAAATCGGTTTGAGGCAAGCCTTTTGGTACAGTCCTCTCGTCCTGTTTTTAATACTTCATATCAAACGCCTGTTGTAAATCTGCAAGATAAAGATGTGTTTTTCAATTATCAAGAATACGAACCTCTTTCGTTTAATGAAAATTCATTTCAGTCAAACTTAACTTCCGTTGTGGCATATTACGTTTATTTGATTTTAGGTTTTGATGCGGATACGTTTTCTGAATCGGGAGGACATCATTATTTCACACAAGCTCAGAATGTTGTAATTTCAGCTCAGAGTAGTGGTTTTGGGGGTTGGACAGATGACGGAAGCAATAATCGTTGGTTACTTGCCACTGAATTACTTTCCGAAAACTATCAGAATTATCACAAAACTTGGTATCAATATCACCGATTGGGATTAGATGTAATGAGTGCTAATGAGAAACAAGGAAAAGAAGAAATTCAAAAAGCAATTTTGTTACTTGAAAAAATCCCGAGTCTTAGGCTAAATTCATACGCGATGAATCTATTTTTCAATGCAAAAACAGATGAAATTGTGTCTATTTTTTCAGGAGGAAGCATCTTTAATGCAACTTCCTTGAAAGAAACGCTAAGCAGAATTGCTCCTTCACAAACAGTAAAATGGAATCAGATTAAATGATAATTTATTAAAGAAAGAATAAAATATCGTTTATAATTTTATATATTACTTATTAAATTTAAAAAAATGCTAAAAGCACTTTCAATAAAAAATTTTGCATTAATTGATGATTTACAGATTGATTTTCCGGAAGGATTTATTATTATCACAGGAGAAACCGGAGCTGGAAAATCGATTTTGTTAGATGCACTTTCGTTGGTTTTAGGAAAGCGGGCAGATATGTCAGTTTTACGAAATACTGAGGAAAAATGCATCATTGAAGTAGAATTTGATTTGCATAAATATGATTTTGAATCTCTTTTTGATGAATTAGAAATTGATTATGATGCAAATACGATTATCCGAAGGGAAATACTCCCAACGGGAAAATCACGTGCTTTTATTAATGATTCACCTGTAACATTGGATATTCTTAACAGATTAGGACAAGTTCTGGTGGATATTCATTCGCAACATCAAACTATTTCGCTGGGAGATTTGAGCTTTCAGTTTGAAATTATCGATACAATGGCAGGCAATAAAGATTTACGAGAGGAGTATAAATCTTTATGGTCGGCGTTGAAGAAATCACAAAAGAAACTTCAGGAATTGATTGATTTCCAAAAGAATGCAAACAAAGAATACGATTATAACTTGCATTTACTGAAAGAATTAAAGTCCGCACCTTTGCAAGAAGGCATACAAGAGCAACTTGAAGAGACATACGAAGAAGCCTCGAACATAGAAGAAATAAAAGAACGTATTTCCGAGAGCTTGCACTTGCTTAGCGATGAAAATACGGGAATTGTCAATCAACTTCGAGAGCTAAAACGGACTTTCTCAAACCTGACCGACTATAAGCAACAGTACAGAGACATATTTGAACGTATTGAATCTGCGTTTCTTGAGTTGGAAGACTTGCAAAATGAAGTTTTTGACATTGATGAAAATATAGAAACGAATCCTGAAACTTTGGAAGAGGTTTCTCAGCAATTGAATTTGATTTATAGCCTCCAAAAGAAACATAAAGTTTTAACTGTTAATGAATTAATTAAAATTCAGGAGGATTTGGAGAAATCAGTTTCACAAGCTGAAAACATTGAAGAATCCATCACAGAGCAACAACAAATTGTTGAAAGCAAAAAAGAAGAAACATATCAAAAAGCACTTCAAATTCATCGAACTCGAGAGGAAATAATACCAAAATTGGTTAAAAAACTTACCGATTTCACACACGAATTGGGAATGCCGAACGCTCAGTTTTCTGTTGAGGTAACGTCAACAGACACTTTCTTCAATAACGGAATTGACGAGCTTTCATTTTTGTTCTCTGCCAACAAGGGAGGAAATTTCGGTCAGCTTAAAAAAGTAGCTTCGGGAGGAGAATTATCGCGTATAATGCTGTCAGTCAAAGCAATTATGGCAGAACATACGGCACTTCCTACCATTATGTTTGATGAGATTGATACGGGAGTTTCTGGTGAAATTTCTCAAAAAATGGGAGATATTATGAAAATAATGAGTGCAAATCGTCAAGTGTTTGCTATTACACATTTGCCGCAAATTGCAGCTAAGGGGAATCATCACTTTAAGGTTTTCAAAGAAGACATCAATGGAAAAACAACAACTCAATTAAAACCTCTTTCTGAAAATGAGAGAATTACAGAAATTTCAGAAATGCTTGGAGGTAAAAACAGCAGTGAATCAGCACGAAATCACGCAGTGGAATTATTAAAAAAAGGATAAAAGATAAAAAAATCCCGCGTAAAATTTTACGCGGGATTTTCATTTTAATCATCAACTCTTCTGAAATTGCCTTGAGAATCAAACTCAAGTTCCAAACCATTGGATAATTTTACTTCTTGACTGCCAAAAATGCCTTTTTCAATTTTTACAATTTTAGTGTTAATAAATTTTGTTTTGACATATGACAAAATATTTTTTGAGATGAACTCAGTGGGGATTTCTGTGTAATTTCCATCGATTTCCGTCCAATCTCCTTTTTCGTCAAATTCGATTTTTATTCCTTCTGAAAATCTTACAGTATAATCATCTGAGGAAAAAAACTCTTTGTCAAGAATTACGTAATCCAAAGTATATTTTGAAAAGTGTTTCTTTATGAAACTCTGAGCATTATGAGGCAATTCATTGTGAGTTATAATGGTTTCTTGTGCATTGATTGTCATTCCTACAAGTAAAAATAACATTGTAGCTAATTTTTTCATAAGTGATTAAGTTTAAATTTATAATGCAAAGTTGAACAATGATTTGGGAATAAAATGGGAAAAACCAAAAAGATATTGAAAATTTACACTTTTCTTATTTCAAAAATATGCAAATCATTTTGGTATTGATAATCTATTTTTAAATTTGGCGTATTATCAATGATTGTTTTTACTATCGAAAGCCCCAATCCTGTTGATGTGGTATCTTGGTTGGATTTATAAAATCTGTTGAAAATGAGTTCTTTATTAAGAGCTTCAGGATAAACGGAAGAATTCTGAATATTGAAGCTGTTTTCAAAGAAATTAATGTGAATAATTCCTTCATTTTTGTTGTATTTAATTGCATTACGCAGAAGATTTGAAACCAAAATATAAGCCAAATCAGGATTTATCATTGATTTGAAAACATTTTCTTCATTTAATTCTAATATAATTTCTTTAAAATCAATCATATCGGAGAAATCTTCAACAATTTTCTTCGTGACTTCATTAAAGTTAACTTCTTCTCGCGGACTGAATTGATTATTTTCAATACGCGAAAGCATCAAAAGGGATTTGTTCATTTTTACGAGTTTAAGCAAAGTTTCGCGTGTGTTGCTAAGCTCGATGAGGTTTTCTTCGCTCAGGTTTTCATCTTCCAAAAGCATTTCTATTTTGTTAATTGCAATAGCCAGAGGGGTTTGCAACTCGTGTGAAGCATTTTCGATGAATTGCTTTTGATGTTTGAACATTCGTTCGTTTCGGTCAATCATTTTTTGAATTTGGCTATTTAAAAGCTTGAATTCCCGAACGTTGGTTGGTTTGTCTTTTTTGTTGTTATTTCCTTTTCCTAATTCATAATTTCCTAATCTTTCGAGTATTTGATAAAAAGGTTTCCAAGTTTTTCGTAGAATTACGTTATTTATCATAATAATACTTGTAACCATTACGATGTACAAAACAATCAACGCAATGAAAAGATTTTGCCCGAATTCATCTTCCTCCACAATCGATGTGCGAATTTCGAGCCGTTTTGGTTGTCCTTCCCTGTCCCTGAAGTAGGTTTCCAAAACACGATAAGGCTCAACATCGTCCTCATATTCCATATAAAAAGACTCAGTTCTGAAGAAATTACCTTCTTTATATTCACCTAATTCAATGGGCGTAATTCGGAATTGATTGAAGTCAAAATCGTTGATATGTATTATTTTATCATTTACGTATGCCTCACGGATAATTTGGATTTTTAAGTTTTTTAGTCCGTCATCAATATTGTCATAAACTTCCTCAATTAAGAAGGTATAGAAGAGTGTTGCCCAAACAGCAATGATGATAAAAAGTGCTGAGGCAAGGTATTTTAGCGTATAACTTTTTAACGAAATGCTCATACTAATTTGTATCCAATTCCGTAAACTGCTTGAAAATCAATCTCTGCGTTATATTCTTTGAGTTTTTTCCGTAAGTTTTTTATTTGCGAATAAATAAAATCCAAACTATCGGCTTGGTCGATGCTGTCACCCCAAACGGATTCTGCCAAAGAGGTTTTTTGTAAGGTTTTTTCAGGACGAATCATAAAATAATAGAGCAAATCAAATTCCTTACGATTCAAAGTCATTTCCTGTTCGCTTACCAAAACTTTTCGGTCTTCAGGAAAAATTTTCACATTTTTAAAAGAAATGAAATTTTCTCCATTTTGGTTTTTTCGTCGTATGGCTGATTTTATTCTTGAGTGTAATTCTAACAAATTGAATGGTTTAGAGAGATAATCATCTGCTCCCAAATCCAATCCTAAAACCTTATCTTCAACGGAATCTTTTGCCGAGATGATAATAACGGCATCTTTTTTATTTAGGCGTTTAATTTCTTTCAGAATGTCAATTCCGCTTCCTTTGGGCAACATAATGTCCAGCAAAATACAGTCGTAATCATATGCCCCAATTTTGTCAATCCCTGAGACATAATCGGTTGCTGTTTCAACGATGTATTTTTCGTTTTTTAAAAATTGTTGTATGGTCTCCAACAGAGCGGGTTCGTCTTCAATAATTAAGATTTTCATATTTTGAAATGTTCGAAAAGGCAAAATTATGAAATGATTTGGGAATAAGGTTGGAAATTTTAGTTTTTATGTGATATTTCTTCCAAATATTTTTCGGGAAAACAAGCCAGCTTTAAAAATTATTTCATAGTTTTGTGGAGATTTGAAACTTTATAGAATAAAAGCATTTTTAACGATGAAAATTAAAATAGTTACTTTGTTGGCGTTGTTTGCTGCCTCTTGCGGAATAAAAACTAAAAAAGACAAGATAGAGACAACACCCAATGTGGTTTTAATCATTGCTGATGACCTTGGCTACGGTGATTTGAGTTGTTACGGAGCTACAACTATTCAAACGCCTCAGGTGGACAAGCTGGCTGATGGTGGGATTTTGTTCACAAACGCCCACACAACGGCAGCTACTTGTACACCTTCACGCTATTCGTTATTTACGGGCGAATACAATTGGAGAAGGAAAGATACAGGAATCGCCGATGGTGATGCAGGAATGGTTATCCGTCCTGAACAAGTTACCATTGCAGATGTTTTTAAATCAGCGGGTTATACAACAGGAGCTATCGGTAAATGGCATTTGGGGTTGGGAAATGAACGGGGCTCTCAAAATTGGAACGGATTCATTTCGCCTGGTCCTTCGGACATAGGTTTTGATTATTCTTATCTGATGGCTGCTACTGGGGACCGAGTTCCGTGTGTGTGGGTTGAAAATCAAAAAGTTTCCAATTACGATGCTTCTGCCCCCATTGAAGTTAGTTACCAACAGCCCTTTGAAGGGGAACCATTGGGAGAAACGCATCCCGAATTGCTGACAAAACTCAAACCTTCAATAAATCACGGTCATAATCAGGCTATTGTGAATGGTATTTCACGAATAGGATATATGAAAGGAGGAGGGAAGGCTCTTTGGAAAGATGAAAATATCGCAGATTCCATTGCCCAAAAAGCGGTAAATTTTATTGAAAAGAATTCTAATAAACCATTCTTTTTATATGTAGGAACCAATGATATTCACGTGCCAAGATATCCACATCCTCGTTTTGTTGGTAAAAGTGGAATGGGATATCGGGGAGATGCTATTTTGCAATTTGACTGGACGGTTGGGCGGATTGTAGAAACGCTCAAAAAGAACGGATTGCTGGAAAATACGCTTATCATCATAAGCAGTGATAATGGTCCTGTGATTGATGATGGCTATCAAGACCAAGCAGAAGAACTGTTGGGCAATCATAATCCTTGGGGGGAATTCCATCACAGAGGTGGAAAATATAGTAATTTTGAAGCTGGTACGCGTGTTCCGTTCATAGTAAGTTTGCCACAAAAGGTGAAAGCAGGCACGTCTGATGCCTTGTTTTCTCAGGTAGATTTGTTCGCAACATTGGTGGCTTTTTTAGGTGGAAATATTCCCGAAGGAGCTGCGAAAGACAGTCAAAACCAATTGCAAGCCTTGCTGGGAAAAGATGCCAAAGGAAGGGATTATGTTATCACATCGGCAGGGGCATTGTCCGTGAATAATGCGGAATGGAAATACATAGAGCCAAGCAATCGCAGGGCTTATCAAGAACTGACGCGTACGTATCTTGGAAATTCAAAGGAAGACCAACTTTATAATGTTCAGAAAGATAAGTCCGAAAGTGAAAACGTAGCCAATCAGAATCCTGAAAAAGTAAAAGAGATGAAGAAAATTCTTGAAAGAGAAAAACAGAAAGGATATTTGAAATAAATTCGGGAACATAAAAAAATCCTAAGCGAAGGCTTAGGATTTTTTTAACGCACTAACACTACTAAGATTATAGGTCTATCGTAATCTATCTGCTGATTTTACAAGATTTTCGTCCCGCCGAATAGCCTGATTGGCCAAAAACAAAAAAACGATAGAAAGGACGGGTAAGAAAATCCCAACACCCTTCTCAGAAATTAAATTTTCTCCGGATGAGGTTAGCACTCGATATACAAATATTCCTAGTAAAGTAAGATTTATAAGGATATTCAGTCTGTTGAGAACAAACTGAGTCTGTCTTGTCTTGAATTTGAAAATACTATAAATTGCTAAAACTGCTGATATTGCAAACAAAACACCGCTTGTAACATCATTTTTGTACGCGAATACAACCGTGCCAGCTTGCGTATATAACGAAAATATCAGAGGAAGAATTCCACTAATAACTGCCACAACTAACATATAAACGCTTTGTATTCTCTGAATCATAGCTTAAATTTTCACCGTGCAAACCTACGGAAAAATTAACATATCTACCAAATTTAAAGTGAATTTTTTTTCCGAATTCAAGAAAATTTTATTGAGTTACGAAGAAGTAGGATTTATGAAAAAAAATCGTAAATTTGCCTCCAAGTACATTATTAAAAATACTTAAAAAGAATCAGTTAATGGAGGTAAGTAAACGATACGCACAGCGTGGTGTTTCGGCATCAAAAGGAGATGTGCATAATGCAATAAAAAATATCGATAAAGGGCTTTTCCCAAAGGCTTTCTGCAAAATAGTCCCTGATTATTTAACAAATGATGAAGAATATTGTTTGGTTATGCACGCCGATGGGGCAGGAACAAAGTCTTCTTTGGCATATATGTACTGGAAGGAAACAGGTGATTTGTCCGCTTGGAAAGGCATTGCACAAGATGCTTTGATTATGAACATTGATGATTTGCTTTGTGTTGGGGCAGTTGATGATATTATGCTTTCTTCAACCATTGGTCGAAATAAAAATGTGATTCCTGCTGAGGTAATTTCGGCAATTATCAACGGAACGGAAGAACTTATTTCCGAGTTGAAAGAATTCGGCGTCAATATTCATTCAACGGGAGGAGAAACAGCCGATGTCGGTGATTTGGTTCGTACCGTGATTGTTGATTCTACAGTTGTGGCACGAATGAAAAGAAGTCAAGTTATTGATAATTCAAATATTAAAGAAGGCGATGTTATTGTAGGATTGGCTTCTTTCGGGCAGGCAAAATATGAGAAAGAATATAACGGAGGAATGGGAAGTAACGGTTTGACTTCCGCTCGGCACGATGTATTTGCTAAATGCTTAGCTGAGAAATATCCGGAAAGTTTTGATGCTTCCGTTCCTGAGGAGTTGGTGTATTCCGGAACAAAAAAACTGACTGATTTGGTTGAAAACAGTCCGTTAGATGCAGGAAAATTAGTACTTTCACCAACGCGAACTTACGCTCCGATAATTAAAAAAATTCTTGAGAAGTACAATACAAAACAAATTCACGGAATGGTGCATTGTAGCGGAGGAGCCCAAACAAAAATATTACATTTTGTTGATAATTTGCATATTATAAAAGATAATTTATTTGAAGTTCCTCCTCTTTTCAAGTTAATTCAAAAAGAATCGGGCACGGATTGGAAGGAAATGTATCAGGTTTTCAATTGCGGACATCGTATGGAACTTTATGTGCCTCAGGAAATCGCAAATGACATTATTTCCATTTCAGAGAGTTTTGGCGTGGCAGCGAAAATTATAGGTAGGGTAGAAAAGTCCGAAAGTAAAAGACTAACCATCAATAGTGAATACGGGAATTTTGAATACTAATATAAAAAACGGATAATTGAAATTATCCGTTTTTTATTTGCCTTACGGCACTAAGTTTTTTATAATTTTGTTCTTATAGTAATTCTCAAAACGATTAGCTTTGAGGCTCTTCGGGTTTGTTATTCTTCTTTTCAGAAGAATTAGGCTTTATTGATTTTACCAATTCATTAATTTCGTTGTACAGAGGTTTCCATTCGGGGCTTTTTTGCATTGCTTTTATGAAAGTAAAATACGCTCGTAAATACTCTTCTAATTCGGAGCGTATTTTAGTTGCCGAAGGAATATTACGAAGCTCAGAATTACTGGCTATTTGCTCGGCGTAAATAACATCAAAATCATCTTGAGCTTGTTTTAACAAATCTAAAATAGCTTTTACGCCCAAATCTTCCAATAGTAACAGATTTTCAGGTAGATTCATTTCTTCAAGAAACTTTCGTAGTTGAGCAGTTTGTTCAGCATATTTTAGTTTTGCGAGTCTGGTTCCATATTTTTTAAATACTGCGTAAATGGTTTTTGCTTTAGCATTGTGGGGGAGAGGTTCCAAACCTGCATATCCCTTTATGTAATCGCGTAAGCCGTTGTAAAGTTTGTCGCGATGTCTGTCTGCTTCGGCTACTGATTTGCCTTTTCCGCTGAAAGTTGATTTTGTATAGACAGTTCTGTACACTTTAAAAATTTCCTCTACTTGTTTTAAAAGCTCATTACTTTCTACAAATGTGTACTTTCCGCTTTTAGAAATAGAAATTGTTGTTTCGGTTAATGTAGCTAACTCTTTGGTGTTAAGTTTTGATAAAGTGATTTTCATAAGGATTTAGTTTAAATTTATAAAAAGATATTTTACTGCGACTAAGGTACTTAAAATTATTAAAAAGGCAATATTTTTTCTTGATAATTTTTTGAAAACAAATAAAATATATTTTTTTAAAGAAAATTATATATCAATTTTATAAAAAGAAAAACAGAAAAAATACATATTGTATAATTTATTTTCTGATGTTTTGTGTTTAATATATGCTTTTAATAAAATAATTCTTTTTATTTAAAAATAAAATAGATAGCTAAAAAAAATATTATTTTTTTTATTCAGATAATTGTATATTTCTTTGTGGTAGATAAATAATTAAACGGTTAAAAGCATAGATTTGTATTAATTTCAGAGACTTTTTTGAAAGAAGAAGGAATAATAAGTAAGTTATTAATTTATTTTTGGTGATTGGTGATATGACGTTTTAATTATAATAAACAATTCCCCCTAAAAATGAACTTTATTTTTTAGGGGGAATTTGTCTAAGCAAATTTTTATTATTTATTCCTTAATATTCTATTTTATCACTTTTCTACTTGAGTTATAAAGATAGAAGAAGCATAACTTCCTCCAGGTAGTTTTGAAGCTATTCCATTTTTCCAAAGAACTGCCTCTTCTCCTATTCCTCCTACTACATACACAATATTATCCATTACGTACACACCTCCTGCATAAGCTTCTTGCCCTTCAAGAGGTTGTAATTGTCCATTTTTCCAAAGTAGAGCAACGTCTGCTTTGCCAAAAGAATCTGTTGAATAAGCATATTTAGCTCCTGTAGCATACACGTCTGTTCCTGAGATAAATAATTCTTCAGAAGAGTAACTGAATTTTTCGTTATCTCCATTGCTATCATTTAAAATAGTAGGAATTCCGTTTCTCCAAGTTTTAGCAACATTCCCTTCTTTGCCTGATAGATGTATGTCTGTTCCTGAAATAATTACCGAATGAAAAATGGCATTTTGGCTTCCATCAGTATGGAAAACTACTTTTCCGTTTTTCCAAAGTTTAGCTACAAGAATGCCTTTTTCATTATCTTCAAAGCCAGCGACATAAACATCTGAACCTGATACATAAACTGATTCAGCCGCACTTCTGTTAGTTGCTAATGATGTAGCTTTTCCATTTTTCCAGAGCACAGCTAATCCGTTACGTCCACTATATTCTGCACCTGCTACATAAACATCATTGCCTGCTACAAATACACAGAAAGCCTTAGAGTTTTCATATCCTGAAGTCAGAGTGGGCAGATAGGAAGGAGTTCCATTTTTCCAAATTTTAGCTATTGTTTTTACTTTTTCTGAAATTGTGGGAGAAAATTGTGTTTCTTGCCCAACAATATAAACATCATTGCCTGCTACATACATTGAATGAACACGTTCTTGATGTTTTTCTGAAGTTGTCATAAATTGCCTTTCTCCGTTTTTCCAATAGGCAACTTTTTGATTATTATCCCAACCTGATATATGAATATCAGTTTGTTTTTCAGGTGTTTCAGGTGTTTCGTTTTCAATAGAAACACATCCTATTAGCATTAACGCTAAAAAACTAAAAGTTGTCAATTTTTTTATCATAATTCTAATTTTTTTAAGTTGTTTCAAATTATTTTTTTTGATGAATAAATAATAAAACGCAATATTACTATTTATTCTTTAATAAAACAAATTTTAATTAATTTTATGTAAAAATGTTTGATTTATTTATTAGGTCATATTTAAGTCTCATTATTTGTTGAGTTTATACATCATCTTTTTAAGAAAAAATCTTTTTTGATATACCTTATATAATCTAAAGCATTTGTACAATTGCATAATAGATTATTGCTTAATTTTCATATAGGATTAGGATATGCTTCTACAAAATATAGTTTATACAGTAGCTTTTTACCTACTATCGGTTTGAAAATTAAATATGTAATTTTTTAATGATAATACTTTAATAACGTATATCTAAAAAGACAGCTTATAAAAGGCTGTCTTTTTTATGATTTTTTGTAAGTAAATAAAAAAATACTTTTGTATGGATTATAAACTAATCGATAAATATTAGATTATGTTTATCAGTCTGAGTGAAGTCAAAGACATTATTTTAATCGTAATTTTTCGGAAAGTAGTTTCTGCTCTGGCGAACTCTTCGGAATTTTTTGTAAGATAATTTTTGCTTGAGCGAACTCTTCAAAATTTTTCGGAAAGTAATTTCTGCTCGGCTGAACTCTTCAGAATTTTTTGGAAGATAATTTCTGCTTGGGCGAACTCTTTGGAATTTTTTGGAGAGTAATTTTTATTCGGGAAAACTCTTTGGAATTTTTTGGAGAGTAATTTTTGCTTGGGAGAACTCTTCGGAATTTTTTGGAAAGTAATTTCTATTTGGATAAACTCTTCGGAATTTTTAGGAAAGTAGTTTCTGTTTGGGCGAACTCTTCGTAATTTTTCGGAAAGTAGTTTCTGCTTGGATAATCTCTTCGGAAAAAATTGTATGCTATATTTCAGAAAGAAAATAAATAATAATAAAAAATATGAGATAAAATAGCAAGAAATATATATTACCTGTTTTTTTACTATTATTTTCTGATTAAAAATTGATTTTTATAAAGTTATGTGGAAAATAATCTGCTGTATTTTTTGTTTGTTGAGTAAAATAATTATTTTTGTAGGTGAATGAAGAACTTAACTTTATAATCTATTTGCTATTGATAATTTGATTTTTATTTCTTGCATTCAGCAAAGGGATTAAAATTTGAGTTTGCTATTCATACAAAAGAGGTTTATTAATAGTATAGTAAAAAATGAAAATCAATATAAATACGGATATCCGCTACGCTTTTTTCAATCTTTTGGCGGTGGTTTGTTTAGGAGTTTTTCTTCGTTTGGTGTACATCGTGCCAATTCCTTTTGAATATAATTACAGATATATTCTTCACGCTCATTCGCACACGGCCTTTTTGGGTTGGATTTATATTTTGCTTGTTGGGCTTATCAGTAGAGAATTTGTTTTGCCAAAATATGAAAGGAAGCATAAAGTTTTGCTCTATCTTACACAGATTTCCGTTTTAGGAATGCTTTTTAGCTTTATTTTTCAGGGCTATGGTGCAATTTCTATCACGTTTTCATCTTTATTTGTAGTTCTTTCGTATTGTTTTGCATATTTATTTCTGAAGAAATGGCAAAATGGTAATATTAAAAAATCTGTTTCCTACCTTTTTATAAAAATGGGTGTGATTTATCTTGTGCTTTCAAGTTTAGGAATTTGGTCAATACCATTTTCGATTATCAAATTTGGGAAAGATTCTGATTTTTATAACGCTTCAATTGCATTTTTTCTGCATTTTCAGTACAATGGTTGGATACTTTCCTCATTAACAGGATTATTCATACGGAAATTCGGTTGGGATTTGAAATATTCTCAGTTGATAAAAAAAATATTTTACGGATTTCAGGTTGCCGTAATCGGGACGTTAGTAATATCTTGGTTGGGAATATTTAACCTTGCGGGATTTTACTTGATAGGAGGTTTTTCCGGAATTGTATGGTTATTTATAATTCTGATTTTAAGTTATTTATATTTCTTTAAAAATTCTGAAAAATCGCTTTTGGCAACATTGTTTTTATTGTTTTTCATTTTAAAAATATGTGTGATGATTTTCGGAACTGCGTTAAATATTTTCAAACCTGTTTTTAATAATCCTGATTTGATTATCAGTTATTTGCATCTGAATTTTTTAGGAGTTATAAATTTGGGATTATTATTTATTTTGTCCTCTTGCAAATTATTGGAAATAAATAAATTATCTGTTTTGGTTTATCTGTCGGCTTTTATTGTTACAGAAATTCTTATAGCTTATAAAGGTTTATTTCTTTGGCTTGACTTTCCTTTTTTTGATACTTATTTCTTGTATTTGGCTATTGGCAGCATTTTGTTTTTGTTCCCTATTTTGTATTGGTTCGTATGTAGCTTGAAATTAAAAAATGAATAATTTTTGACTTGTATTTTTAAAATAATTTTATTATTTTTGGTCAAAAATTATTGATTTATGAAAAAAAATATTTTTTTGCTCGTATGTAGTTTATTTTCAGTTAGTTTTTACGCTCAACTTTTGAGATATAATTTTGATGAGCGAGGGGATACTTATATTCAAGGTTCATTTCGAGGTCAATTTTGGGCGAGATATCTTGACACTAACCCGGGGACAACCATCGGGGGAGAACCTGTAAATCAAGTTTTTGATTTCTCTGTAAGACGTTATCGCGTTGGATTTCAGGCTCAAATAAACAAAAAGTTATATTTCTTCTTATTGATGGGAAATAATAATATCAATCAGAAAACCATTCGTTCAACTGATTTTAGGTTACTTGATATTTTGGCAGAATATACTTTCAGTCCTAAATTCAAATTAGGGGCAGGAAAACTTATTTTTGCAGGTCCGGGACGTTATGTGTATTTCTCCAATGGTTCGATGATGAATTTAGACCCTGCTATACATCAGCTATTTACGATAAATCATTACGATGATGTAGGGCGAAATATCGGGGTGTATGCCAAAGGACAATTAGGCAAGTTTGATTATAATATAAATGTTCAAAGCGTTGCGATGCCTACGGATGCTCACGTCAAAGACTTTGGATATTCCAAAAAGCACGCAACTTTAGGATATGCTTCATACATAAAATATGAATTTTTTGACGATGAAAGTAATAGAAGTCCGTATAGTGGAGGTATTGGGACATATATCGGAGCAAAAAAAGTGCTAAATTTAGGTTTCGGGTATGTTTTCAAGCCGAAAATGTTTGAAAGAACGGTAGGAACTGATACAAAATACGATAATTACAGAAATTTAGGTATAGATTTGTTCATTGATATGCCCATATCGGAAAGAAATGCAGCTGTAACTACTTATTTGGCTTTCAATAATATGAATTTGGGAGAAAAATACGTCCGAAATATAGGAGTAAATAGCATTTATGATTCAGGCGGAACTTCATTTAACGGAGGTGGAAATGCTTATCCTATCGTAGGAACGGGAAATTCCATAATGTTCCAATTTGGTTATTTGTTGCCGAAATCTGAAAATCATAAAGTGCGTTTTCAGCCTAATTTTGGTTGGAAATATTCTGATTACAAAGGTTTAAATCAGGCTGTTAATGTTTACGACTTAGGCTTGAATATCTACTTTAACGGACACAAAAGTAAACTATCTTTAGGATATCATAATCGTCCTATTTTTGATAAATCAGATAAAAAAGTGAGCACCCGAAAAGGAATGCTCATAGCTCAGTATCAAATTGAATTATAGTGTTTATTTTTAGAGATTATCATTTACTTGATAATCTCTAAAATTTGTTGTGTGTGTTCTTTCGTTTTTACCTTTTCTATAACGTGTGTTACCGTATGATTTTCGTTCAGAATGAAAGTCATACGATGTATTCCATCGAAAGTTTTACCCATAAATTTCTTTTCGCCCCACACCCCAAATTGTTGGATAATTTGCTTATTTTCATCGGCAATTAACGGAAAACTCAGATTATTTTTGGAGGCAAAATTAGCTTGTTTTGTTACAGAATCGGCACTGATGCCCAAAATTTCATATCCTTTTTCTTGCAGAAGGTTGTAACCATCTCGTAAATCGCAAGCTTCGGCGGTGCAGCCCGGAGTACTTGCCTTCGGGTAGAAGAAAATTATCAGCTTTTTTCCTTTGTAATCGGAAAGACTGATTTCTTTTCCATTTTGGTCTATACCTTTAAAATTCTTAACAGAATCGCCAATTTTTAATGTATTCATATATTAATTGTTTGTTTTTATTAGTAAAAAAGTAATTTTAAAAAGGAAACAGCAGCGGAAGCACAAAAATCATCACAATTCCCATAATGATTTGCAATGGAAGTCCCACTTTTACATAATCCATAAATGTGTATCTTCCTGCGGACATTACTAGTGCATTGGGCGGCGTTGAAAAAGGAGAGGCAAAGCACATACTTGCCCCAACGGCAACAGCGAAGAGGAACGCTTGCGGATTCAAACCTAATGAAACTGCGGATTGAAAAGCAATCGGAGCCAGAAGAACTGCTGTGGCTGTGTTACTTATGAACATTGTCATAAGTGAAGTAGTAAAATAAACTCCCGCCAAAAGCACATAAGGGCTGTATCCTCCCAAACTTCCCACCAGAGTCTTTGAAACCAAATCGGAAACTCCTGTTTTTTCCAGAGCCAAAGCCATCGGTAACATTCCCGCAATTAGTACCACACTTTCCCAATTGATAGTTTTGTAAGCAGCTTCCGTATTTCGCAAAGCTCCTGAAATTACCATTAAAAGTGACGCTATTAAAACAGCCGTAACAGGAGCAATCGGGATAAAATCGAACATCATAGCAAAAACCATTGCTATCATAATGAGTCCTGCTATGGGAGCTTTATGAGTCAGGGTAACCTTTGAGGCTTCACTCATCGGTTGTCCTAAAACAACCAGCTGACTGCGTTCGGCTTCAAGTTTTGCGATGTGTTCCCAAGTTCCTTGCACAAGCAGAATATCTCCGGAATGCATTTTTTCATCTTTCAAATGTTGTAAGATGTAGGTGTTTTTTCGCTGAATTCCTAAAATATTCAAACCGAAATGCTCTCTTAGCTTAGAATCTTTAATAGGTAAATTTACCAATTTTGAAGCAGGCATAATCAACACTTCTGCAATTCCTACCTCTTGAAAATTAAGCATATCTGACTCTTTTTCCTCTGTTTGGTGAGTATCTAAAAGTTGCAAATTATTTTCAGAAATCATCATTTGAATATTTTCAAAATCTCCTTGCAAATATAAAATATCTCCTTCAAAAATAATTGTATCAGCATTCACCACTTCTTGATTGCCAGATTTGAAAAAAGGATTGTTGGAGGTAGATTTACGCCGTATTTCTAACACAGAAGTACGATATTTTTCATAAATTCGTATCTCTTTTATTGATTTTCCTTCGAAAGGCGAGTTTTTATTAACTTGTACACGATATAAATTCGTAGCAAGTTGATATTCATTAACTAAATCATACAAAGATTTACTCTTTTTTTTGTTTTCTGTCCCTGAATTTTCCTTTTTTGATAGCAAAAACTTACTTGCAGGGATTAAAAATAAGATTCCAACAATCAAACAAACAATTCCAACGGGCGTGAATGAAAAAAACGTCAGTTGCGGAAAACCTTCTTTTGCAAGAACTTCGTCAATTACCAAGTTCGGAGGTGTCCCGATAAGGGTCATCATCCCGCCCATACTGCTTGCAAAAGCCATTGGCATTAGCAAACGACTTGTATTGATGTTGGAACTCATTGCCATACTAACCACTATCGGAAGCATCAAAGCCACTGTACCTGTGTTACTTACGAAAGCTCCGATAAATGAAGTTACCAGCATCAGCAATATGAAGAGTTTAATTTCACTATTTCCAGCTAACCGAAGGATTTTGCTACTAATCATTTTCGCAAGTCCCGTCTGAAAAATAGCACCTCCCACCACAAAAAGCCCAATCATCATTATCACAACAGAACTTGAAAAGCCCGAAAGTGCCTCTTCAGGAGTTAAAATTCCAAAAACAACCAGCAAAACCAAAGAACACAAAGCAACCAAATCCGAGCGAACTCTTCCGCTCATAAAAAATACGGCTGAAATAAGGAGTATAGAAAGTGTTATGTACATATAAATCAAGTTTTTAGGTTTGAAAAATGAGAAAACTAAATATTTGACTATATTATTTTTGAAAAAGTTTGAAAAAAAATGATTTTTCAGGCAACCAAATTAGTTAAAAAAAAGAATATCTCATAATTTTTCCGAATTAAAATCTGTATTTTTTTCATATCTTTGAGCCGAAATAAAAAGAATTATGACACCAATATTAAATCATCAGGATATTCAGCACAAAATCAGACGTATAGCTTTTCAGATTTATGAAACAAATTTGAATGAAAGCCAAATTATTTTAGCAGGAATTCAAGGAAATGGGTATATTTTTGCAGAAAACTTAAAAAAAATGCTTTCTGAAATTAGCCCGATTGAAGTGATTTTATGCAAAGTGAAAATGAATAAGAAAAATCCGCTTGAGGGAATTACAACTTCCATAGAACCAGAACAATACAAAAATAAAGTAGTCGTTTTGGTTGATGATGTTTTAAATTCGGGACTGACGCTAATTTATGGTGTAAAACACTTTTTAGAAGTTCCTTTAAAGAAATTAACCACTGCCGTTTTAGTGAACAGAAATCACAAAAACTTCCCGATAAAGGCTGATTTTAAGGGGATTTCGTTATCTACTTCCTTGCAAGAACACGTTTCGGTTGAGTTTAACGAAGGAAATTATGTTGCATATTTGGAATAATTAAGGCAAACAAATATTATTTTTTCAGATTAAAAGACATTCTGCACGATTTTGGTTTGGAATGTCTTTCTGCCATATTGTCACAAAAGAAAAAATGGCACACTTTTGAATATAATTATAGCGTTTTATAGTAAAAAAATTGATTATGAGTACGGAAAAGAATACACACGAAGAGTTCGTTTCAAATGAAGAGCTTCAAAAAGAAGAAATTACCCCTGAAACGGAATCTGAACAAAATAATGAATCTCCTCAAAATAATATAGAAGAAGAGCTGGCGAAGGAAAAGGATAAATTTTTGCGTCTGTTTGCTGAGTTTGAAAATTATAAAAAACGCACAACTAAGGAGCGAATTGAGCTTTTTAAAACGGCAGGAGAAGACATTTTGTCAGCAATGTTGCCTGTAATGGACGATTTTGACAGAGCTTTGGCAGAAATTTCAAAATCAGGTGATGAAAATATGTTAAAAGGAGTGGAGCTAATACACAATAAGTTAGTTAATACTCTGAAATCAAAAGGATTGGAGAAGATAGAAGTTTCTCCGAGTGATGTTTTTGACAGTGAAATTCACGAGGCAATAACGCAAATTCCTGCACCAACAGAAGATTTGAAAGGGAAAATTATAGATATTATCGAAAAAGGATACAAATTAGGAAATAAAGTTATCCGATATCCAAAAGTTGTTGTAGGACAATAGTTTATAAAAATCAATGAAAAAAGATTACTACGAAATATTAGAAGTTTCAAAAACGGCAACCACTGCTGAAATTAAAAAAGCGTATCGCAAACAAGCTTTAAAATACCATCCGGACAAAAATCCGGGGGATAAACAAGCCGAGGAAAATTTTAAGTTAGCCGCTGAAGCCTATGAAGTGCTGAGTGATGACAACAAAAGAGCTCAGTATGACCGTTTTGGGCACGCAGCTTTTGATAATGCCGGTGGCGGTTATCACTCGACGATGGAGGATATTTTCAGCCATTTTGGAGATATTTTTGGCGGGCGATTTTCAGGTTTTTCAGGATTTGGAGGCTTCGGAGGAGGACAGCAGGCTCGTATGCGAGGCGAAAATCTTCGAGTTCGTATAAAAGTTTCTCTGGAAGACGTTGTAAAAGGTGCTGAAAAGAAAATAAAAGTTAAAAGAAAGGTTCAGGCAGAGGGAGTTACCTATAAAACGTGTCCGACTTGTAACGGAACTGGGCAAATTGTCAGAGAGGTGAACACAATGCTTGGAAGAATGCAAACGGCAAGTTCTTGTTCTTCCTGCTATGGAAGTGGTCAGGTTATTGATTCTCGTCCGTCAGAGGCTGATTCTCAAGGGTTAAAAGTTGTTGAAGAGACGATTTCCGTGAAAATTCCGGCTGGGGTTATGGAGGGCGTTCAGCTGAAAGTCAGCGGGAAAGGTAATGAAGCTCCGGGAAGAGACAGCCTTGCGGGTGATTTGCTGGTGGTCATAGAAGAGCAAGAACACGAAACGCTCAAAAGAGAAGGCGAAAATTTGCATTATGACCTTTATGTCAGTTTTTCGGAAGCAGCTTTGGGGGCTTCCAAAGAGATTGAAACCGTTACGGGAAAAGTACGAATTAAATTAGAAGAAGGAATACAATCCGGAAAAATTCTTCGGTTAAAAGGGAAAGGAGTTCCCAGCTTAAATGGCTATGGAACAGGCGATTTAATCATTCACGTGAATGTTTGGACTCCTAAAAATCTTACGGAAAAACAGAAAGAATTTTTTAGAGAAATGCTCAACGATGCCAAGTTTGAGCCAAAACCTGAAAAAACGGATAAATCCTTTTTTGAGAAAGTAAGGGAAATGTTTTCATAATTAATTAGTTTAAAATTTGTATTACGATAAAGTTGAAAGAGCAGTGTAATCGCTGGGCTTTCAGCTTTATTTTTTTATATTTGTTTTTCTTTTTGATGATTTTGGAAATTCCTGAAAATAATAAATGTTTTGAATATGAACCACATTGATTATAATAATTTTATTTTAGATAAAAATAGAAAATTTAATGAACAAAATAGTATTCTTATAGAAACATCAAGTGATGATTTTAGGTTGGGTACTCATTTAGTTTACAAAAGCAAGGAAAATTTATATGTTATATATTATTATATGGAAAATGATATTAGCACTATATATTTCCAAGGATTTGATATTTATATAGTGTATATTGAATTAGAGAGTATTGTAATGAATATTCTATCAAAATATGATTTAATAGGAAAAGATTACAATATTATTGACCGTCCTTCTTTTAATTTAAATGAAAAAACTTTAAAATATAACTTAGAAAAAATTAAAGAAGAAAATATTGATAAAATAGCCAATGAGTTTATTACTTTTTATACCCAAGAAGCCCTTCCATTCTTTGAAAAATGGCAAAACCTAAATGTTTTATACGAATACATAAAAGATAAAACAGATGACGAACTTTGGGATATTTTAGGGCAATTTGCACCAATGAAAAAAGCTGTTATTTTAAGACTTTGTAACGACTCTAATTATCAATCGTTTATGGATAACTATTTTCAAAAACAAAAAGAATATTTTGAAGAAGACCCCGAAGATATTGATAATATTCGTTATTACAACGCCTCCAGAGAACTAAACGAAATTTTGGATAAAACAAAACCTATTTACAATTTGTAAGCGAAAGAAATAATATAAAAATTCCGCCTATTAAAATGTTTTAACTATGGTAGAAATAAATAAAGTAGTAAGAGAAATAAAGAGTATGATTTCTGAAGGAAAAGATATAGAAGAAATCGTAATAAGAGAAAGTAATTATACTATTATTCATTTTATGCACTCTATTTCTGAAACAGATTTTACTGTAACATTATTATTTGAAAAAGATGATTCAAAATTTTTATTTTGTCCTATCCAATATCAAATAAATTATAATCAATTAGATGATGTTGTGAATAAAATTCTAATCAAAAATGGTTTGAGTTTTAAAGATAGCAAAAGTAATAGATGGGGGTCTTTTTTCATTGAAAAACAAAAATATAACTCACTTGTAGCAGATGATAGTATAACAAAAATATTTGAAAATCAATATAATAATGAAATTCTCCCATTTTTCAAAAAATGGCACAACCTAAATGTTTTGTACGAATACATAAAAGATAAAACAGAAGACGAACTTTGGGATATTTTAGGGCAATTTGCACCAATGAAAAAAGCTGTTATTTTAAAACTTTGCAACGATTCTAATTATCAATCGTTTATGGATAACTATTTTCAAAAACAAAAAGAATATTTTGAAGAAGACCCCGAAGATATTGATAATATTCGTTATTACAACGCCTCCAAAGAATTGAAAGAAATTTTGGACAAAACAAAGCCTATTTACAATTTGTAATTGACAGCAAATCCCTTCGACAGCTAACCAAAAAACGATGCATAAAAAAACGAATAGAAAATGGAAAATATTGGTAATAAAACATCTTGCGATTGACTTTTTCAAAGCAGTTGCAGAAAGCAAGATTTTTTTGCTGATTTGTAAATAGTTCGTATCTTTGCCTCACTGAGTTACAACCTAAAATGGGTAAAATCAACAAGGGTTGTTTTGTCACTAAATCATTACCTTCTGCTCTTCGGTGATGAGGTTATAAAAAAGATTTTTATTTGTTACAAAAAAAGAAAGTTATGAGAAGAATTAGTCTGGTTATCATTTTTTTAGTGATTTTTTCTTGTAAAACAAATCCGTTTACGGGAAAAAATACTTTGAACTTTAAATCGAACAGTACTTTGTTCCCGATGGCTTTTACTCAATATTCTACTTTTCTGAAAGAAAATGAAGTTGTTATGGGAACTGCCGAAGCTGAAATGGTTAAGCGGGTAGGGCAACGAATTGCCAAGGCAGCTCAAATGTGGGCAGAGGCAATCGGTCATAAGGACTATTTGAAAGATTATAAGTGGGAATACAATTTGGTTCACGACAAGCAAGCCAATGCGTGGTGTATGCCAGGGGGGAAAATCGTGGTTTATACGGGAATTCTTCCCATTACCAAAAGCGAGGAAGGGCTGGCAGTTGTTATGGGGCACGAAGTTGCTCACGCACTGCTTGACCACGGAGCCCAACGTATGAGTGCAAGTGACATACAGGTACTCGGAGCGATTGTCGGCAATGTGGCTCTTCACAACAGCAAGTATAAAGACACATTCAACGCTGCGTACGCACCTGCAACGCAAATATTAGGAATGTTGCCTTACAGCCGTTCGCACGAAACCGAAGCCGATGAAATAGGAATTCAACTTATGGCAATTGCAGGATACAATCCTGAAGAAGCACCTAAATTATGGGAACGAATGCAAGCAAACAGTTCAGGACAGTCGCTTGAAATACTAAGTACACACCCGTCCAACGCTTCGCGAATAGCAAATCTGAAAAATTGGGTTCCTAAAGCAAAAGCCGAAGCAGCAAAATACGGAATTACAACCTTCAAATAAGGAACATTTTATCAAAAAAATATATTTTCTGCATTCTTTGAAAAAGAAGTACGAAACAAAACAGTGAGTACAAGCAATTCTTTTTTGAAGAATGCAGATGAACGTTAAAGAGGAAGCATATAAATATGAAGAAATCCGAAAAAGTAAGCTTTGTAATCAATACATTGGAGGAAATATACCCAAAAGTAGATGTCCCCCTTGACCATAAAGACCCGTACACCCTATTAATAGCCGTGCTACTCTCCGCACAAAGCACCGATGCTCGTGTAAATCAAATAACGCCCTTACTTTTTGCAAAAGCGGACAATCCGTACGATATGATAAAGCTATCCGTTGATGAGATTCGTGAAATCATCAAACCGGTGGGGCTTTCTCCTGCCAAGTCGAAAGGAATTTACGAACTGTCACACATTTTGATTGACAAACACGGCGGGGAAGTGCCGCAGAGCTTCGAGGATTTGGAAGCGTTGCCTGCCGTTGGGCATAAAACGGCCAGCGTGGTGATGTCGCAAGCCTTCGGCGTCCCTGCGTTTCCTGTGGATACGCATATTCATCGCTTAATGTACCGATGGGGGCTATCAAACGGAAAGAATGTGACGCAAACGGAGAAAGATGCGAAGCGTTTATTTCCAGAGGAGAAGTGGAACAAGCTCCATATCCAGATTATTTTATATGGGAGGGAATATAGTCCTGCCCGTGGGTGGAATATCGAGAAAGATATTATCACAAAAACCATCGGACGGAAGTCAGTTATTAATTCCATTTAAGAAAATTATTTAATGAAGAAGCAAAACAATGCAAAACAAACAGTAAATATCAAATATCAATATAAAAAAATCAAAGAAAGGGTAGGGGCTTTAGAAGAGAAATAAGGGGCTGTTCAAATTATTGATAAAACATCAAAAAGTAAGTGTTTTTTATTGGAATGTAATTATGGGCAATCCAAAAGGAACTGTAAAAAATGTAAGAACAAGTATGGGGTATTTAAAAACAGGTCAGGGCAATACAAAGTAAGTGATAAAAATTCAATAAACGAGTTTCATTTATAAAGATGTAATAATCAAAAATGAAAATTCAATATAATAAAATACAAAAGTAAAAATGTGCAATATTAAATCAATAATCATAAATAAAGATGATAAATAAAAAATATTGATTTAATGAAATAAAAATACAGTACAAATTAAATAAGAAGTAAAATCGTGTAATAAACACAAAAGATATTCTAATAAACAGAAGTAACTAACAATAAAGACTATGAAGTTACAACAAAGAGATGAAAAACATCTGTGGCATCCTTATACGCAACATCAAACAGCTTCCAAACCTTTAGGAATTGTTAAAGGGAAAGATGCTTTACTTTGGGATGAAGACGGAAATGAATATATTGACGCCATTTCGAGCTGGTGGGTAAATCCTTTCGGGCATAGTAATGAGCTTTTAGCCCAAGCGGCTTACAAACAATTAACACAACTGGAGCACGTACTCTTCGGGGGATTCACTCACGAACCTGCGGTGCTTTTGGCAGAGAAACTAATCTCCATTTTGCCTTCCAATCAACAGAAAATATTCTTTTCGGACAATGGTTCTACCGCTGTGGAAGTCGCAATAAAGATGGCGATACAGTATTTTTTCAACAAGGGAGAGAAAAGGCACGTAATAGTGGCGTTCGAAAATGCTTTCCACGGTGATACTTTTGGGGCGATGGCAGCTTCAGGAATATCATTCTTCACGGAATCGTTTAGGGGGCAGCTGTTGGAAGTGGTGCGGATTCCCATTCCGGAGAAAGGAAAGGAGCAATTATCGGAAGAAAAGCTAAAAGAAGCCATCGCAAAGCACAAAGTGGCGGCTTTCATCTTTGAGCCGTTGGTTCAGGGTGCAGCAGGAATGAAAATCTACTCCGAAAAGGCTTTAGACAATTTGATAAAAATAGCTAAAAGCCAAAATGTTATCACAATCGCCGATGAGGTAATGACCGGATTTGGCAGAACAGGGAAAACATTCGCTTGTGATTATTTAAGCGAGCAACCGGATATTGTTTGCCTTTCAAAAGCATTGACGGGGGGCACAATTCCGCTGGCGGTAACCTCGGCAACGCAGGAGATTTTTGATGCTTTTTGCGATGAAGATGTAAATAAAGCTCTGTTTCACGGGCATACTTATATGGCAAATCCCACAGGATGTGCCATTGCTTTGGAGGCAATCCGAATTCTGCAAACAGATGAAACTCAGCAGAAAATAAAACGCATTGAGCAGTATCATAAGGAATTTGTGCAAAAATTAAATAGCAACCCGAATGTTGAAAACGCACGAACGCTGGGGGTTATTTTAGCTTTTGAAGTGAAAACATCAGGAAATACATCGTATTATGGAAGTATTCGCAATCGATTGTATGAATTTTTTATTGAAAAAGGCGTAATTCTGCGTCCCGTGGGCAATACAGTCTATATACTTCCTCCGTATATTGTCACAAATGCACAATTACAGCGTATTTATAGTGTAATTGAAGAAGCAATCAAGGAATTTTCGTCATAAAACTGATTTAAAAATGAAAAAAGTATTCGATTTGAGGGTCGCTCCCATAGAAAATCTTTGTGTGGGATTTATCGGCGTCGGCATTCGAGGTATTGAAGCCCTAAAGCGATATATGTATTTGGATGTGCGTATCTCGGCAGTGAGTGATGTGTATGAGGAATATATAGAAAAAGCTAAGAAAATCACAGAAAATCAGTCTGTTTCACCAGTTTTCTTTACAGGAAAAGAAGATTGGAAGAAGCTTTGCGAAATGGAAGAAATTGACTTGGTTTATATATCCACACCTTGGGAATTACACACTGAAATGGTAACGTACGCAATGCGTTGTGGTAAGCACGTTGCGGTGGAAGTTCCGCTGGCTATGACCGTTGCCGATTGCTGGAAAATAGTCAGAACTGCGGAAGAAACTCAGCGACACTGTATGATGTTGGAAAATGCGTGTTACGATAGCTTTGAACTGATGACTATTGAAATGGCAAAAAGAGGAGATTTCGGAGAGATAGTCCACGGAGAAGGCGCTTATATTCACGATTTGAGGCGTTTGAATTTTCAGCAGAATGATAGAGATACACTGCGAGGCGAATGGCGAATGAAATACAGCCAAACGCACAATGGAAATCCGTACCCAACACACGGAATAGCTCCTATTTGTCAGGCAATGAATATCTTAAGAGGAGATAATTTAGTTAAATTAGTGTCGATGTCGTCTCTCTCAATCGGGATGAAACGTTATGCCGAAGCTACTTTCGGGAGCGAATCTCCACAGGCAAAAGCACAGTACACAGGCGATATTAATTTGACGCTGATTCAGACAGAAAAAGGAAAGACCATCTTATTACAACACGATGATACCAGCCCACGACCATATTCACGAATATTTTTAGTGAGTGGAACAGACGGATTTATTCAAAAATATCCCACTCCTCAAATTTATTTCGACAAAAGGGAAATTCCACAATTAATTCAGGAGGAAGTAGCATCGTATTTGGAACAAAATCAGCATCATTATGTGTTGGAAACCGCTCATTTGAGAGAAAAACTTCCGGAACAAAAGCCTATGGATATCATTATGGATTACAGATTGGTGTACTGTCTCAAAAATGGACTTCCGTTAGACCAAAACGTATATGATGGTGCATTGTGGTCGTGCATTACAGAATTATCACAAATTTCCGTAGAAAAAGGAAGCATTCCTGTTGATATTCCTGATTTTTTGAACGGATAACACTTGAAAAACAAAATTGAAATTCTTTTATCAATTATTACTTTAAATAATTATATTTGCCACAAATTTGAGTTAAGATGAAAAAAATAGAGCTAAACACTATTGAAGAAGCTATTGAAGATATAAAAAAAGGAAAAGTTGTTGTTGTGGTTGATGATGAAAATCGTGAAAACGAAGGAGATTTCATTGCTGCTGCAGAAAAAGCCACTCCTGAGATGATAAATTTTATGATTACACACGGTCGCGGATTGGTTTGTGCGCCACTTACTGAAAAACGCTGTGCTGAGTTGGATTTGCCAATGATGGTACAGAATAACACAGTGTTGCATCAAACTCAATTTACGGTTTCTGTGGATTTGATAGGGCAGGGGTGCACTACCGGAATTTCGACTCACGACAGAGCAAAAACAATTTTATCGTTGATTAATCCCGAAACAAAACCATCGGATTTAGGACGTCCCGGACATATTTTTCCACTTCGGGCGAAAGAAGGAGGCGTACTCCGCAGGACAGGACACACTGAGGCTGCAATTGATTTGGCTCGGCTTGCGGGCTTTCAACCAGCAGGAATTTTGGTGGAAATATTGAATGAAGATGGGACAATGGCTCGGCTTCCACAGCTGGTAGAAGTGGCAAAACGTTTTGACTTAAAACTTGTTTCAATAGAAGATTTGGTAGCTTACCGAATGCGAAAAGATACTTTAATCGTAAAAAAAGAAGATTTCTATTTGCAAACGCCTTACGGAGAATTTCGCTTGCGTGCTTATGAGCAAACCACTAATAAACAGATACATTTAGCATTTACCAAAGGAACTTGGGAACCTGATGAGGCTGTGCTTACCAGAGTTCACGCGTCATTTATCAGTAATGATATATTGGAGATTTTGGCAAATGATAAGGATAATCCGCTTGAGAGAATATTCAAAAAAATCAATGAAGCAGGCAAAGGAGCTGTGGTGGTTATCAATAAAGAAGGATATTCGCAAGATTTACTCAAACGCATCACAGAAATCAAAGAAAAACAGAACGGAAATTATATTCCGCAAACTTCAACCGATACAAAAGATATTGGAATGGGGTCGCAAATTCTTCACGACTTGAATATACGTAAAATTAGATTGCTAACTAATTCAAAACAATCACATTACGTAGGTATGTCGGGTTACGGACTTGAAATTGTAGAGGAAATTGAATATTAAAGAAAAAGCTCAAAGAAAATTAAAATTCTTTGAGCTTTTTTGATTATTTCTTTAATTCTTTATTCTGCTACTACTTCAATGGGGAAGTGTTTTGTGAATATTTTATTTATTTCCATTCTTTTTATTAGGTATTCAGCTTCCTCTTTAATTCTCGTGCCATCTGACTTATCGTAGTCATTTTGTACCAATTTCTCAGCCATTTCAATAGCTTTTTGAGGCATATCAAAGATTAGATACAATCTTCCTAAGTTGTAGTAAGAATAGTAACGCATCTTTCGGTGTGCTTTTTTAGAATCAGTATATTTTGGAAGAATATCCAAAAAGTGTTTTTCTATCTCATTAAATTCATTTTTTAATTCCTCACTGATTGGTTCATTTGCTTTCAGACCTCCTACCATACTCCTGATTTTGGTCATTATTTTTTGGCAGTTCTGGTACTCTGGGTTTTTCTTTGAGCCAAGTATCCAAAAGAGAATGTTATCATTATAAGTAGGATAACCATATAGCCTATTTCCATAGTATTGAACCTCTCTTGGTATTGAGGCAACAAATTTATTTTGAAAATTTTGAGTCAATATTTCGTAATTGTTTTTCAAGTAATTTTGTGCTGCACCGTAACTTCTATGAGATTCTCCTGTATGTCTTTGCGAGCCTCCCAATCGTTGATTAAAAGAGTCGCCACTATTGTTGGTAAATGCTGCCGAGCCATTAGTAACATAATCCATATAAGGATAGTAGGTGTATGTGGTTTCAATTACATTACCTTTGTCATCTTTTTTCTCACTTTTTTCAGTTCGGATATCCATCTGTTCTACTTTGAGACGTTCAATTCTTACGTCAATTTTTATAGTTGCATCTTGACCTTCTTCTCTTTTTTTGAATCCAACTAAATTGATGTTGTCCAAAATCTTAGATTTGTCATATACATCAGCATTTGTTGTAATTGAGAAATGTCTTAATGCAGGGTCATTGATAGGATGAGTTGGTAGGTTAACGTACTCATAAGATACATTAAATCTATCTAAATCAGCATTTTGTGCGTAGGAAATAAAACTAGTTCCTAAAGCAAGGATTGCGATTTTTGTTTTTAAATTCATGATAAATAAAAGTGTTAAATTGTTATTATTATTTTTATTTTTTTTTAACTAAAATTAGTTGCGGCAAATGTATGCTAAATTAATTTGAGTGATTACTTAAAAAGTAAATATTTTTATTTTATTTTTGCATAAAAAATATTGTAGGTTATGAATATACGAATAGGGCAGAAGATGAGGGTGTTACGTAAGCAAAAGGGGTTTTCACAAGAGCAGATAGCTGATTATATACATACGACACAGTCTACATACGCTCGTATTGAGAATGGTATTGGTAATTCTTGGGTTAACTATATATTGCCTTTGTGTGAGTTGTTTGGAGTAGAACTTGAGGAATTTTTTAGATCTGAGTCCGAAAATATAGGTGGTGCTAAAAAAGGTTCTAGGCGGTTTGATGAATTGAATATCATTAACGAACTGTCAGGTAGGCTTATAGAGCAGTATGAGAAGCGTATCTTTGAAAAAGATATGTATATTACTGAGTTAAAAGCAGAAGTTGAAATGTTAAGACGAATTGTCGGTGGTGAATGTAAAATAAATGTTAATGTAAATGATTTGTGAATATTAAATTAACATTTTATTTGATATTTTTAGTTTTATGTGAATTTGTTCATTTTTACCCTTGTGCTCTTTTATTACTCGGTTTTAGAATCATTCGGTAGGATTGGTCTTTACTGATGTAATACCCTAACCAATTATAGAAAGCCTTGAGGCGGTTTCGGAATGTTACAAGCGACATAATATGTACAAAAACCCAGATAAACCAAGCGAAAAATCCTTTCAGAAATATTTTTTTGGGGATATCAGCAACAGCCTTATTACGCCCGATAATCGCCATAGAACCTTTGTCAGTATATGAAAAAGGCTTAGCGTTTATGAAATCGTTACTTAGGTTTTTACCTAAATTTTGTGCCTGTTGTATGGCAACTTGAGCCAGTTGAGGGTGACCTTGCGGAAAGTTTGAATCGGTAGTCATAATGCAAGAATCTCCAACGGCATAAATATTATCAAAACCTTCCACTTTATTGAAAGTGTCTGTTTTTATTCTCTTTCCTCTTCCTAAAAGCGATTCATTATCAATGCCTTTGAATGATTTAGCAGAAACTCCGGCTGCCCAAATAAGGTTTCTCGCATCCAAAATTGTTCCGTCAGAAAGATACACTTCATCGTTCACAAAATCTTTTACAGAAACGTTAAGTTTGAGTTTTACTCCCATTTTTAGCAAAGATTTTTCGGTGTATTTTTGAGATTTTTCGGACATTGGTGCAAGTACTGTTTTTTGTCCGTCAATCAGGAAAATATCTCCCAAATCCTCTTGAGCAAGTTCGGGATAGTCCTTTTCCAGAATGTAATGCTTCATTTCTGCAAAAATTCCCGAAAGCTCAACACCTGTTGGTCCCGCTCCCGCAATGGCAAAGGAAAGTAGTTTTTTTCGCTGTTCCTTGTCTTCAGTGCGGGTGGCTCTTTCGAGCCGTGTATATACCAAATTTCGCAACATTAAAGCATCACTGATTGTCTTCATTGGCATTGCTTTTTCTGCTACATTTTGATTGCCAAAGAAATTCGTTTCGGCTCCTGTTGCCATTATCAAAACATCGTAAAACATTTCTCCATTGCTGAGTATCAGTTTGTTTTCGGAAGGAATTACTTCTTTGAGTTCTCCCATTCTGAAATTTGTGTTTTTATACGAACGCAAGATTTTCCGAAAAGGGTACGAAATGGCGGAAGGCTCCATAAAACCCGCTGCAACTTGATAAAGCAAAGGCGGAAAGAAGTTGTAATTATTCATATCCACCAAAGTAACACGGAACTTATCAGAACGATTTAGTTCTTTAACAAGTTGTAAACCAGCAAAACCACCTCCAACAATAACGATATGTTTTTTATGTTTCATTGAATTTTCAAAATTTTAAAAATCGGTGCAAAAGTAAAACGATTTTTTGAAATAAACAGGAGAATTTTGATGCTAAAATCAGAAAAATTGAGTTATAACATAGATTAAAAGCCCTACCAATCCGCCAACTAATGTTCCGTTAATGCGAATAAATTGCAAATCTTTGCCCACTTCGAGTTCCAATTTTTCGCTTAATTCACGTCCTTTCCAGTTTCCAACAGTCTCGCTTATAAGCTGACCAACTTCATTTTTGTTTTTCAAAACGAATTGATAGATTGTTTTCTGGCTCCATCCGTCCAATCGATTTTGAAGCTGTTTGTCGGTTTGCAATTGTTGAGTGAAATTCAGAATTGATTTTTTTAAATAACTTTTTAAAACAGAATCATTTAAAGGTTTTGATAAATCTTCTGTAAGAAAGTTTTTGATGTATATCCAAATATTTTTGGCATATTTTTCAATATTTTCCGATTGCAATAAATTACCTTTCAAATTTTCCAATTTTTCTTTCCAATGAGGTTCGTTTTTTAAATCTTCACTGAATTGAAATAATTGTTTTTCTATTTCTTTGCGAACGGAATGTTCTTCATTTTGAGCTGCTTCAGCCATATAGTTTGCCAGCCCTGCTGTAATTTTATCAGCTAAAATTTTATCAACGAAATTAGGAATAAAAAACGCACTTTCTTGGGAAATTTTTTGATGAATTAAATCCTTATTTTCCAAAATGTAGTATTCAATTTTTAAGAAGATAAAATCAAGTATTTTTTGATGTTCTTTTTCTTTCAGTAAATATTCTAATACATTGCTTGTTAATTTATTTAATTCTATTTCTTGAAGTAATAGTTTAGATTTTTCTGTGATAAAATTTGTAATTTTTTCATCGTTTGTATTTTGTATTATTTCTTCAAGGTTTACTTTAACTTCGTCTATTAATATATTGATATTCTTTTCTTTATTTAAATGTTTTACAATAAAAGGAGAAACGTTGATATTTTCCACATACGGGCGAATATTTTCTGCTTTTAAAAAGTTTTCTACTACAAAATTACCCAGATTATCTCCAATGTCTTTCTTCCGATTTTCAATCAAATTTGTATGTGGAATCGGAAGTCCCAAAGGCTTATGAAATAGAGCGGTAACAGCAAACCAATCCGCCAAAGCACCCACCATAGCAGCTTCGGAAAAGGCTTTGATATATCCCACAAAAGACCACTCAGGAGCTTTTTTTTGAAGAATTACCATTGCGATGTACAGTAAGGTCATAAAAAGGAATAATGCCGTGGCAATTCGTTTATGGAAGCGTAATTTTTTTTCTTTCATAAGCAGTATTTATAAAAAGAAAAGAATCAACAACCGAAAAATATCCAAATTGTTGATTCTTTATGTTTAATTTATTGATTATTCAACAGTTACTGATTTAGCTAAGTTTCTCGGTTGGTCAACGTTGCATCCTCGTTTGATGGCGATGTAATACGATAATAGTTGCAACGGCACCGAAGCTAAAATCGGAGATAAAGCCTCGCTTACTTCAGGAATTTCAATTATGTGGTCGGCAATTGAAGCCATTTGCTTATCTCCTTCGGTTACTATGGCGATGATTTTTCCTTTTCGTGACTTGATTTCCTGAGCGTTAGATACGATTTTGTCATAATGCCCTTTGAGTGGAGCGATGAAAATCACAGGCATATTTTCATCAATCAAAGCGATAGGTCCGTGCTTCATCTCGGCAGCAGGATAACCTTCAGCGTGGATATACGAAATTTCTTTCAGCTTTAAAGCTCCTTCCAAAGCCGTAGGGAAATTAAAACCTCTACCCAAATATAGGCAATTTGATGCATTTTTGTAGATATCTGCCACTTCAATAGCTGTTTGGTGAGTGTTTTTAAGCGTTTTCTCTACTAAATTTGGAATATTAGCCAAGTCTTTAGCCAAAGTATGATATGTTTTTTCATCTAAAGTGCCTTTTTTACGTCCTAAATGCAAAGCCATTAGCGTTAAAACTGTCAATTGAGTGGTAAAAGCCTTTGTTGAAGCTACTCCGATTTCAGGACCTGCGTGCGTATAAGTTCCGGAATCCGTGATTCGAGCAATGGAAGAACCTACTACGTTGCATATTCCGTAAATGAAAGCTCCTTGTTCTTTTGCTAATTTCAGGGCAGCCAGTGTATCAGCAGTTTCTCCTGATTGAGAAATAGCTATGACAATGTCATCTTTGTGAATAATTGGGTTTCGGTAACGGAATTCCGATGCGTATTCTACTTCCACAGGAATTCGGGCGAATTCTTCAAACAAATATTCTCCTACCAATCCTGCGTGCCAAGAAGTTCCGCAGGCCACGATAACGATGCGTCTGGCTTTTAGGAAGGTTTCAAGGTGATTATCAATTCCTGATAATTTGGTTGTGTAATCCTCAAGTAAACGCCCACGCATTGTATCCAAGATGGATTTTGGTTGTTCGTAAATTTCTTTCAGCATAAAATGGTCATAACCTCCTTTTTCGATAGCTTCCAAACTGATTTTCAGTTCTTGCATAAGTGGCGTAACACTTTCATTACTAATGATATTTCGAACATTTAGCGGTTTTCCCAATCGGATGGTAGCCATTTCTCCATCTTCCAAATAAAGTGCATTTTTAGTAAATTCAATGAAAGGAGAGGCGTCTGAAGCGATGAAAAATTCATTTTCGCCGATACCAATCACAAGCGGGCTTCCCAAGCGAGCTACCACAATTTCTTCAGGGCGACCTTCTTCCATTACGGCAATGGCGTACGCTCCAATAACTTCGTTTAAAGCGTGACGGACAGCACTTTCCAAAGAAAGATTTTCCTTTTCTTTGAAATATTCAATGAAATTTACCAAAACTTCAGTATCAGTATCCGACTGAAAAGTAAATCCTTCTTGCAATAATCGCTGTTTGATGCTGTCATAATTTTCGATAATTCCGTTATGGACAATGGCAAGCTTTCCTGAACTTGACAGATGAGGATGTGAATTTACATCATTCGGAACTCCGTGCGTAGCCCAGCGAGTATGCCCCATTCCGCAACCGAATTTAGGAACTTCATCTCCTGCTTTGTTTTCCAAATCGGAGACTTTTCCCTTGGTTTTTACATTTAAGAATTTTTCAGAATTCAGAATGAATCCTGCACTGTCATAACCGCGATATTCCAATCGCTTAAGTCCGTCAATTACAACGGGAAAAGCAGCCCTGCTGCCTAAGTAACCTACGATTCCACACATAATTTTTATTTTATTTTAAGATTGTTCTTTTTTAAGTAGTTAGACAGTAATATTTATGAATGATAATCCAAAACTCGCTTTACAGTTCTATTTTTACGCTTTCGGGAACAAGTACCGTATAATCTCCGTTATTTCGGATTACGTCACGTACGATAGACGATGAAATAAACGAAGTACTTGCTGCGGTAAGCAAAAAAACCGTTTCAATTTTTGAGAGCGTTCTGTTAGTGTGAGCTATTGCTTTTTCAAACTCAAAATCGGCAGGATTTCGAAGTCCTCTCAGGATAAACTGAGCTTTGATTTCTTTGCAGAAATCTACCGTAAGCCCTTGATATGTTGTTACTTTTACCTTAGGCTCATTAGCAAAAGCTTTTTCTATAAATTCTTTGCGTTGTTCTACCGAAAACATATAGTTTTTGTCGTTGTTTACCCCAATGGCAACTACTATTTCATCAAACAAATCCAACGCTCTGTGAATGATGTCATAATGCCCGAGTGTAATTGGGTCAAATGAACCGGGAAATAATGCTCTTTTCATTTTAAACTTCATTTATAGCTTCTTCGATAGCATTTTCAAACAAATCTGAGAGCGAAATTCTTGCCACTTTAGCTTGCTGAGGCAATAAACTGGCTTCAGAAAGCCCCGGAGTAGTGTTCATTTCCAATAAGTAAGGAGTTTCCCCTACAATGATAAATTCACTTCGGCTAAATCCTTTCATTTTCAATATTCGATATATTTTTTCTGCCAAAATATTAATTTTTTCAGTCATCTCAGCAGAAATTCTTGCGGGGGTAATTTCATCGGATTGACCTAAATATTTTGCTTCGTAATCAAAAAAATCATTGTGAGAAACGATTTCCGTCATCGGAAGAACTTTTATTTTTCCTTTGTAAGTAATTACACCAACAGAAACTTCAGTTCCTTTCAAAAAACTTTCAATCAAAATTTCATCATCTACTTCAAAGGCTTTTTCAATAGCTTCAGATAATTTGTTTTCTTCATATACTTTGTAAACACCAAAGCTACTTCCTGATTTATTGGCTTTTACAAAGCAAGGAAGCCCTACTTTTTCAACAATTTCACAAGTTGAAAAACTTTCTCCCTTATTTAGATATACCGAAGGTGCACACATTATTCCGTAAGGTTTTAAAACCGAAAGCATATCCCTTTTGTTGAAGGTCAAAGCCGAAGCATACATACTGCAACCTGTTAAAGGTAAGCCTATTAGATTGAAATACGCTTGTAAATAACCATCTTCACCGGGCGAGCCGTGGATTGCATTAAAAACGGCATCAAAAGTTATTTTTTCTCCTTGAATTTCGATGGAAAAATCATTTTTGTTGACGGGAATTTCCTGATTTTGACCATCAATGGAAACCCATTTTTCTTTGTAAATGTGAATGGGAAAAACGTCGTATTTTTCCTTATTAAGATGCTGTATAACAACACTTCCGCTTTTTAGAGAAACTTCTGCCTCTGCAGAATACCCTCCCATAATAACAGCTATTTTTTTCTTCATTATCTTTTCAAAAATCTCTGTAAACAAATCTATGAACGTGCCAAAAATAGCATTTATTCTTTTAATAAAAAGTTAAAAGATGTTTTTTTTATTTATTTGAGGAGATTTGTGCAGAAATGAATCAGTAAAATTTTGTTAATTATTTGTTGTTTTTTACTTTTGCTTCAAGAAGAGATTTTTGAAAAAGAAAAACTATGGCAGGAAATACATTCGGAACGATATTTAGGCTTACTACTTTTGGCGAATCGCACGGGGAGGCACTTGGCGGAATTATTGATGGTTGTCCGGCTGGTGTGACCATTGATTTTGAAGCAATTCAAAAGGAATTAGACCGGCGAAAACCCGGACAATCTGCTATTGTTACCCAGCGTAAAGAACCTGACGAAGTGCGTTTTCTTTCGGGTATTTTTGAGGGAAAAACAACGGGGACTTCCATAGGTTTTATTATTGAAAATACAAATCAAAAGTCGCACGATTACAGTCATATAAAAGATGTGTACCGCCCCAGTCACGCCGATTATGTTTATCAGCAGAAATACGGGCATCGTGATTATCGCGGTGGAGGACGCAGTTCGGCTCGTGAAACAGCTTGTCGCGTGGTGGCAGGAGCTATCGCCAAGCAGGTTTTAAAAGACATTCGTTTTTCGGCTTATGTTTCTTCTGTGGGGGAACTTTCTGTAAATAAACATTATACAGAATTGGATTTATCGCTAACGGAAACCAATCCTGTTCGTTGTCCCGATTTGGAATTGGCTTCAAAAATGGAAAATTATATCAAAGAAATCCGCAAGGAAGGTGATACCGTAGGCGGAACGATAAGTTGCGTCATCCAAAATGTTCCCGTTGGTTTGGGCGAACCTGTTTTTGACCGACTTCACGCACAGCTTGGCAAGGCGATGCTTTCCATCAATGCGGTAAAAGGTTTTGAATATGGTAGTGGTTTTGAAGGAACAAAACAACGAGGAAGCCAACATAACGACCTTTTTAATCCCGACGGAAGCACGCAAACCAATCGTTCTGGTGGAATTCAAGGTGGTATCAGTAACGGAATGGATATTTACTTCAAAGTGGCTTTCAAGCCTGTGGCAACTCTTATGCAAACGCAACCGGCTTTGGATTCAGAAGGAAACATCGTGCAAATGCAAGGCAAAGGCAGACACGACCCCTGTGTAGTGCCACGTGCAGTCCCCATTGTGGAGGCAATGGCTGCAATGGTAATTCTGGATTTCTATTTGATGAATAAAACAGTAGGGTACAATAATCTGAAAAAATATTGATTTACAGTTAATCAATTAGTAAAAGATATATAAAAGTAGCACATTTAAAATTCTAATTTTAAATTATTGATTTCTTGTTTTGATTTTCTAAAGTAGTTATGCGTTCCAAAGCCTTTGAGATTGCTTTATGCGTACCGAAAGACAAGAAATCTTCTGTATAAAAAGTGTACTCCTTTTGGCTTTTTTTATTTTTACAGCATTGCCTATTTTAATAAATACTATTGAACATACTGTAAGTCATCATAAAGAATGTCTATACAATCTTCAGAGTGAAAAATTTGACCACTTCGTAAAGTTTCTGACAGATTGACAACCAAATAATTATCTTTATCGTTGTATGCTTTCCTCGCTTCTTCTTGGTCTTTAGGGTCACTATAAGGAATAGAAAGACATTCTTCGTAATATTTTTTTTCTAATGCATATTCTTTTATTTCTTCCCATAGGGAATTTTGAAATCTATCCAAAATCAATTGAGCAGAGCCTTGATCTGGGAAATAGATGATTTCTGTAGCACCGACTTTTTGATACAATTCGATATTTTTTTGCCTAAACTCAAGAAAATATGGGCTTGGCACTTCTTCTTTTAGATTATTGATAAACCCAAACCAACGAAAAGGCTCTATGATTGAAAAACTAATGAAGTCTTTCATTATGTCTATATAACAAATTTCGTATAAATCTCTATTTCTTAAATCATTACCACAAAAAAGTTCATACTTTATTAAACCTCGTTTTACACTTTCTATCTCCTCTATGTCCGATTGATATATTTTACCTTTAGAAAATAACTCTTTTAATTCGCTTGATGTTTTATTGGACAAACTTTTAGCAAAATAGAAATCATCCCAAAGTGTAAACCATTCTGCTTTTTCATCATAAATAATTTCACCCAAATCGACTTTTTCTTCATAAAGCCTATCTTTAAAAGCTTTGCAAGAAATGTTGATTTTCAATATTTCGGACAATTGTTTTGCCAATGTTTCTATATTTGAAATGTCTAGCGTGTGGTTTCCCATAGAACAAATATCCCACCCCATATTTAAATAATTTTTAGTATTAATTTTGTCTATAAATTTCACACCCAGTCTCGAATTCACTTCTTCACTTTCAATAATCAGTAAAGTTGAAATCAATTGATATTTTACCACCGTCGATTATTTTATTGAAGACCTCAAAAAAACTAATTTTTTTTCTGAATAATAATTCTTGAGCAATTCCGTCAGTAATTTTTGTCTGTCTTTTTCGACCAAGTGTGATTTTATCTGATTCCAAGATTTTTCAAATTCCGAAAAATCTCTTATTTCTGTTGTCTTTATAAGTCGGTTTTTTATCTAACTATGTGTCTATTTTTTGTAATTGTTCTATTATTCTATTTGCTGTTTTTCCATCCCAAAATTTTGGGATTTCCTTTCGTTTTTTGTGTAATCCTTTTATAATTAAATCTATTTCGTTTGATAATTCTGTGATAGTTGTTAATTTGTTACTACCTATCCATACGGTTATTGGTCGTTCCGTATTTGCTCGTAATGTTAAACAAGGAATATCGAGATAGGTCGTTTCTTCTTGAATACCTCCAGAATCAGTTATTACAAACAAAGATTTAGAAAGTAAGTTTAAAAAGTGCAAATATCCCAACGGCTCAACAACAAATAAGTTTGGATATCTTTCTATTAAGTATATCAAATTCCATTCTTGTATATTTTTTAATGTGCGAAAATGCATTGGAAAGACTAAAGGTACTTTTTGTGAAATACTACCCAGCTCCTGAATTATGTCTGTTAGGAATTCTTTTGAATCTACATTGCCTGATCTATGTAAAGTTACAATGCCATACTTTTTTTCTTTGAAATCGGTACTCACTAAAGGTACTTTTGAGTTACTATATCTATTAAGCTCGAATTCTTTAATCATTGCCTTAGGTAACTGAGAAATCAAAGTGTCAATCATTAAATTACCTAACATAAATATTTTTTCATTAGAGATGTTTTCTTTAATTAAGTTAGATGTTGCATCCTCTGTTGTCGTGAAATAAAAATCACTTATCGAATCTGTTACTCTACGATTTATTTCTTCAGGCATACTTTTGTCGTAGCTTCTTAATCCAGCTTCATAGTGAATAATTTTAATTCTCAATTTTGCGGCTACCAATGAACATGCAATAGTACTATTAACATCCCCAACTACAAAAACATACTCAGGTCTTTCGTTAAGACAAACTTTTTCAAATCGTTCCATTATTTTGGCAGTTTGCACCGTTTGACTTCCAGAACCAACTCCTAAATTTATGTTGGGCAAAGGAATATCTAAATCTGTAAAGAAATGACTTGACATTTTATCGTCATAATGTTGTCCAGTATGAACAATAATGAACTTTATTGCTTTTTGATAAATAAAATGAGGTATCAAAGGAGCAATCTTTATAAAATTTGGTCTTGTTCCTACCACGACAATTATTTTTTTCGTTTTCATCTCTTGAGACATAGTATTTCTTCTAATAACTTTTCTTTCTGATTTTCTATTGAAAATTGTGAAGTACTTTCGATAGCTTTTTGTGATTGATCTCGATAAAAATAAGGATTTGTGCATAAATCATATACTTTTTGTGCCATATCATCCACATTTTTAACATAGGAAATTCCTTCACCTGATTCAATATATTCAGATAGACAATCAATATTATCATAGACGACAGTGGGCAAACCTGCACTTAATCCTTCAAAAATACCTCTGCCAAACGTTTCCCAACGAGATACAGAGATATTGATATCTACATCGTTTAATAGCTCAGCTATTTCTTTTTGGGATAATACTCCGCAAAAAGAAATATTATTTTTAACTCCTAATTCAAAAGCTAAATCAATACAATGAGAGTATAATGTTTCATCTTGTATAGCTCCCACTAGGTATAAGTGAAAATTTTCGTTTTTTTGCTTTAATTTCGAAAGTAATATGATTGCATCATTATTTCTTTTTTGTTGTCTGATTGCCCCAATATAAATCAATTTGTTGGTTTTCGATTGATATCGTACTTTACCTTTAATATATAAATTTGTAGCTCTAGGAATTACAACTATATGTTTCTCATAAATACCATATTCATTAATTATATCTTTTTTTTCTGATTGACTTGGTGAAATAATTTTTTCTATCTTGGATAATATTCTTTGTTCTGCTTCCACATATTCATCTGGAACAATTTCGTTTGATCTTCTATAAGAAGAAGTTAAATACATCGGGAACAAAATAATCTTTTTCAACAGTTCCTTTGGTAGATTTTCTAGACCAAAAGCTTTACTACAATGGATAATTATTACCTTGTCATATTGTGGTATGAATTGTGATATCAATTCGCTATTCCATTTGCTGTTTGCTATCCTCCTTAGGAACTTATTACTCTCTCTAAATTTATTCGTGTGAAAAATAACTTTTCTGACACCATTAATGTTATTGAAATGAGCATTATATGTTCTTGTAAATAAAACATCAACTGTACAGACACCTCGTAAAGCATCAATTAAATGATTAACCATAATACTTCCTCCATCAGTGTCAGAAGAGGTGCCAGGAAATTTCCCTGTAACTAATAAGACATTCTTAACTCCAAAGATTTTCATACTGGCTAAAAATTTTCTCAAAACTATATTCTTTCAAATAACTTTGTCTAGATGTCTCTTTCAGTGGAGGCAACGCAATCACTTTTTCAATCTGTTTAGCAAATTCTACTTCACTATCTTCTGAGACTATTCCATTTTCAGAATTTATGAACTCTCCCACAGCACCACAATTAGTAACTACCACGCTTGTACCGCTGCATATTGCTTCAATCAGACTTCTTCCCATACCTTCAGTATGAATATATTTTCCACCTCTTACTTCTACAAGTAAATCTGTACTGGCTTGACAGTAAACATTTGCTGCTGCAATGATGTTTAATGTTTCTTCCTGAGTTAATCTACCCAAAAACCGTACATTTAAGTTCAGTCTTTTTGCTAGTACTTTTGCATCATCAAGTAAATCTCCGTCTCCAACTAAAACAATTTTGTATTTTTGAGGTAGGTATTGAAATGAGCGAAGTAAAAAATCCGTTCTCTTATATGGAACGAAACGACAACAACATACAATCAAGGTCTCAGTGCTTATATTCAACAAGGTTCTTGTTTTTGAGATTTTATTAACAGCTTCTTGAATATTAGATAAATCAACCCCTCCAGAAATTATTCTTATGATACTACTTTTTATTCCTAACTCAATTAGTCGTAGCTTTGTAAATTGGCTATTTGCAATTAAAAAATCAATATTTCGATTAATTGTACTTACCCAGTAATTCTGTCTTTCAGTATGACTAGCAATATCTAGAGATAATGGAGCTTTGTTAATTTCATTGCCTCCTGTTCGATATAGGAAACAAGCTTTTTTTAATACGGATTTTATTTTACTAAAGCATTCAATCCAATAACCGCTATTGTAGAAAACTATGCAGTCTGTATTTTCGAAGGATTTTAGAAAATTTAATAAATCTATTTTTTCAACTGTTTGAAATTCATTATTTACAATAACATCACAGCCATTTCTATTAGAAATAATTATTAACTCATTCTCTTTTGAGAAGTGTTTTATAAAATATTTTGCATGAGTTTCCATTCCGCCGATATTAGGAGGCAATTTGTCCGCAAACAGTAGTATTTTCATAATTGTAAGTGCTTTAATGCCCAACTTACTCCATTGTTGCTAACTGACTTTGTAACGAAAGATGCTACTTGTTTAAGTTCATCAGGAGCCGTTTCCATAGCAACAGAAATGTTGCATAATTTAAATAGATCTATATCATTGAAACCATCTCCAAACACTATACTATTTTGTAGTGAGATATTGTAATAATTACAAACCAGTTCCATTGCCTTACTTTTTGATGTATTTGTACTGTGTACATCACAGATTTTACCATCTTCCCAGCTGTAAAAAATAAAAGAATGAAAGTTTTCCCTCAAAAAATCTATATGATCCGAGCAATTTTTTATTTTAATTCCATAAACACATCCTTCTTCTTCAATTGAATTTGTGATATTATACTTTTTATACAGTTCGTATTGAATTTCTTTTGATTTGAGAATATTCAAAAATTGTATTAATTCAAAATCATCAATAGGACTATCAATTAGAATATTGTTTTTACAGATAACATAAGCCCCATTTAAGGCAATTATAAAATCAAATCGTAATTGAGATATCAATTTTTCAAGCATCGTCAGATTTCTCATAGTTGCCAAACCAATGAGATTGCCTTGTTTCTGTAAAGTGAATAAATCTTGTATTAATTCAAAATTCATATGATTGTTTGGCTTTTCAATCAGCGTATTGCCAACATCAAAAACGAATATCTTTTGTTCTCTATTTTTCATTGATTAAAGATTTTAGTAGTACACACTCTATCATATTTTCTTTACTCCATTTAATAAGCTCCCAAAGCAAATGATTTATTCCGTAAAAATTATTTTTGTTTTTCTTAATGGTTTCTATGGAAATGTTTTGATACTCTTCAATGGAGATACTTTTTTTTAGATTTTTCATTGTGTGAAAATTGTTACTATTAAAGGCTAAGTGCATTGGATGAAAGAGAAATACTATTGTCCCCTTTTCAGGTAGCCTTTTGAGTATAGTTTCTAAGCTTAAAGAGTGTTTTTGAAGCAAAAAGCCGCCATCTTCCATAAATAGTGGAATAGATAGTAAGCCAACTCTGTTATAAAAAGGCTGAATATAATGTAAGTCAGTACATATGTTTGAAGAATATTTATAGCCTTCTGACTTATAATATTCGTTTATTTCATTTACTTCAAAATACCTATGACATCTGAATCCCTTTTTTTCAGTTTGTAGTTGGTTACAATAATTGAAAACTTCATCATAGGTGCTTCCGTGTGAACTATTTAAACAAAAGTTAGGATGAATTTCTAATTCAATATTATGATTATTTATAGAGCGAGAAATTAACCACTCGGAATTGTGTGTAGAGAATATAGTAAGAGGGATGTTATCTTCCAATACAGGTAAAAGTGCATATTCTATAACGGCTTCGCTTGCCCAATCCAAATCAATGGTAAAAGCAAATTTTAAATCACTCATGACTCTAATAGTGGTAAAAAGTTATTATTATATATATCACAGACTGAATTCATTTGATTTTGTCTATCAATTGAATGATTATCATTTATGCCGATTACAAAAACTCCAGCCTGCTTCCCGGCAACACAATGTAAATAAGAATCATCAACTAATGTAATATTATGTATATTACAATTATATTTTTTTGATAAGTTTATGTAAAAAATTACTTTGTTTCGATCGTTATTGTGATCTTGAAAAACTTCTGAAACTTCAAATATTTTATGATGTTTTAAGTAAGATTTTATTAAAGCAGGTTCTTCTTTTGAGATGATAATTATCTTTGAACTCAAATTATGTCTATTCTTGAGAAATTTAATGAACCCTTCTCTTGGATTTATTTTTTTGTAAATATTCTTTGCTATTTCGTTCAAAGAAGCATCTAGTAGTTTCGAATATTGTGAAGATAAAATGGTTGATTTAATTTCTTCAATACAATCTGAATACGAAAAATCGCATTTTTTTCGATTTGCCTTATTTGAGATAGTTATATTATATTTTTTACAATATTCTTGGTATATATCAAACCAAGCCTTTGATGAATCAAGGATTGTTCCATCAAAATCCAATATCATAAGGGACTCCATATTATGTGTCAATCTTATTTGGGTGGAAAATATGAGTGATATTTTTCAAATAATTCAGCATCGATTCTATTTCTTTCAATAAGTTCTTCCATAGAATTGTAGTTTAATAAATTCTTTGTCCTTGCAGTAGTTGTCCAAGTACTTTCAGGAAGATTATATTGTGCAATTCCTGTTGCTAAAATGTTAAATAGAGATTGATTCATTTCTTTATTATCCTTAAAGTGTATATTTATATCCAAATCAGCTAATTTTTTTTCAATTTCCTTTCTTACTTTTTGGAATTCTTTATCGTCTATTTGATGTTTGCTATCAACAGCAGTGTTATCATAGGACATGTATTGATAAAATTTCCATTGATTAAACATTGCGTTTGCATTTTTTATTGAGTGATAAATTGAGTATACTTCTGACGCAATTCCTTGATAATTCAAGGCACTAATGACTGTGTGAAGTTTTATTTTTATTTCCTGATTAGAAAGATTTTTTATTACTTCAATGGTTTTTAAAAAATATTTATCTTTTCTATCCCTATTTCTTCCGATTAGTAGCAGTGTTTCGTCATTATTGCTGTCAATATTGATAGAAACTTCATCAATAATACCTTTCATCATTTTAGCTACATTTTGGGTAAGATAGATGCCATTTGTGTATAACTTTATATTTAAATTTTTTTCAGGGTCTTTTGACTTAAATTGTTTCATAAAATTCAAAAGTTGCAAAAACTCGTTAGGAGCACTCTTACCTATTATTAAGGCTTCTCCCCCCGAAATAGTCAATGATCGAAATTTTAAGTTATGGTATAAGTGGTATATGAGAGCCTTCTTTTCAGAAAGACTAAGTTCTTGTTTTAATTGATACGGAGCATTTTCAAGTATACAATAGGAACAAGATAAATTGCATCTTGCTGTTATCATATAGTATCCCTTATAATATTTTATCATTTTATTACTTTTTTATTGCATTATATCGGACGGAATTATTCTTTGAACTATTTTTCATGCTAATCTAAATAATCCAACTTGCTAATTATAAATAAAAAAGCGAAGCAAAAGTTTTGTAGTTTTGTGTTTGGCTATAAAAAACACAATTCCAATGCTTTGCAAAGACAAAATTACAGCTATTTTTTGTTTATTGATGACATTTTAAAAGAAATTTATCCTATTGAAGATAAATGCTGTAAAATCAGTGATAGTGAGGACTTAAATTCATCAAAGCACAAACCTCAGAAATACTCAAATACATCTTCTTGTTTAAAGGCTCTATATCAGTACTTTCAGAAATATTATTAACTTTCAAAACTTTTTTTCAACAGATTGTTCTTCCTTTACTTTTTCAAGTTTTTCTTGTTTTATCCTTTGTTTATAAGCCTTTTGACTACACTTATGAGACAATACTTCGTGTAAAAAGTTTTTGCTATAAACTGTTCTTTACAATGAACACAAATACGTTCAACTCTGATGTTACTACTCATTTTTATTATTGTGTTTCTTTACATTATCGTGTCGCAAAACTCAACCGAAATTTGTTTCAAGACGACAAGTAATTTAAACGTAAAACACAAAAATCAGATAAACACTTGTAAAACTAAAAGTTACATCACATTTATCTGATTAAAAAAACAGCTAATTGATAATTAGCTATTCACTTTATTTAGAAATCATTACTTCTCTTTTCTCAATAGTTTAGCTATCTTCAACGCTTGTTGTTTTGCTTGACGCATCGTTTCCTCTTTCGTTAAACCACTGTTGTAATTTTGAATACGAATCCCCTGCAATATTGCTCTCTGTTGTTGTTCGACCCAACTTTGAGGTAGATCAAGTTTGTCCGCAGTTGTGGTAACACTGTCGTATAGTTGCTTTTGTTCGTCGGTTAAGGTTGTAATAATATCTTCTTTTTCCATTGAATATTATATTTTTATGTCTATTTATTACTACTGCTTACTTTTTATCCTCTCTGCGTTAATAATTAATATCTGTGTATTTACGATTATCTTCCATTATTTAGCAGTATTTACGATTGATAATTTCTCCATAGTGTCTCAGTACACTCTCAAAAATTTGTTTCAAAACAATATAGTATCCAAATTAGTAACTCAAAAAAGTAATAATAAACAATACAATGTATCAAAATGTAACACAAAAAAATTTGATAATCCCCTATAAATCTGAAAAATAACTCCGCATTTAATTGATATACAACAACTTGACTTTCATTATCCTATTTGCCGATACAGAAATTCGCAAATATATTTCCGAGTACTTCGTCATTGGTAACTTCGCCGGAAATAGTTCCCAAGTGATACAAGGCTTCGCGAATGTCGATGGCGAGAAGGTCGCCCGAAAGATTCATTTCCAAACCTTCTTGAACTTTTATAATTTCAGAAAGGGCATTAGAAAGTGCTTCGTAATGACGTGAATTACTAATAATTATATTGTTTGCAGAGGACGTAAAACTTTCAGCATACGTTGCAAGTTCTGATTTCAATATGTCAATATTTATATTCTCCTTAGCAGAAATTCCCAAAATAATATCAGTGTATTTAGGGACAAGCTCCGACTTTAATCTTTGGTCAAACTCTCCAAATTCACCACTTGATAAATCTACTTTGTTGTGCAAAAGAATAATTTTTAAGTCTTCTCGATATACTTCTTTCACAAAGTCGATAACTTCCTGAGGCTGATTATCTAACTCATCGTAGAGATATAATAAAACATTGGCTTGAGCAATCTTTTCTTTGGCTTTTTTCACTCCGATTTCCTCAATTTTATCTGAAGTTTCACGGATACCTGCCGTATCAATGAATCGGAAAGCTGTTCCGCCGATGTGTAATACTTCTTCAATGGTGTCACGCGTTGTTCCCGCAATGTCCGAAACAATCGCTCGTTCCTCATTTAAAAGAGCATTCAAAAGCGTCGATTTCCCTGCATTAGGTTTGCCTACAATCGCTACCGGAACTCCATTCTTTATAACATTTCCCGTTGCAAACGAGTCCATCAAACGTTTAATTGCCTTCTGAATCTTTGAAAGCAGCGTGCGAAATTGATTTCTATCAGCAAATTCTACATCTTCTTCGGAAAAATCAAGTTCCAATTCAATCAAAGATGCAAAATTCAACAGTTCAGCACGAAGTTCTTCGATTTCAGATGTAAAACCTCCTCGCATTTGTTTCATCGCAATGGCGTGAGAAGCTTCACTGTCAGAAGCAATAAGGTCAGCCACAGCCTCAGCTTGTGACAAATCCATCTTTCCATTTAAAAATGCCCTCAAAGTAAACTCTCCCGCCTTTGCTAATCGACATCCTTTAGCAAGACAAACTTTTATCACCTGCTGAATGATGTAACTACTTCCGTGACAAGAAAACTCCACCGTAGGTTCTCCTGTGTAGGACTTCTTTCCTTTAAAAATCGTAGCCAGACACTCGTCAATGACAGTTCCATAATCAAAAAAATAGCCCAAATGAACTGTATGTGAATCCGAATTAGCTAAACTTCTTCCGCTATGTGCTTTAAAGACACTATCGGCAATTGAAATGGCGTCCTTACCTGATATTCTGATGATTGCAATAGCTCCACTCCCTGAAGCAGTTGCCAGTGCTATGATAGTTTCATTCATTTCTTTCTAATTTTTTATATTTAAAAGTCCATTTTTAATTAAATTCATTGAAAGATTATAGTCAAAAAAATATTTTATTTTTTAATTTATTATTGAATTTAATTATTTATAGATTAAAAAATTATATTTTCATATTATTTCTTTATAGTTCAGAACAAAAACTAATAAATCATCATTGATTTTTTGAATATTATATGTATTATAAAATAAATCCAAAATTCAAGCTATTTTAATTTACTAAAATAAATACATTTCATCTTATGCAATTAATCTATTTTAATAAATTATACTTAAATTACTCAATGCAATAACTTTAAATAATTATTTTTAAACTAATTCACCCAATGCAATAAGTTTATTTTACTAATTTAAATTTACTACATTGAGTGCAATGAATTTATTCTACTGATTTAAATCTATCACATCAAACGCAATATATTTATTTTATTAAATTAAACTTATTGTATTGGGTGAAATAAATTATTTTTAGTCTTTTACTGAAAAATCAGTTATTGTTTTATATATTTCATCTATTATTTTAATTGATTTTCTAAAAAGGATTAAATAGTTTACTCCTTTTATATATCAATCTTAAAGATGATTTAATTAGTTTAGTAGCAAAAAAGAAAAAGAATAGCTATTTTTATAAAGCAATCACAACCTCTACACCTCGTTTTTCCAATTCTTCAACGAATTCCGGGTCGATGGAAGCATCTGTAATCAACACATCTATTTTTTCCACATAACATATAAATCCAAATCCTCGTCGGTGTATTTTTGAAGCGTCAGCAAGCACAATCACCTGGTCAACTCTTTCCAACATTTTTTTGTTCAAATGAGCCTCTCCTGCGTTTGTGGTGCTTATACCAAAATCAAGGTCAATTCCTTCGATTCCTAAAAAGAGAGTTGTGCAAGAAAAATTATTCAGTGTTTCTTCTGCCAAAGCTCCTATCGTGGAAGTAGAATTCTTGCGGACTTCTCCTCCCAAATGTATCGTATTGATATTTTGCTTTTTACAAACATCCAAAGCCACCCGAAGCGATGGAGTGAGAACCGTAATGTTTTTATTATCAGGAAGTTTTTGTGCTAACAAATGAATCGTTGTACCTGAAGAAAGAATGATAAAATCTCCCTCTTTCACATAATCCAATGCTTTATTTGTGATTTTTTGTTTTTGTTCCACATTAAGCATTTCTTTTTCCGAGACGGTTTGGTCAAAAACATATCTTCCTTGTTTGCTCGCTCCTCCGTGTGTACGATGAAGATAACCTTCTTGTTCTAAGAGAGTTAAATCCTTACGAATTGTCACTACAGATACATTTAACCTCTCGCTTAATTCATTTACACTGATGTATTTTGTAGTCTCTAAAGCTTCTACTATTTTGATTTGACGTTCATTAAGAGCTTTCATAATTTCTATTTATTAAAGATTTTAAACACTATTACAAGAAAACTTATTATAAATTCTTTTACAACAGATTTTTATTCAAATTCCGAAGTAAAATGCAATTTCACGTTTGGATATTTTTGTTTTACCATTTCGATAGAAAATGCCGAATCTGCCAAGAAAACACGCTGTCCTTGCTTGTCGCGAGCCATATATTTTTGTTTCACACGAAGAAAATCCTGAAACTCGGCATCTTTCGGATTTTCTGGCTCTTCCACCCAACAAGCTTTGTGTATCGGGAAGGTTTCATAACTGCATTTAGCTCCGTATTCGTGTTCCAATCGGTATTGGATAACTTCATATTGTAACGCACCAACCGTTCCGATGACTTTTCGTCCGTTGAAATCAAGTTTGAAAAGCTGTGCCACACCTTCGTCCATCAGCTGGTCAATGCCTTTTTCCAATTGCTTGGTTTTCAATGGGTCGGCATTATTGATATAACGGAAATGTTCCGGAGAGAATGACGGAATTCCCTTAAATTGAAGTACTTCACCTTCCGTTAAAGTATCCCCGATTTTGAAATTTCCGGTATCGTGAAGTCCTACAATATCACCGGCATACGAAATATCAACTACTTCTTTTTTCTCTGCAAAAAAGGCGTTCGGGCTTGAAAATTTCAGCTTTTTGCCGTGACGAACGTGCAAATACGGTTTATTTCGCTCAAAAGTTCCCGAAACGATTTTCACAAACGCCAAACGGTTGCGGTGATTCGGGTCCATATTCGCGTGAATTTTGAAAACAAATCCGCTAAAAGTATTTTCATCAGGGTTTACCACGCGTTTATCGCTGGCTTTGGAACGAGGCGACGGAGCAATTTCAACAAAACAATCCAAAAGTTCACGAACTCCAAAATTATTCAACGCCGAACCAAAGAAAACAGGCTGTTGCATTCCGTTTAGGTACGCTTCTCGGTCAAAAGGCGGATATACTTCGTAAACTAATTCCAATTCGTTACGTAAATTTTCAGCCGATTTCTCACCGATGATTTTATCCAATTCAGGGTCGTTTACATTGTCAAAAGCAATGGTTTCTTCAATATTTTTTCGGCTATCACCTGAAAACAAATTGATATTTTTCTCCCAAATATTGTAAATTCCTTTGAAATCGTAGCCCATCCCAATAGGGAAGCTCAGTGGCGTAACCGAAAGTCCTAATTTTTGTTCTACTTCATCCAAAAGGTCGAAAGCGTCTTTTCCTTCACGGTCTAACTTATTGATAAACACAATTATCGGGATATTTCGCATACGGCAAACTTCTACGAGTTTTTCGGTTTGTTCCTCAACCCCTTTGGCAACGTCAATCACAACAATTACACTATCAACCGCCGTTAAGGTACGGAAAGTATCTTCGGCAAAATCCTTGTGACCGGGCGTGTCTAATATATTGATTTTGTAATCTTTATAATTGAATGCTAAAACCGAAGTCGCTACCGAAATTCCGCGTTGGCGTTCAATTTCCATAAAGTCGGAAGTAGCTCCTTTTTTGATTTTGTTGCTTTTAACGGCACCTGCCTCCTGAATGGCACCCCCGAAAAGTAGTAATTTCTCGGTAAGGGTGGTTTTTCCCGCATCAGGGTGGGCAATCACGCCGAAAGTTCTGCGTTTTTGTATTTCTTGAAGTATAGACATTTACAAATATTCTTGTTTAAACAGATTCCGAACGCAAAATTAACGTATTTGATTTATTTATACAAGAATGAACGTATTTTTATCACATTTTCATTTTTTGTTCGAAATATAATTTTTATCTTTGTCCAACACCAAAAAATATTATTTGATGAACAGATTTGTACTATTTGTCGTTTTTATTTGTTGTTTGAATGTTTTTGCTCAGGAAAAAAATACGGAAGTCGCTTTACCTGATAAAAACACGGAAAGAGGAATGCGTAACCCTTTTCGAAGAATGTATCAGGAATTTGCCTCACCGAATCAGTACCGAACTGCTTCGGGGGCTCCTGGACCAGCGTATTACCAACAACAAGCCGATTATGTTATGCAAATAGAACTTGATGATGAGAACCAAAAATTACACGGAAAGCAAACCATTACTTATCATAACAATTCTCCTGAAAGTTTGGAATATTTGTGGCTACAATTAGACCAAAATAAGTTCGCTGCTGAATCTCCATCGAAAAAAAGAGATACAAAATTGGTAAAACCTTTCTACGAGCCGAAAGAGTTTGTGCATACTTTTATGACGCTCCCTTTTGAAGGCGGATTTCAAATAGAAAACGTGAAGGATATTAATGGAAAATCTCTTCCTTATGTTATCAATCAAACAATGATGCGTGTTGATTTGGACAAGCCTTTAGCTCCGAATACAAAGATAACTTTCTCAATTCAATGGAATTACAAAATAAGTGATTATAAAAAAACAGGTGGGCGTTCGGGTTATGAATACTTCGAAAAAGACGATAATTACTTGTATGTAATTGCACAATTCTTCCCGCGTATGGCTGTGTACAACGATGTGGAAGGCTGGCAGAATCAGCAATTTTGGGGCAATGGCGAGTTTGCTTTACCTTTCGGAAATTATGATGTTTCAATCACAGTTCCGTCTGACCACCTTGTTGAAGCCACCGGTGAGTTACAAAATCGGAAAGAAGTTTTCACGCCGGAAATGTTAAAACGATATGCTTCGGCAGAAAAATCTTTCGACAAACCTGTAATTGTTGCCACACAACAAGAAGCAGAAGCAAGAGAAAAAAATAAAGCTAAAACCAAGAAAACCTGGCGGTTTAAAGCTCAAAATGTACGTGATTTTGCTTTTTCCACTTCCCGAAAATTCATCTACGATGCGATGGCTGTAAAAATTGGCAGTAAAAACGTAATGGCTATTTCGTTATATCCGAAAGAAAGTAATCCGCTTTGGGAACAATTTTCTACAAAGGTTGTTGCACATACTTTGAAAACATATTCCAAATACACTTTGGATTTTCCGTATCCTAAAGCCGTATCAATCAGTGCGGAAGACCAAGGAATGGAATATCCAATGATTTGCTGGAATCACGGACGTCCCGATCTGAACGGATTTACTCCAATGGATGTAAAATTTGGAATGATTAGCGTGATTATTCACGAAGTAGGGCATAATTTCTTCCCAATGATTGTAAATTCAGATGAACGCCAATGGGGATGGCTTGATGAAGGTTTCAACACTTTTCTGCAATATTTAGCAGAACAGGAATATGGTAAATTATATCCGCAAGATATCGCTCCTTATAAGTCCTATCCTTCCGAAAGAGGTTTTCCTGAGCAAATTACAAATTATATGTCAGGCGACCCTGCTTATTTGGAGCCTATTATGTCTAATCCTGAAGAAATTACACAATTAGGGCAAAATGCATATAGCAAACCCGCTGCAGGATTATCCATTTTACGAGAAACCATTATGGGACCGGAGCTTTTTGATTTTGCTTTCAAAACATACGTTCAACGCTGGAAATTCAAACACCCAACACCCGAAGATTTTTTCAGAACGATGAGCGATGCTTCAGGAGTGGAATTGGATTGGTTTTGGAGAACTTGGTTTTATACCACTGATTATGTGGATTTAGGAATTAAGTCCGTGAAGCAATATCAAGTTTCGGAGCAACCAAGTAAGGAGGTTAAAGAAATGCTTCAGCAAAGAAATATCAAGGTTAGCGACTTAGTTCCTTTAGTACATTTGGTTCCAAAAGAAGACCCCGCCTATAAAGCAGAAAATACCGAAAAAAGTGTAATTGAACTCTCCACACCATTAAGTGATTACATTGCCGATAATCGCAGTTTGGAGGAGCAAGCCGTATCACCTCAGCCGAATTATTTCTATGAAGTTACTTTTGAAAAACTTGGAGGCGTGCCAATGCCAATTCTGTTGGAAATTAATTACAAAGACGACACATCGGAAATGATGAAGTTCCCCGTACAAGTTTGGCGATTGAACAATAAAGAATTCACTTACGTTATAACTTCCAACGAACCCATAAAGTCTTTTTCCATTGACCCTCAAAAGGCTACAGCGGACATTAATAAAGAAAACAACACTTTTATTATCAAAGACTAACGCAATCATAAACAATTGCTATCATTGCAAATAAAAATATTCAGAAAATGAAAAAAATACTTTTAGCAAGTACCTCAACCGTTTACGGAGGGACATATCTCTCTTATTTACAAGAAGAATTAGCTCGTTTTTTTAAAGGAATCGATGAAATTGTATTTATTCCGTATGCCAGACCAAATGGAATTTCGCACGATGAATACGCCGAAATTGCTCAGAAAGGTTTTTCTTCCATCGGAAAGAAAATCATAGGATTACATTCATTTGAAAACCCCGAAAAAGCCCTCAAAGAAGCAAAAGCTATATTCACAGGAGGCGGAAATACCTTTCTGCTTGTAACACAACTTTACAAACTGAACCTGATGGACACACTTCGTGAAGTGGTTGAAAACGGAACACCTTATATGGGAACAAGTGCCGGAAGTAACATTGCCGGACAAACGATGCAAACCACCAATGATATGCCAATCATTTATCCGCCAAGTTTTAAAACGCTCGGGCTTGTGCCTTTTAATTTGAATCCGCATTATCTTGACCCTGATCCAAATAGTAAACATAAAGGCGAAACGCGCGAAACTCGTATTAAAGAATTTCATAAATTAAACGATATTCCTGTTGTGGGACTTCGGGAGGGAAGTTGGATTTGTGTTGAAGATAATAAAATCATTCTCAAAGGTGATTTGACTGCACGAGTATTCTTAAAAAATCAAGAACCTAAAGAAGTTTCCGAACTGGTTTTTTAAGTCAAATTTTTCTTTTTTGTTGCCCGTCACTTCGAGTGATTTACGAAAATGAAATGAAGTAAATCGTATCGAGAAGTTCTAAAATAAGTTCTCGATACGAATTTTATTTCCACTACGCTACAATAAAATTCACTCGAACTGACTGTATTTTTCGCTCAAAAAATTAAAATAATCGTGAAATAAAATTAATAAAAACCTCAATAAAAAGAATCTCATTTCAATTTATTGAGCTTTTTTGATGCGTAAAAATATTATTCTATAACTTGTATTATATACTAAACCTGTCTAAACTTTTTAAGAGGAAAATTAAAAGTTCCAAGAATTTTTAGCATTTTTGTTTTGCATAACAAAATGAAAATCAAGGAACTTTGAGCAAAGATATAATAAAAAAATGGATTATTTCCCATTTGAGTATTGGAAAAAGAGGATTTAAAACAAAATTTGATTTATCATTAATTTTTCTTCTGATAGTCAAACGATTAAAAACAGGTTGCCAGTGGAGGGAACTTCCGGTAGAAGTGTATTTTAAAGACCAAAAAATAAGCTATCAAACAGTCTATTATTATTTCAATAAATGGAGTAAAGATGGTAGTTTTAAGCGAATTTGGCTTAATTTGTTGCTTGAGAATCGGAGAAAATTAGATTTATCAAGCGTCCAACTTGATGGTAGTCATACTCGATGTCGAATGGGAGGACAATCTGTTGGTTATCAGTTAAGAAAAAAGTCAAAGACCACGAATTCTATCTTTCTGTGTGATAATTTGGGGCAAATTTTAGCAATGGGTAGTCCAAAATCCGGTAATCATCACGATTTGAATAATATAGACTTTGTTTTAAAAGAGATTTTGAATCTTTTGGAGGAAGCGAAAATAGAGCATAAAGGCTTGTTTGTCAATGCAGATGCAGGTTTTGATAGCCGAGACTTAAAAAGTTTTTTACAGGAAAAAGAAATAATACCTAATATCAAACAAAATCCCAGAAATGGACAAAATGAAAATATTTATTTTGACGAAGAATTATATAAAAATCGGTTTAAAATAGAGAGAAGTTTTGCGTGGCTTGATGGTTTTAAAGGATTGATTATAAGATATGAAACCCTAAACACAACTTGGATGGCTATGTTGTATCTAGGGATTATACTAACATTTATTCGAAAAGTTTAAACAAGTTTACTGTTAAAATTGTTACTTTATCGGAAAAATTATTAGTATTTTTTATTGCGTACTTTTGGCTTGAACCAAAAGTACCAAAAATTCAAGGCTTTAGCTTCTTCACTAAAAATCAATTCATTTCGCCGAAAATCTCCAAACTCGCTTCGCTCAAACAACGGATATTTTCTACACTACATTTATTGATTTTTTTAACGTTTCGTATCTAATGCCATTAAATAGACCCTCAAAAAGATTACAGAAAATTAAAAAATAAAGATTTATAAAAAATTTAATTTCAACTTATTGAACTTTTTCGGTAATATATAGGGGATAAAGAAACCTACAAAACATACAACTACAAAAAAAGCCCGAAAAACATTAAAAATTAAGAAGTTACAACAAAAAAGCCCGAAAATGAACAAAAAACAAAATGTACAAAACTGTACATTTATATGCAAAAATTGTCGCTTTTTTATGCAAGTTATTGTACAAATGTAAGCCTTTTGTACAGCCCCACAAAGAAAACCCCGTAAAATATACAAAACCCCAATAAAACAAGCCCTTTTGGGGCTTTTTTTATGCTTTGACACTACCTTTTTAGGGCCTGCCGACCGACCATTTGCGTGACCCCCGAAAACAATTAGACAAAAAACCTGTTAAATACGTTCCAATGGGATTTTCATACGAACGAGAAAAGATGAAAAAAAAGCAAATAATAATTAACAAATAATAATTTAACAATGAGCAATATAGATTTATCGCAGCTTACCGATGAACAACGCAAAGAACTCATCAAACAAGCTAAGGAATTAGAAAAAGCCGAGAAAGCACGTATCAAAAGCGAAAAGCAAATCGCCGAAGGATTGAAAAACGAATTGGTATTGTCAAACATTGATTTTATGATTGATACACGAGGCGGTGTCGAAAACCGAATAGTTAAAATGTTTGGCGATGTGGAAACTATTTTGAAAATAGAAGCCGACCTTTACAAAAACAAAAATCAAGACCAAGACAGTTTTTCACACACATTGCCCGATGGTTCGGCTTACCTCAAAATAGGTTGGAACACCAAGCCCGTGTACAACGGGACGGAAATGCACGGAATCAGTAAGTTAAAAACCTTTATGGCTTCTTTGGCTGGCGAATCCGAGAATGAAAAATTATTGATGAAAATGCTAAATGCACTCCTAAAAACAGATGCTCAGGGCAATTATAACGCTCAAAAAGTAAGAATGTTAGATGGAATGAGAAATGAAGCCAACAGTGAATTATTTAATGAAGCGATGGACATTTTGAGAGATGCCGTGATTGACATTCGCACGTCCCGATATGTACGAGGTTGGAAAATGGTTGATTTTGGTAACGGGATGCAAAAACGGGTAAATTTTAATTTTTCAATTGATTAAAAGCGATTCACGTAGGGGCGAAAAATGTTTCGTCCTTACATTAAACAACCTTTAAAAACCATTTAAAATGCAACAAAGTTATGTGAAATATGAAGTTGCCAAACTTCTTAAAAAGCAAGGTTTTAATGAGGAATGCACCTCGTTTTATTTGAAGGGAGATAAGACGCTCCGCTTCACTGAAAAACCCCTAAAAGACGTTGGTGAAGCAGTGATATTAGCACCTACAATGATCCAATTCTGGGATTGGCGTCCATCAGCAAATAAATAATTAAAAATGAGTCAATATGAAAAAATCAAACGAAATGATTTTAGCACTTAAGGAATGGTACGAAAGCCGAAGAAGTGCTTTGAATGAAATTTTGCAATCAGACCAAATTACATTAGAATCTGAAGATGGGAAGACGATAAACATTCCAAATGAAGATGTAAAGGGTTTTAAAATGGGAATTTTAACTGTATTAGATGTTTTTACGGGTCAGCTGGACGCGCTCGGCAAACGTTATTTTTCCGCTCTTTTTGCTTTGCGGATTCTTGACCCTAAACGACAGTACCACAGCCTATTGCCTAACGCCTGTTGCCTATTGCCTCTTGGGTCTGGCTTTGTTTTTCGGGTTTATTTATTTCGACCTAAAACCGCTCACCGATGCCGATTATGATTATTTAGATGAGGTTCAGCGGTTTATGTACGACTATAAAAATTACCGAAACCCCGAACCGCTGGAAAAATACAATAGCACTTGGACGTTTTGGGTCAATCCTTTGGCAGTTATCTCATTTCTAATACTTTACTTATGCAGCTAAAAAAATCAAAACGCAGTATTAAATTTCTCGTAATTCACTGCACCGCCACGCCCGAAGGGCGGGAGCATTCCGTAGCTGATATTGACCGCTGGCACAAGCAAAGGGGTTTTACCGAAATCGGCTATAACTATGTAATTCAGTTAGATGGCACTATTCAAACAGGGCGTGATGTGGACAAAACGCCCGCCCACGTTGAGGGGTTCAACAAGGAAAGCATCGGCATAACTTACGTGGGTGGGGTGGATAAAAGCACGTTCCGCCCCAAAGATACCCGTACCGAAGCACAAAAAAAGGCTTTAACCTTGCTACTCTGGACAGCAAGGGAATGTATTTACGTAATAATTTGGCTTTTTTACTGGGTGATGTGGATGTTTTTCAAGTAAATACCTATCGGTATATTTTTCCGCTGTGTAAATGTTTTAGGTATAATAAGCCCGCACAGCCTTACCCCGCATATAACAGAGGCACAACGCCTTTTGAGTGGCAACGCAACCGCAAACTCATTAAAGAGAGGCTGATTAAGTTCATAAGTGAATTGGAATAAAAAACACGGCTAAAATGCCGTGTTTTTGCGTTTTTTTGAATATATTTGCAGTAGTGATGAAATTCCGAAAAAATGTACATTTCATTTTGAATTTTGGTACATTTCATTTTGCGGAATATAGTAAATAAAATACTATTTTATAATTTGTTTTATCTCCCTAAAAAATATCCGTACTTCCTTTTCCTTCACGTATTACCACAGGTTCGCTACCCGAAAGGTCTATCACAGTTGATGCTATATTGTCACCGTATCCTCCATCTACTACGATATCTACTTTATTCTGCCATTTTTCAAATATAAGTTCGGGGTCGGTAGTGTATTCAATTACGTCGTCTTCGTCACGTATGGAAGTAGATACTATCGGGTTGCCTAATCGTTCCACAATTATCCGAGCGATGTTATTTTCCGGAATGCGGATACCTACCGTTTTTTTCTTTTTAAAAGCCGACGGAAGATTATTATTTCCGGGCAAAATGAATGTATAAGGACCCGGCAAGGCTCTTTTCAAAATCTTGAACGTACTTGTATCAATCTGCTTGACATAATCCGAAAGATTGCTCAAATCAGGACAAATGAACGAAAAATTAGCTTTTTCCAACTTAATTCCTTTAATTTTTGCAATCCTTTCCAAAGCCTTCGCATTTGTAATATCGCAACCCAAGCCATACACCGTATCCGTCGGGTAAATTACTAAACCACCATTGCGGAGAACTTGCACCACTTTTGCAATTTCTCTCTCATTTGGGTTTTCATTATAAATTTTTATAAAATCTGCCATAATTCTGTTGTTTTTGTTGTTTATGTATATATTAAAGTTAGTTTTTGCTTTTGCGAATCAAAAGTACTAAAAAAGTTGTTTATTTTTTAATTTGATATGTAATTTCTTTTGAAATATTTTTTTCTTGCTCATTTTTACGATAGAAAAAATCTGAATTTTTGAGATATAACAAGTGTTTTGAATAAGGCTCCGACTTCGCTTAGCCTGACAGAGTTAGTTTTTATTATTATATGAAAAATGAAAAGTTTATTCTGACTGCGGGAACCTTTCGTAAAGTTACAGAAGATTTATTCTTATTGCGGGAACCTTCCGTAAAATTACAGAAGGTTTATTCTGATTGCGGGAACCTTCCGTAAAGTTACAGAAGATTTATTCTGATTGCGGGAACCTTCCGTAAAGTTACAGAAGGTTTATTCTGACTGCGGGAACCTTCCGTAAAGTTACAGAAGGTCTATTCTGACTGCGGGAATTAAATTCATAAGTGCAAAAGGTTTATTCTGACTGCGGGAATTAAATTCATAAATGCAAAAGGTTTATTCTAACTGCGGGAATTAAATTCATAAATGCAAAAGGTTTATTCTAAATATTTTTTATAAGGCTTCGACTTCGCTCAGCCTGACAGAGTGAGTTTTTATTATTAAACTTGTTTAAACTTTTCGAATAAATGTTAGTATAATCCCTAGATACAACATAGCCATCCAAGTTGTATTTAGGGTTTCATATCTTATAATCAATCCTTTAAAACCATCAAGCCACGCAAAACTTCTCTCTATTTTAAACCGATTTTTATATAATTCTTCGTCAAAATAAATATTTTCATTTTGTCCATTTCTGGGATTTTGTTTGATATTAGGTATTATTTCTTTTTCCTGTAAAAAACTTTTTAAGTCTCGGCTATCAAAACCTGCATCTGCATTGACAAACAAGCCTTTATGCTCTATTTTCGCTTCCTCCAAAAGATTCAAAATCTCTTTTAAAACAAAGTCTATATTATTCAAATCGTGATGATTACCGGATTTTGGACTACCCATTGCTAAAATTTGCCCCAAATTATCACACAGAAAGATAGAATTCGTGGTCTTTGACTTTTTTCTTAACTGATAACCAACAGATTGTCCTCCCATTCGACATCGAGTATGACTACCATCAAGTTGGACGCTTGATAAATCTAATTTTCTCCGATTCTCAAGCAACAAATTAAGCCAAATTCGCTTAAAACTACCATCTTTACTCCATTTATTGAAATAATAATAGACTGTTTGATAGCTTATTTTTTGGTCTTTAAAATACACTTCTACCGGAAGTTCCCTCCACTGGCAACCTGTTTTTAATCGTTTGACTATCAGAAGAAAAATTAATGATAAATCAAATTTTGTTTTAAATCCTCTTTTTCCAATACTCAAATGGGAAATAATCCATTTTTTTATTATATCTTTGCTCAAAGTTCCTTGATTTTCATTTTGTTATGCAAAACAAAAATGCTAAAAATTCTTGGAACTTTTAATTTTCCTCTTAAAAAGTTTAGACAGGTTTATTATATAAAGAAAAGAAGATTTTTTCTGAATGTTTTGAATAGGGCTTCGACTTCGCTCAGCCTGACACAGAGTGAGTTTTTTATTCAAATAAAAAAGCGGAAAGTTTATCTAATCAGAATAAACCTTCCGCAAAAAGAAACATAAATAAAAAAATTTGCTTTATTTCAACTTTTTGTCAAGAATACGATTCATAAAGTCCTGCATAAAGGCTTTAAGGTCGGTAATGCCTTCTTCAATTTCCGGATTATTTAATTTATTCTGCAAGTTGGTTTTCAGGTCTAAGTCTGTTTTGTCATAAACTCCAATGATATTTCCTTTTATATCAGCTACATAAATATAGTTTCCTTGCATTAATTGATAGAAGTTGCGGCTCATAACATACGCCCGACGAGGTTCATCTTTCTCTGAAAACAAACTTCTTCCCCACGAACGGAATGGTTTTTCATACCCGACCAAATCCACCAACGTCGGAAACATATCAATTTGTTGTGCCAATTCATCTGAATTTCCTTGCGGAATTAAGTTTGGATTCGGACTGTAAAAAATAATCGGAATCTTATAATACGCTATTTTCTGTTTGTAATAATCATAGAAAGATATTGCGGGGTGGTCAGCCACGAAAGCAAAAATTGTGTTTGCAAACCATTTTTCCTTTTTAGCACTTTCAAAAAATTTCTGTATGGAATAATCAGCGTAAGCGACGGCATTGTGCATCGGGATATCTCCTTTATTAAACCGATGTTCGTATTCTTTCGGAAACGTATAAGGTTCGTGCGAAGAAAGCGTGAATATTGTTGCCAAAAAAGGAGATTTCATTTTGCTTATTTCCTTTTGACTGAATTGCAAAAAAGGCTCGTCGTGTATTCCCCAGCTTCCGTTATGCTGGCTATCATCGTTAAATTCGGTTCGCCCCAAATAACTTTCAAACCCGATTTGTTTGGTAAATCCGCTAAAACCCATTGAACCGTTAGTGGCTCCGTGCAAAAAGGCTGTTTCGTACCCTAACTCGCTGAATATATTGGCAATTGAAGCGATTTCCTGTTGAGAATGCGGCGAGGAAGCCAGTGCTACCTCAAAAGTAGGGATACCCGCCGTAATTGCCGAAATGCCTTCCATAGAACGACTTGCATTGGCGTAAACATTTGAGAAATAAAATCCGTTTTGTGCCAAAGAATCCAAAAAAGGAGTGTATGATTTGAAGTTGGGAATGTTTTTATTTTTGTTGAAAATATTAAAATACTCTGCACCCATTCCCTCCAAAATGAATAATACTACGTTGGGTTTGTTTTCTACCTTTCGGCTGTATTGTTTTATCGGTTGGATATTTTTTTGGATATAATCTTCCGAAACGAAATCATATTTTCGGAAAAGGTCATTATTCCCCAACATTCTGATAATACAAAAAGGTGTATTTAATATCACATTCACCTGCGAGAGGTCATTAGCGTACTTATTTGCATCGGTAATTGTTATAGGGATAGTTCCTTTTTTGAAAGGCATTCCGCGTATTCCAAGCAGAAATAAGGGCGTTAAAAGAGCCATAATAACTACGGAAAGCCCAAAATAAATCAGTTTGTTTTTAACCTGAAATGTATTGATTTTTACTTTTCTGTATAAGAAAATCCAAAAAGCAACCAAAATGATAAAAGCCACAAATACAAACCAATGCCTTGTTAAAAATCCGAAAAGAAGTGTTAGTTTGTTTTCCTCATTTGCAGCGAAATTCCAAGCACTTAACGTAAGCCGAGAGCGATTGTATTCAAAGAAAACAATATCAATGAAGTTGAGTAAATATGCGGGAATATTCGTTAGGAAATATATCCAAAAAACTATCTTTTGATAACCTTTGGAAGTGTTTATCCAAAGTGGTAATAAACTAACCAGAATAAAAAGTAAGTTTACGTAAATAATTGCAGACGAATCAAATAACAAACCATAAAAAGCCAGTCTGAAAAATTCCGAAATACTTTCAATTGATATTATATCTCTGTTGAAAATATAAAACAAAGTTCTGGCGAAGAAATAAAACAGATAGGCTAAAAAAAGTCTGTAAAACAAAACTTTATATTCCCCAAACCGAATGTTTTTCATAAAATGATTGATTGTATTAAATAACTGCAATATCACAGCCGACAAAGCTACAAAAAAGTTATGTAAACGAGTTTAAATCCTTAAAAAAGTTAAATAACGAAATTCCGAATGAAGTTTTTGAGCCAATGACTATAGAAAGTATTGATTTTGCGGGTCGGAAAATAAATCTTGGAAATAACTGTTATTGGATGAACGTAAATACTGTTCAGTGTCCTTACTACGGTGAAATGAATTGGTCTGTACACAAAACTTACGAAAGTGCCAAAAACACAATCGAAAATTTAAGAAGATGAACAACAAATATCAAATGCTGACCGCTAAATGACAGAAAAAGCCCCAAGCAACTCAATCCTGCTTGGGGCTTTTTTCAGATTTTTAAAATATGAGTGAAGTTGTTATTTAGCACTTATTTTGGCACTATATACACTCCAATTTTCAGCACTTTTATAAGTTTCTTCGCTACCCGAAGGTACATAAATATGTTCTAACGGGTTTTTATCTCCGTCGTTATAAAAGAATAGGTAATCCCAGAGGTAGGGAGGTGTTGTTGATTTGAGTGTAAGGATTCTTAGTCCAGTACAATTCCTAAATACGTAATCTCCAAATTCTGTTACCGAAGCTGGAATGGTGATTTCAGTCAGTTTGTTACATTTGTCGAACACCGCATTAGAAATAGTTGTAAGTCCTTCCATTAAGGTTACATTTGTTAGTTCAGAACATTCAGAAAACATATTGGCGTTTAGTACTTTAACTCCTGAGGGAATGGTAAATTCAGTCAGTGCTTTACAACCTGCAAAAGCAGCATTTCCAATTTGCGTAACTGTATTAGGTAAAGTAATGTTTCTTAACTTAGTACATCCATTAAAAACTAAATCGCCTATTGCGGTCAATTCATTAGAAAATGTGATAGTTTCCAAACTGTTACATTTTCCAAAAAGGCTATTTGGAAAGGTTTTTACTCCGTTAGGCACAGCTATCGAGGTAAGGGCGTTACACTCCAAAAAGGCAGAGTCACCTAATTCGGTTAGTGCATCTGGAAGAGTTATCGAAACAAGCCCTCGGCAACTATGGAAAGCTCCATCGCCTATTGAAGTAACTCCTTCTGGAACTACGATATTTGTTAAAGCGACACAAGATTCAAATGCACTTTCTCCAATGGTTTTCAAGCCTTCGGGAAGTATTATAGAGGTCAGCTCTCTCTTCGTAGAAAAGGCTCTTCTACCTATGTTAGTAACCTGACTTAAAATAGGGTCAGACTGCATATCTACCTCAGTAACACCATCATTAAGCCATCGAACAAGAGTAGTACCATCGGTACTCAATTCGTATTGGTCTTCTGGGACTTTTACGAAAACCTTAACTGTCACGGTAAGTTCTTTTGAGGTTTTGGTATCGGTAACAGTAACGGTTACTTGCCCTTTGGCAAGGGGAGTAAGTGTTATTTCGCTTCCTTTTACGGCTACGGTAAGTACTTGCTCATCGCTGGAAGTTGACTTGTAAGTACCACTTCCAGATTTTGCTGTAACCGTAGCGGTTTCTCCCACAGCTACGGAAACTTCTGTTTTGTCCAACACAAATGCGGTAACGGTTACCTTTACGGTAGCTTTTTTGTCTTTGCTATCGGTGATGGTAAGGGTGCTTTCTCCTGATTTTTGCCCTGTTACGGTAACGACATTATCTTTGATGGTTGCCGTAACATTATCATTATCAGCAGAAACCTTGTAAGGCACATTTCCAGAAGTGATTTTTACTTCTTTGGTTTCGCCTTCTAAAATGGCAAGTGTTTCGCCTTCAATTTTAAGTTCGTGAATTTTAATAGGTTCTGTTCCTTTTTCGTCTTTGGTGCAAGACACAGCACCGATGAAAACAAGAAACATCAGTGCATAAAGAATGGTTGCTTTTTTCATTATAAAATATTTAATTAAAATTTAACAGGGGCAAATATACTTATTTAAACTGAATAAATATAATGTTTTTTGTAAAAAATGTATGAAGAAGCAATATTTTTTTATCGTTTGTGCAAGTAAAATCGAGTTTATTTGCTGAATATATGTATTTTGACAACGCCCATAGTTTTCTTCACAGTAATATTTTCCCATTACTTCCTTCAATCTGATTTGAGCAAAAAACATTTTCCCATTGCTTTCTTCAGTTTGATTTGCCTTTTGGGAAATTTTTCTACGGATATAAAATATACTTTTTGAAGAAAGAAAAGGATGTTTTTTAATTTTCCAAGTCTGTATGTCTGGTATAAAACAAAAAATCTTAGCTTAAATTTTACTTTTAAACTAAGATTTTTCTTCTTTAATAGTTGCGATTTTAAAGTGTTTCTTTAAGCCATCTGAAAAAGTTTCGTTGCCAGAATAAACCATTTTGAGGCTTCAGTACCCAGTGGTTTTCATCGGGGAAGTAAAGTAATTCGCTTTTTATACCTCTAACTTGTGCAGCGGTAAAGGCTTGAAGTCCTTGTTCTTTCGGAACTCTGTAATCTTTTCCTCCGTGAATAATCAGTATCGGAGTATCCCAATTTCCAACCAAATTGATAGGATTAAAATCTCGGTATGATTTTTTTGCAGCTTCATTGTCTTTTTCCCAATATGCACCTCCTATTTCATTGTTATTGAAAAATAATTCTTCCGTTGTTCCGTACATACTTTGCAAATTGAAAACTCCGCAGTGAGCGATGAATGATTTGAATCGTTTGTTGTGAATTCCAGCTAAGTAAAACACGGAATATCCGCCGTAACTTGCCCCGATTGCACCTAAACGTGAGGTATCTACGTAATTTTCTTTTGAAATATCATCAATGGCGGAAAGATAATCCTTCATCACTTGTCCTCCCCAATCTTTACTAATTTGGGCGTTCCATTCCACACCAAATCCAGGCATTCCACGTCTGCTTGGGGCGATGACTATGTATCCTTGTGAAGCCATTAATTGAAAATTCCATCGGAAGCTATAAAACTGTGTAAGAGCAGATTGCGGTCCTCCTTGGCAATAGAGTAATGTGGGATATTTCTTTTCAGGATTGAAATCAGGAGGATAAATAACCCAAGCGAACATATCTTTCCCATCGGTTGTTTTTATAATTCTTTCTTTTACCTCACATTTTGCGATAGATTTGTACATATCATCATTAATATGAGAGAGTTGCGTTACGTCCAAGAAAAGTTTTTTCTTTGATTTTTTAGTAAGATTGACGGTGTAAATCTCAGCAGCCCGATTCATATCAGTACGCGTTACCACCAGTAAATCTCCCGCCTGACCTACAATTCCGTTAATATCGAAGTTACCTTTTGTTAATTGTTTTGGGGTAGGTTTTTCGTCAAACGGATTTATTTCAAAAACTTGTTCTGTTCCGTCTGTTGCGGCAAGGAAGTAGATTTTCTTTCCGTCATTGCTCCAAATGTAACTGAAAACAGTGTTGTCCCAATGTTCTGTGATATTTTTTTTCTGTCCGTTTTGAAGAATAACCAAATCATTTTTATCTGCTTCGTTGCCATCTTCTTTCATACTTAGCCAAGCCAGAACTCCGTTTTTGTTAAACGAAGGACGTGTGTCGTATCCCATCATTCCTTCGGTAATATTCGTTGTTTTGCCACTTTCTGTATCGTATTGATAGATATCGGTATTTGTACTAAGAACATAATCAGTTCCTACTTTTGCTTTGGTAACGTATAAAACTTTTGTTCCGTCATTGCTCCAGATATAATCTTCACTTCCTCCGAAAGGTTCTTGCGGAGAATAATAAGGAAGATTTTCCATAATATCTATTTGTTTTCCATCTTTAATATTTTCAATAAATACGTGATTGAACGTTCCGTCCGTCCATTTATCCCAATGACGATGGTCTAACGATTTGTAAACTTGCCCAGTTGATTTATCCAAATCTTGATAAAAGTCTTTTGCAAAAACAGAATTGATTTTTACTGCTTTGTGAATCAATTTCTTATCTCCCGAAGCATTTATTTTTTCGGTGACTTTTTTTGTTTCTTCTTCGGAAACCGGAATAGGAACGCCACCTTTCACAGAAAGTTTGTAAAATGCCTTTTTGAAAGAATTATCTTCCATATTAGGTTTTGACACACTGAAGAAAACATAATTTTTATCAGAACTCAGCCCAATTGCCCCAACTCTGTTCAGCTCCCATAATTTTTCGGGTGTTAATGGTTGTTGTGCGGTGATAAAATTTGCAATCATTCCCGCAACTAATGTTATAAATCCTTTTTTCATACAAATTACTCTTTAATAATTTGGGGGTAAAGGTAATAAATATTTGAAAAATGAACTTATTAAATCAAGAGCAAAAAAAAATTGATAAAAGTCTTTGAAAATTAAAATATAAGAATTAACTTTGCTGGCGAAGGATACAATCTTTGTAGCTTTACACCGAATGAAGAATGTAATAATTACAGGAACCAGCAGAGGAATAGGCTTAGAATTAGCAAAGCAATTCGCTAATTTGGGGCATAGAGTGTTAGCCTTATCAAGAAATGTACAACCTTTGCAGGATTTCAATCATAAAGACATAGAGTTTTTTCCTTTTGACATAACATCAGAAGAGGATTTGAAGCAAGTTTCTTGTTTTTTATCCGAAAAATGGAAAAAAGTAGATGTTCTTATCAATAATGCGGGTAAATTAGTTAATAAACCTTTTGAAAAACTTACTCGTGAGGATTTTTTTCAGGTTTATGACGTAAACGTATTCGGAGTTGCCCGACTTGCTCAAGCGGTGATTCCGTTTATGGAAAGAAACTCGCACGTGGTTACCATCAGCAGTATGGGAGGCATTCAAGGAAGTTTAAAGTTTGCAGGTTTGGCGGCTTATAGCTCATCGAAAGGTGCTGTGATTACGCTTTCTGAGCTTCTGGCTGAAGAATATAAAGAAAAGGGAATAGTTTTCAACGCTTTGGCTTTAGGTGCCGTACAAACTGAAATGCTCTCTGAGGCTTTTCCGGAGTACAAAGCCAATACAAGTCCTGAGAGTATGGCGAAATATATCGTTGATTTTGCCCTGAATGCGAATAAATTATTTAATGGGAAAGTAATTCAGGTTTCCAATTCAACGCCTTGACAGATTATAAGATAAAAAAGATAGAGTGAGAAATAAATGAAGTGAGAATTAAATGTAAGGGAGATTTGTGAAGAGAGATTATGTAGAGTGATTAGCAGAGCAGAGGGAAAAATGAAGGAGAAATGCGTGAAAAGGGCTATTCCGTACGGAATAGCCTTTTTTTTATCTGTATCTTCTTTCCAAAGGAATGACAAAACCTAAGTTAATATTAGCATTGAGGCTGTTTTTAGGAATGTATTGTTCTGATAAACTTCCGAAAAATCGGTCTGAACCTATGTAGAAATTAAATCTTGGAGTATAAAAACTAACCATTCCGCCAAAAGTAACACTATCGCTTGTAGCAGAAGTACTTAACGAAGCCTCAAGCCAATCAATCGGACGAATGTTTGCAGAAAACATCATCTGTGAAAAGCTGTAGATATCGTTAAATCTGTGGGAAAACAGCACTCCAAAATGTAGCTTATCGTAAGAAGGAACCACATAATCCGCACCCAAATTAATCGTAGCAGGAAGCATCTTTCCTACGTTTTTTTTTCCGTCATAGTACAAAGAAAGCATCCGAGCAGTTTCAATTTTTAATCTGTTCATTTGGGCAGAAACGGTTGGCGATTCCGTTGGATTGTAGTGAGAAAAATCCTTGAAGCCATCAAATACCCAATTTCCTTTTGACGAAGCTAAATTCGCATTTTTCCACACTATATAACCTACATCGGTTAAAGAAGCGGATAAAGTAAGTTCTTCAATGAATGGAGTTTTGTAGGTAACGCCCATATCTAAAGCAATTCCTCTTCCGGGCAGACCAAAAGTGGGGTCGGATAAGTCATTTACTCTCGGTTTGTTATTTGATGGGTTTTGAGGTTGTAAGCCTGGGTCGTCGCTATATCTGAGGTGCGAGTTAAGCACCGCCGTTGTCAGTTCAGTGTCACCGTCAATGTTCCAATATCTTCCTGCGGAAGAAATATTGAAATGATTCATTTTAAATTCTCCGTAACTTGCACCGATTAAGACCTTTAATTTTGCCCCAACCGAAAGCCTTCTGCTGAGTTTGCGAGAGTGTCCCAGAACTAATTCTGCGTATGTTTCCGATTTCATCCCTAATTTCTTAAAAGAATAGTTCTTTTTTGAAGCAGGCGATTTCATAAATACAAAAAGATGATGCGGAAAAATTCCGTAGTTGTTGGAACGCAGATTAACCTCTACCAAATTCATTCCGTTGAAGGCGTTGAAGGCTACGGAAAGCAGGTTGTAATTCAAATTGGCATTGATAGTTACATTGTTTTTTATCTTTTTAAGAAAATCTTTTCCGTCAACGGAAGGATGCAAAAACGTTACCAAACGATTATCCTGGTTTCCTTCAAGCGGATACAAAAACGTGGAATGTCCGTTCTTTCCTCGCGTACCAATATTGATATTTCCCATCAGAGGGACAGCAACATACGGTTTGTCAAGCAACGCCGGATTCATTTGATGCCTAAAAGCGGACGTTTCCATAAAGTACGAAGAGCGTAACTCCTGAGCAATGCTCCCCAACGCAGAAAAACTGAAAGCAAGTAATAAAATCTTTTTCATTGACAAATCAATTAAAATTGTGGGTAATATTTCCTTTGAATTTTTATTTAACAAAAATTTTCCGAACCGATAATTTTCCTTACAAATCAACCCTAAAAAAACAAAAATACCATAATAAAATTATTCTATCAAGCTGGTTTTTATGTATTTTAGGTTGTTTTGGGGCAAAACTATGAAAAAAGAATGGCTTTTCACAAGCTTTTTTAGTTAAAATAAATGGAATTAGTGAAGAAATATCTCAGCAAGTTACATCTACCAGAAGAAAAGTAATTATGAAAAATATTTTTGGATATATTTTTATATAATTTAAAATTAAAACAAACTATTTTTTTGATATAATCTTTTGATTTTAAATAGAAACAAGATAATATATTAAGAAATAATCAATAAATGGAAATAGTTAGAGATATTTTCATAAATAAATGTCTATTCTAAAAATAAATTATTTTCAGAAGTATTTCTTTTTAATGAATTATAAAATAATTTCCCCTAAAAAAGTTTTGCAATCAAATCGATTATGATGGTAAAGAGCATTGCAACTCCGATTAAAAAATTAAATCCGGTACTGTAGAAGAAACCAATGATAGAACCTTTCATTGATTTGAAAGCTTTGCTTGTATCTTGGCTGTCGTGCAGTAATTCTCCAACAAAAACTCCAACAAACATTCCTATTAAAAATCCTAATGGAATCGGGATGAAAAAGCCAATGAGCATTCCTATAATTCCTCCGGCACTTCCCCAGTTTGTTCCTCCATATTTTTTATTTAATTTTATAGGAATAATATATTCCAGAAGCAATGAAATTATGGTCAAAATAGAAAACACCCAAAGATATACGTTTGACAATTCAGCTCCATTTCCAAAGAACTTATAAGCGAATAATCCTGCTAAACATAAAAGCAAACCAGGCAACATAGGAAGAATTGTTCCTATAATTCCAACAATAATTACTAAAATACTTAGTATTGTTACTGCAATTTCCATTTTTTTCAATTTTAAAATTTTACCCTACAAATATATTAAAAATTAATATCAATTCCAAAATGATATAATAGCTTCTTTTAAACTAAAATTACTTCAGAAATGTGATATAATTTCTCTAAATGATTTTAATTCTTACTAAAATATCATCTTAAAAGCCATTTTTTATTTCAAATTGATGAAAAATATCCTTTTTAGAGCTATTTTTATATTCAATTCTACTAAAAATATTGCCTAAATACTCATTTTTAAAGTAAAAAGATACAAAAATACAATGTAAAAACCTTCTATGAAATTTATAGAAAGAATTATATCACTTTTAAAGCTATTTTTCTAAGTAAATTTGATAAAAATATCAAAAAGAAATCTTCTTGAAATAAATTTTCAGCTTGAAATAAAAAGAAATTATTTGGCAATAAAAAATATTCTTCTAAAAATTGCTTTTATATATAAAAATTTGTATATTTGGCAAATAAAAATAAAAACAAATTACTATGATTCATCGTACAGACCTTCGGAAAGTTCGCCAAATGGAGTATTTTCAAGTAATGGCGACTATAAAACGCTTCTTGGAAGCTGAGAATTTAACTGAGTTAGGGCTTGAAATCCTCAAACCTGACTTTGATACGGCACTTGATGAGCTGGATAAGGCTCTGAAAGGAATGAAAAAAAGTGAATACACTGAAGTAATTTCAGAATTTGACCAAAAACGTGATATGTTTCTGGTTGGTTTTATCGACCAATGCAATCTTTATCTTGATTTTCCACTTGAAGAGGTAGCTCAAGCAGCTAAAAAAATTCTACCGGTTATTGAAAAGTACGGAAAAAATCCGCAAACGCGTCCGTTACAGGAAGAAACGGGGATTATCGTGAACCTTCTGCAAGATTTAGAAACTCCTGACTTAAAACAAGCTGTTGAAAAAATGCGAGCTAAGGAGTGGATTGATGCACTTCGGGATACTAACGATAAATTTATCGTTGCTTATGAGCGTCGCATAGAAGAACAAGGCGGAGGTGAGACCGGCAAGGCTAAAGAAAAACGTGAAGAAATGCAAAAAGTATTCGTAAAGCTATGTAAACGAATTAATGCACTTTCGGAAATTAATGGTGATACAATATATAAGAACCTTATCAATAATATTAACGAAACGGTTAAGAAAGCATTAAGCTAAAAAAAACGAAAGCAATCAATTTTAGGAACAAAACAACTAAAATAAAAATGTGATGCGAATAGGAACACGCCTTACCGTGCTGCTGTATAAGAATAACGAGTATCAGCGGGCAATTGAAATCAATACGAATAATTATCGGCTTGATGACGGCATCGGATATAGCCTTTGGGATATTAACGAGCTTGATAAGGAAGAGGATATGAAAAAATATCGGCTTACAAAAGAAGAATATGAAGCTGTGCAGTTTGAATATTTTTGGCTGGAAGATTTACTTATTAGAATTAATAACTATCATTCCGAAATGGATTATTCCAGAGTCAGTGCTAAAGGGCTTTCCAAACCAAGTAAATTAAGAGAGCTTTTGGAAAGAATATATCTGATTGAAAAGGAACATATACAGGAAGATTTATCTAATTTGAGCAGTAAAATACGAAGTCACAGGCAAGATTTAACTCAGATAAAGGTTTATATGGGAGGAATTCCTAAAGGAGAAATGTCTAACTTTAATGAAGTTCTTTCGGCAATGGATGACATCGAGAGGAAATATATCGGGCATTATGATAAAATGAGCTTTATCAACCTGCTTGGAATTTTGATAGGAACGCTTATGGACATTACCGATGATTATGATATTAAAATCATTATGTTCGCAGGATAAAACAATAGGAAATTTTTTGATTTCCTTTTAAAAAGACAATATATTAAGAAGATTTAAACATTTTAGTTACTATTTTGTTAAGTTGTTTATTTAATTTAGAATGATTTAATGTTTTTGGGATAGGGGCAAAGGTCGAGTAGAAATTTTTGTTCATAATATATATTAATTTTATGCCTCTATCCCTTTTTTAAAGTATTGAAAAGAAGTAATTTTTGTAATAAAATAACTATATTTATTTATTTTAGGGATAGAGGAACTGCTAAGTTGAATTTTTTTCATAATAAAGATGTGTTTTATTATTACCCTCTATCCCTTTTGTTATTGTTTGAGATAGGAAGGGAGTTTTTTGCTTTATTTTTATGAAATTTAGGATAGTTTTTAATGCTTTCCTATCTTTTTATATCTGTTTTTGTAATAAAACTATTTATTTTTACCCAGAAAGAATATAAAAACGAATATTAATAAATATATTTTAATCAAATTATGTACATTATATCACCAAAACAAAGCCAAATAAAATCATTTCTGATAATTTTTACCATATTTTTTAGTGTTTTTAATTATGCTCAGACTATTGACATTATGACTTTCAATATTCGTCTTGATAATGCGGGCGATAAGGAGAATTCTTGGACGGATGGCAATCGGAAAGAACGTGTTGTGAAGTTCCTCAAGGCTGAAAAACCTGCCATTTTAGGAATTCAGGAGGCATTACATCATCAAGTAGAATTTTTAGAAAATGCTTTTCCTAATTATCAGCGTATGGGAGTGGGCAGAGATGACGGAAAGCAAGGCGGAGAGCATATGGCTGTTTTTTTTGATAAGAAAAGATTCAAATTACTTGATAGCGGTCAGTTTTGGCTTTCGCAAACTCCTGAAGTTCCGTCAAAGGGCTGGGACGGAACGTGTTGCAACCGCATTACAACTTGGCTGAAATTACAGCAGGGCGATAAGGTGTTCTTTGTGTTCAACACACATTTTGACCACGAGGGAAAGGTGGCTCAGCGTGAAAGTGCGTATTTAATTCTCTCTAAAATAAAGGAAATTACATCTGATTCAAAAGCAAATGTGATACTTATGGGCGACTTTAACGTCCCTCCGCAACACGAAGGGATTGTTGCTATCAAAAAACAGCTTAAAGATACTTATAAACCTTATAATAACATTCCTAAAGGCACATTTACGGCTTTTAAATTAAATGAAGAGCCTAAACAACGTATTGATTTTATTTTCATTTCCGAAGGAATGCAGGTAAAAAACTATAAAATTATAGATAAAAAAATTGACGGACTATATCCGTCAGACCATTTTCCTGTGAAAGTAAGCGTTAAGTTTCCTAATCGGAAGGATTGATAATTTTTAGCTTTCTTCTATCGGCGTCAATCCATTCAAATTCAAGCGTTGTATAGCGTTCAGGTAGGTAGGAACTTACGCGTTCCGCCCACTCAATGAAGCACCACGCTCCGGAATACAGATATTCTTCAAAACCAATATCAAAGGCTTCCTCCTCACGTTCAATACGATAAAAATCAAAGTGATATACGGTGTTATCGTCATTTTCATAATGATTCACCAACCCAAAAGTAGGGCTTGCAGCAACGTCATTAATCCCAAGAGCCTTTACTAAGGATTTGATAAGCGTAGTTTTTCCCATTCCCATACTTCCTTCAAAAATTACTACCTTAGATGAAAGCAGAGGGATTATCTGCCGGGCTATTTCGTCTATTTCGGATAAAGAATATGTTATTTCCATATAAAAAATAATTATTTTAGAACTTTTTTAAGCTGAAAAGTTGATGTTTAAGCTACTTTTTATTCTGATTTATATTGATTTGGTGATATTTTAGTCGGTTTTAATCTTCATTGGAGTTTGTATTCCATATTTCCCACGCTTTTTCGGCTTGCAGTTCTAACATTTTTCGCCCGTTGATGATAGTTGCGTTCTTTTTTTCGCCTTTTTGCAGAAAAATTGTCTTCTCCGGATTGTAAATTAGGTCGTAAAGCAAATGTTCTGAGGTCAAAAACTGATAAGGAATGGGAGGGAACTCTTCCACATTAGGGAAAGTTCCTAAAGGCGTGCAATTAATGATGATTTTGTACTTGCTGATAATTTGTGGGGATAAATCCGCGTATGAAAACTGCCCCATTTTTGGGTTTCTGGACACAAACCGAAAGGAAATTCCCAGCATTTTCAGTGCATACGCCACTGCATTGGACGCTCCGCCTGTGCCTAAAATCAGGGCTTTAGTGTGGTGTTGTTCCAAAAAAGGCTTTAACGATTCGCTAAACCCGAAATGGTCGGTGTTGTATCCCACCAAACCTTTTTTGGTGATTTTAATGGTGTTTACCGCCCCGATTTGTTCCGCTACGGGGTCTAACATCGCCAACATCGGGATGATTTCTTTTTTATAAGGAATGGTTACGTTCATTCCTTGTATGTTTGGATTTTCTTGAAGCTTTTGAGGTAGCTCACTTACGGAATTCAAATCAAAATTGACATATTCTGCATTTGAAATATGTTCTTTTTCAAATTTTTGTGCAAAATAAGCCCTCGAGAAGGAGTACGAAATATTTTTTCCAATCAAAGCAAACAAACGTTTCATAATATTTATTTTTTAAGAAGCCTGATATATCACCAATTTGATAACGTTATAACCTAAAAATGAGACTATTTTAAGTATTTTTAAAACAATCTCATTTCAATGATATCATTAATGTTCGTTTATTGGTTTGTTTTCAATTTTCCTGCCCATTTTTCAATTCCGTACAGCAAGAAGAAACCAGCCAAAGCCATTACAATGGCAAGAATCACTTGCGGATTTCCGTCGTATGAGCCGGGAAGGATGCTTTTTTCCAATAACGGAATTACTTTTCCGTGTGCATCTACCTTAGTTGAGATGACTTCCTTCCAAGGCCATACTTTGTTGAGCGAACCAACGATGAATGCCGTTAGGGAAGCAATAGTTAAGTTCCGATGATGTTCAAAAAGCCATTTTAATATTTTTGAAAAACTTAATATTCCGAAAACGGCTCCGGCAGCAACTACCGCCAATACTTTGATGTTTTTTTCATCAACAGCTGTAAGAACGGTGTCGTAAGCACCCAAAAGCACCAAAATAAAGGCTCCGGAGATGCCCGGAAGAATCATTGCACAAATAGCTAAAGCTCCGGCAAAGAATAAAAATATCAATCCGTCGTGGCTTCCTAAAGGAGGCAAAGTCGTTATTCCGTAGGCTGCTAAAAAAGAAACAATCATAACCAGAATTGTTGCCAAACTCCATTTTTCCACGCTTTTTGCCAGAAATAAAATGCAAGCTACCATCAGCCCGAAAAAGAAAGACCATACCGAAATAGGTTCGTTAGCCAGCAACCATTTGATTCCCTTTGCCAGCGAAAACACACTGATTCCAATTCCTAAAAACAATGCAAGGAAAAAACTTCCGTTAATGTGTTTCCAAAAAGAAGCAAAACCTTCCTTTCTCAGGATTTTGAAAGCTCCCAAATTTATTTTGCTAATTGAATCGATAAGTTCTTCGTAAATTCCGGAAATGAAAGCTATCGTTCCTCCGGAAACACCCGGAACCACATCGGCAGCTCCCATTGCCATCCCTTTTAGGGAAATTAAAATATAATCAAAAAAATTTCTTCGCATCTTTTTTGGTTTTAACATCGCGTGCAAATGTACATAAAATAATTATAAAGCCCAAAAGCTTTTTCAAGCTAATAAACTGCTTATTTTCAGTGTGAAATGAATATGTTTATGAAATGATATTCTGTGTGAAAATGACTGTAAAAAAGGCTTTTAGTTATCTGGTTTTTCAGAGCTTATGAAAAATTATTTTATAATCAGTGTGATAGACATCAAAAAAATTACTTTATTTGCAAAAAAATAAAAGAGAAAATGACTTTAATTCGTGAGAAATTGACACTTCCTAATAACGGTAAAAAATTATTATTACACTCTTGTTGTGCTCCTTGTTCGGGAGAGGTGATGGAGGCTATCCAAGCTTCAGGTATTGAATTTACAATATTTTTCTACAACCCAAATATCCATCCTTTGAAAGAATATGAAATTCGGAAAGAAGAAAATATTCGTTTTGCCGAGAAATGTAATATCCCTATCATTGATGCTGATTATGATGTAGATAACTGGTACGAACGAGCAAAAGGAATGGAAATGGAACCCGAAAGAGGCATCCGTTGTACGATGTGTTTTGATATGCGATTTGACCGTACGGCTTTATATGCTTATGAAAATGGTTTTGACACGATTACAAGTTCGTTGGGTATTTCACGTTGGAAGAATTTTGACCAAATCAATGATTGCGGGATTCGTGCTGCTGAAAAGTACGAAGGAATCACGTATTGGACGCATAATTGGCGAAAAAAAGGAGGTTCAGCCCGAATGCTTGAAATAAGCAAACGCGAACAATTCTATATGCAAGAATATTGTGGTTGTGCTTACTCACTACGTGATACTAACAAATGGCGACTTGAAAACGGACGTGAACGTATCAAAATTGGTGAAAAATACTACGGCGTTGATGATAATAATTCCGCTGTATAAACAAAATTAAATTCTACATTTATAACGAATTATGACAGAACATTTTTTAACAACCGAACAAATTCTTGAAGGTCAAATATTGTTGATTGACAAGCCTTTGCATTGGTCTTCATTTCAGGCTGTTAACAAAATAAAGTGGTCTATCATCAAAAATTATAAGCTCAAAAAGGTTAAAATCGGGCACGCTGGAACTTTAGACCCGCTGGCTTCAGGATTACTTGTTATTTGCACGGGAAAATTTACCAAGAAAATCACTGAATTTCAGGATGCTCTGAAAACTTACACGGGTACCATTCGATTGGGAGCAATAACATCATCGTTTGATTTGGAAACGGAAATTGAGCAAACATTTCCCATTGAGCATATTACACCCGAATTAATTGAGCAGGTGCGACAGAAATTCGTAGGCGAAATAGAGCAAACTCCGCCCGTTTTTTCTGCAATAAAAAGAGAAGGAAAAAGGCTTTATGAATTGGCTCGCGAGGGAGAAGAAACCATAGAAGTTCCCAAGCGAATCGTTCAGATAGAGCAATTTAACATTGATATTAGCAACTTCCCCGATATTCATTTTGAGGTAGTTTGCAGTAAAGGAACTTACATTCGTTCTTTGGCGAATGATTTTGGAAAGGCTTTGCAAAGCGGTGCTCATTTGACCGTTTTGAGACGTACGAAGATTGGTGATTTTTCTGTTGAAAATGCCCTTTCTCCTGACGATTTTGTAGAACAAAATATCTTAAATTATAGAAAAAACTAAGATGAAGACCATCAATGACCTTTATGAAGACAGACACAAGCCTTATGAAGTAAAGGTTGAAGAGAAAAGGACTGTAAATCAGCTTTTTGAAGATAAAGTCAAAGGAAAAGAAACTTTGAATGAAAAAAGACCACAATCTGAAAAAAAAGTTGTATTTTTTCAGAAAAAACGCAAAAAAACAAGTGGTTTTCAGTATGAAATGGAGTATTTTCTCTCTTTATTTTCAGATTCAGACAAGTCAATAACGGTGACCTTGTTCATTATGTTTTGCTTGGTAATTTCACTTCTTGTGATACAACTTCAGAGTAAGGAAAAGGAAATTATGATTGAAATGAGCCATATTTCCGACCTGCCAGAAGAGGTTAAAGAAGAAAAAGAGGAACCTAAAAAAATAGAAGAACCTACAGAAATTCCAAATAACACGAAAGTTACCTTAAATGCTTATAATGAATCGGATATGGATTTGCAACATTCCGAAGATGCTCATAAAAGTCTTGATGAAATTCTTGCAGAACGTGAGATGATGGAAGCCAATGAAGAGCTGTTAACTTCCAATTCCCCTAAAACCGACCTCGTTTTGCCAACAAACATAAAAGTTGAAGAGAAAAATCTGACTAAAAATGAGGATGTTGTCAATAAAAATGCTTTAGTGAAATATGCCTTAGCTGACAGAACGTTGCGGGAAGAATTGCCAAATCCTATTTTTACTTGTGAAAGATATGGTAAGGTGGTGGTTATCATTAAAGTAAATGATTCAGGAAATGTGATTGAAGCAACAATTGATAAGGTAAACTCCACAACTTCAGATGGTTGTCTTCTTGATAATTCCTTATTGTATGCTCAGCAAGCTCGGTTCAATATTGTACAAGGAAGAGGTGTGCAAGTAGGAACGATAACATATTCTTTTCAACAAAAAAGATAATTTTTTAATATGAAAACTGTTTTTTTGTCATTTATTTTGTGTTTTTTGTTAATTTCTTGTAATGGAGCAGGGACACAGAAAAAGGAAAAATTTTCCATAGAAATAAGTCCAAAAAGTAAAGAATATCAACTGAATGATGTTCTTGATTTTGATGTGTCTAAGAACAATTTTGGAGAAGATATTTCCTCAGTAACATACCGAATTAATAGCAAAGAAATTTCTAAAACTAATGGGAAATATCAGCTTAAAAACGTAAAATTAGGCAAGCAGTTTTTGGAAGCTGAAGTAACAACTCAAAGCGGAAAAACGCACAAAATCCAAAAAGAAATAATGATTTTAGCGAATCAATCGCCTAAAATTTATACCTACAAAATCCTAAATACATATCCTCACGATAAAAAATCATATACGCAAGGATTTGAATTTCTGGGAGATACAATTCTTGAAAGTACAGGTCAATACGGTAAATCTTCTTTGAAAAAATGGAATGTTTTTACAGGTGAAGTTTATAAAAATATCAACTTGAATCCACAATATTTCGGTGAAGGAACAACTGCTTTTAACGGAAAAATAATTCAATTGACGTGGCAAGAAAATACGGGACTAATTTATGATTTTGACTTAAAACAAACAGGAAGTTTTAAGTACGGAAAAAGTAAAGAAGGTTGGGGAATTTGTCACGATGGTAAAAAATTCTACAAAAGCGATGGCTCAGAAAAAATATGGATTCTGAATTCGGAAACCTTTGAGGAAGAGTATTTTATACAACTCTGCACTGATAAATCACTTTTTTCCAATGCTAACGAACTTGAATGGGTTGGCGGAAAAATTTATGCAAATACCTATCAGAAAGACGGCATTATGATAATTAATCCTGAAAACGGGGCGATTGAGGGAATAATTGACGTTCGCGGATTAAAAGAAAAAGTAGAGCAAATTGACGAATTAGATGTTTTAAACGGAATAGCATATCATTCTGGTCGCAAAACATTCTTTATTACAGGAAAAAACTGGAGCTTGGTTTTTGAAGTTATTTTTGAGGAAAAATAAGATTTTTTTCATCAGTTTTTATAATCTTTTTTGTAACGAAATTGCTTGTTTTTGAACGCTTTATTTTTATATTCTTTATTGTATTCTTCTTGTTTTTTGTCTTTTTCAATTTTTTGTTCTTCCATAAATTTCATAAGGTTATTTTTAGGTGAATTTCCGTATTTGTTTGCATCTACACTTCCGTCAGAAGCCAACAAAAATAAGTAATAAAAAGGAATAATTTGAAACCAACCACTATATCCCAAATCGTGACTTCGTTTTGCAGATTGTGCTATGAGAAAATAAAGAGAAATTAAAAATAGAAAAAAGGCGAATATCACCCAAATTCCTTCAGATAAAATGATAATTAGGTTTGTTATAATGTAACAAACGACAAAAATTATGATAGTTAATCCGTATTCTTTTCTTCGAATGCGTCCCTTAAAGGAAAAAGGAGCTTTAAACATAGGCAAATAATTCAAACTATTCGGATGCAAAATTATAATAAAAAAATGTATAAAAAATGTAAATAGAATCATTATTTTATATAATTTTGCGGAGTGCGGTGGAAATTATACATCAATCCTTTACAAAAAGGGTAGAAAGCAATAATTTCCTCATAAAAAATTAATATAAGAAAAAATACGTTTGATGCTATGGAATGGAGACTTGATTTAGAGGAAGAAAACAAAGCGATTGCAAGAGAATACAAAGAGCTTTTAAGTATTAGTTATCAAACTCTTACGGAGGAAGACAAAAAACTTATTCGTTTGGCTTTCGATACAGCAGTTGATGCTCATAAAGACCAACGAAGAAAAAGTGGAGAACCCTACATTTTTCACCCGATTGCTGTTGCAAAAATAGTTGCTTCTCAGATAGGATTGGATGCAGTTTCTATCGCGGCGGCTTTGTTGCACGATGTAGTGGAAGACACTGACTACACGGTGGAAGATATGGAGCGTCTTTTTGGGAAAACCGTAGCTCATATTGTGGAAGGACTTACAAAAATTTCGCATCTCAGCCGTGAAAATGATGTTTCGTTGCAGGCGGAAAATTTTAGAAAGTTGCTTCTGACAATGAATGATGACGTTCGTGTGATTATCATCAAAATTGCTGACAGACTGCACAATATGCAAACGATGGATTCGATGGCAGAACACAAACAAGCCAAAATAGCTTCCGAAACATTGTATATTTACGCTCCGTTGGCTCATCGTATTGGTCTTTACAATATTAAAACCGAATTAGAAGATTTAGGCTTAAAATACACGGATTCAGAATATTATTACAGTATTCTTGGTAAAATGGAAGAATCCAAAGAGGAGCAAAAATCTTATATTGAGTCTTTTACCAAAATAATAGAATCTTCGCTTAACAGCCAAAAAATAGATTATCGCATTAAAGGTCGTCCGAAATCGATTTATTCTATTTATAAAAAGATGGAGGCTCAAAATGTTACTTTTGAGGAAATTTACGATAAATTTGCCATACGAATTATCTATAAAAGTTCTCCTGAGGAAGAGAAATTCTTGGCTTGGAAAATATATTCCATTGTAACAGACCACTTTCGTCCGAATCCTACACGTTTACGAGATTGGATATCTTCCCCAAAATCAACAGGTTATGAAGCGTTGCACATCACAGTTATGGGGCCTAAAGGGCGTTGGGTAGAGGTGCAAATCCGCAGCGAACGTATGCACGAAATTGCAGAAAAAGGTTATGCGGCTCACTTCAAATACAAACACGGAAGCCAGAAAGAGGCAGGTATTGAAGAGTGGCTCAATCGTTTGCAAGAAGTTTTAGAAGGAAGCGAAGGCAATGCGGTTGATTTCGTGGAGGATTTCAAGCTGAATTTGTATGCCAAAGAAATCTTCGTTTTTACTCCCAATGGGGAAATAAAATCTTTACCAAAAGGGGCAACTCCTTTGGATTTCGCTTTTTACATCCATACGGGGGTGGGAATGAAAACGCGTGGGGCAAAGGTAAATAACAAACTTGTTCCGTTAAGCCACGTGCTAAGAAGCGGTGACCAAGTGGAAATAATCACAGCCGAAAATGCAAAACCAAATAAAAACTGGCTGAATTATGCAACAACTGCCAAAGCTCGAAATAAGATAAAATCAGCTTTGAAAGAGGAAGTCAAAATTGTTGCTTCCGAAGGAAAAGAATTGTTGATGAGAAAGTTAAAACAGCTCAAAGTAATTCTTACAGAAGATGTTGTGAATGAATTAGTTAGTCACTTCAAAACTAAAACGAGTTTGGATGTTTTCTATCAGGTAGGTACGGGAGAAATTACCAACCAAATGTTGCGTGATTTTGCTTCAAAAAGAAGTTCGTTTTTTAACTTTTTTAAGAGCAAAATTACTACAAACAAAAAGCCAACGGAAGAGATTATTCACACTCCGAACGAGCATTATGACAGCATCGTTTTTGGCAAGGAAGAAGAATCATTGGATTATACCTTTGCTAAGTGTTGTAACCCAATTCCCGGTGATTCTATTTTTGGTTTTATTACTATAAATGAAGGAATTAAGGTTCATAAAAAGAATTGTCCGAATGCCATTTCAATGCAATCGAACTATGCTTATCGGATTATGCCCGCTAAATGGATAAAATCGGAAGAGCAAGAATTTAAAGTTGCCGTTCGGATTAGCGGTTTAGACCGTGATGGTTTGGTAGGAGATATTTCACGGGTAATTTCCGAAAATAAATTTGTAAAATTGACCAATATTAACATTGATGCGGAAGGAAATATGTTTAACGGAAAGGTCTCAATTACAGTTAATAACAACGCTACTTTGAAAAAATTAATGCAAGATTTGAAAACCTTGAAAGGAGTGGACAAAGTAAGTCGTTTATAATTTTTTACGAGAAAAAATATGCGAAAATTAGCAAATAGTGAATTAGAACGATTGGAGATAGATGAATTTAAAAAAGCAACCAAAACACCGTTAATTGTAATTTTGGATAATGTGCGGAGTTTGAATAATATAGGTTCTGTTTTCAGGACTTGTGATGCTTTTTTGATTGAAAAAATATTTCTTTGTGGTATAACTGCAACTCCTCCGAACAAAGAAATTCACAAAACGGCACTCGGAGCTACTGAAAGCGTGGATTGGGAATATGTTGAAAATACGATTTCGGTGGTGGAACGCCTGAAATCGCAAGGAATTTATGTTATCGGCATTGAGCAAGCCGAAAAGTCTGTAATGCTTAATGATTTTCAGCCCGAGCCAAACGTAAAATACGCGGTTATATTTGGAAATGAGGTAAAAGGAGTGGAACAAGAAGTAGTTTCTGCCTGTGACGGAGTTATCGAAATTCCGCAGTACGGAACGAAACATTCCCTAAATATTTCGGTAAGTGCGGGAATTGTGATTTGGGATTTGTGGAAAAAATTGAACAACTAAAGAGAGTTTATAAAGATGTCTGTTAAATTTTTCTGTAATAATTTTCGGAAGAGCAAAAAAATGAATAGTTTTGCCGAAATTTATTCGAAATGACAGATATAACACTTTCCATACAAACTACAAATAATCCTGAAATTATAAAATTAGAAGTTTCAAAAGCTTTAGTAAAAGGAAGTTACGAATTTAAAAATATTGATGAAGCTAAAAATTCTCCTTTAGCCAAGCAACTTTTTTATTTGCCTTTTATAAAAACTGTTTATATTTCAAGTAATTTTATCGCATTGAAACGCTATCCGATAGTAGAGTGGGAGGATGTGCAAGAGGAAGTAGCTGAGCAAGTTTTGGAATATATCAAATCTGGTAAAGAGTTGATTACTAATGATTCAGCAGAAGTAAAGAATCCCGTAACTGTTTATGCAGAAAGTACGCCTAACCCTGCGGTAATGAAGTTTGTGGTGAATAAGCAGTTAGTTCCTGAAATTTTCGAATACAAAAGTAGTGACGAGGCTAAAGATGCTCCACTTGTAAGTGCTCTTTTCAAATTTCCTTTTGTAAAAGAAGTTTTTTTGGATAATAATTACATCTCAATAACCAAACACGATGTTGTTGATTGGTATGATGTGGTAATGGAATTGCGAGAATTTATTCGAAATTACCTTGTTCAAGGAAATACTGTTATTTTATCCGGAGGGATTAAAAAGCGAATAGAAAAAGAGGAAAAGAAAGAAAATAGAATTATTACTACGGATATAACTTCTCAGAAAATAGTTTCAATTCTCGACCAATATATAAAACCAGCGGTAACTCTTGACGGTGGAAATATTGATTTTATTTCGTACAATTCTGATACTCATTTGGTTGAAGTTGTTTTGCAAGGAGCTTGTAGTGGTTGTCCTTCATCAACACAAACATTGAAAAATGGTATCGAATCAATTTTGAAGGAACAACTACAAAATCCTAATATTCAAGTTGTTGCCATAAATGGTTAATCTCTGATTTTTAAGTCGTTACCTACAGCCGATTGTTACAAAAATTTCAAATACGAAAATTAAATTTTGCAGAAAAAGTTATTCTGCTTAACGTCTTATTTTTTGTAATTATCCATTTGCTTACAAATCTGGTTGGGCTTTCACAATATCAAATTAACAACTGGATAGGCTTACCTCAAAGCATAAAAGAATTTTTTGCAAAACCTTGGACAATAATTACTTATTCCTTTTTTCACGCTGGTTTTCAGCATTTATTTTGGAATATGTTGATATTATTTTTTACGGGGCGAATATTCTTCAATTTATTCAATAAAAAGCAATTTATCAGAGTTTATTGTGCCGGAATTATTTTCAGCGGAATGTCATTTTTGTTGATAGATACGCTATTTCCTCTTTTGTTCGATGGTTCTATTTTGTTGGGTGCATCGGGGGCAATTATGGCTTTGTTAGTGTTTGTTGCTGTAATTGTTCCTAAGTACACGGTGTATTTGTTTTTTTCTATTCCAATGAAATTATGGATGATAGTGTTGTTTTTAATACTATATGATATTGTTCAAATTTCATCAAATCCTGGAGGAAAAATTGTCCACTTAGGAGGGGCTTTTACAGGATATTTTATAGGAATTTTAGCAAGAAACCCAATCCGAGTCAAAAAGCAAAAAAGAGTTAAATTAACAGAAAATAATGTTTCTGAAAAAATCGTAAAACCTTTAAAATCAAATGGCGGTTTGAGCGATTCTCAAAAATTAAAACAGCATAAAGTTAATATTTTATTAGATAAAATTAGCACCAGTGGATACGCAAGTTTAACTGAAAAAGAGAAAAAATTTCTGTTTGAAGCAAGTAAAGATATGAACAATTAATTTATCTTTTTAGCTTCGATAAGATTTATAATTTTCTCGGGGCAACGGGTTGGTTTCCAAGTTTTGGTATCAACGAAAACCAAAGTTGTATTTGCCGTTGAAATCACTTCTCCTTTTTCGTTAATTATCTCATAATCAAACTCTATTTTGCTTGAAGTGACATTTTTGAATTTTGTTCTGATGGTAATTAACTCATCGTAAAAGGCCGGTTTTTTATAGTTTATTTGCAGAGAAACCACAGGTAGCATAATTCCCTCTTCCTCTAACTTTTTGTATGAAATCCCGAGTTCCCTAAGCCATTCTACTCTCCCTAATTCCAGATACTGAGTGTAGTTACCGTAGTAAACAACTCCCATTTGGTCAGTTTCAGCATAGCGGGTTCTTAAAGTGTAGTCAAAGTATAATTCTTTCATATTCAGGGGGTGTTTTTGTATTAACAAAGTTTAACTTTCTTCTCTTGTAAAAAAAAATGAAAAAAGCAAGAGTTAAATCATTTTTTTTATTCAAAATTTATTCACAATTTTGCTTCCTCGAGAAAGTGACATTTTGGTGTGTGTTTATTTAATTCTCGCAAATTTATATGTTTTTTTGAAAAGAGCAACAAGTAAAGGACTTAATTTCTGATTAAGTGCAAAGAATATTTTGACTTTTTAATCAATA